>JAGXHV010000008.1 GCA_024636005.1 Bacillota bacterium
AGTTCACCCAAAAGTCCAGATGATTTCGGAAGTAGTGTCCTGATATAATGTTCGACGTGCTCATCGACTATGTTGTGGTCGGACATGTCATCATTTTCCCTTCTTGGCATCTCTGTCGTGACCTGCAAATGTTTCGTTGAAATAGTGGGTGCCATCATTATTTTCTGTGGTCACAAAATAAAGATAATTTGTATCAGCGGGATAAAGAGCCGATTTGATGGCAAGTTCGCCCGGTGATGCTATCGGTGAAGGCGTTAACCCGACATTGATATAAGTGTTGTATGGGTCATTAATCTCTGTATCTGCAAAAGACAGCACAGGTTTGCGTTCCTGTAGAATATACTGAACTGTGGCGCATGACTGCAGCGCCATACCGATTTCAATACGATTGTGAAATACGCTGGAGACTATTTCAAATTCTTCAGCCACACGAGCCTCACGTTCTATAATGGAAGCCAATGTGATAACTTCGTCAACCGTCATATCAAGTTCCACCGCACGTTCATAATACTCAGTTTTGAATACTTCACCGAATCTTTTGAGCATTCTATCGACTATGGCGACCTCATCGGCGCTCTTTAGAACTTCATAAGTATCCGGAAACAGGTAGCCTTCAAGTCTTTTACTTCGATCCACACCTTCGAGGAAAGCGTAGTCGAAAGGATGGTTTTCGAGAACATCTATGAAAACATCGCGATCCACAATACCTTGTTCCACAAGTTTGTCGACAATCTGTCTGATCTCATAACCCTCTGGAATTGTGAATTTGTTTGTCTCAACGAATACTTCTCCGTCCACCAGTTTATCAATGATGGTCTCGGCAGACATAGAAGGTGAGAGCTTATAATCTCCCGCCTTCATCTGACCGTCCACTTCAAGCAGTTTGACTTTTGCTTTGAAAGCGTTGACATTTTGAATCAACCCTTCCTCAAACAATAGATTGGCTATACCAGTGGTGCTCGAACCCGAAGCTACAGTGACCACAAAAGTGTTTGTGTCATTTTCATCCACAGGTCCGTTATATTTTTCAAGGACAGAGGCACAACCCGACATAATCGAGAGTGAGACCATCAAAATCAGTACCAATATTATTTTCTTCATTTGTTTCCCCCATATTCAGTGGTTTTTAAACTTCCATGAAAACCGGTAAAATCATTGGTGAACGTTTTGTATTTTGATAGATGTACTGGCTGAGTGCATCTCTAACGGACGACTTCAGTGTAGCCCAGTCTTTGATATTTTTTTCATAGCATTTTTTGAGTTCAGCATCCACGACCGCGCGGGCGCTTTCCATTAAAGCCTCAGATTCTCTCACATAGACGAATCCTCTGGAGATCAGGTCAGGTCCGTTGATGACTTCTCCTGTGGCGCTTGAGACGGCTACAACGATAATGATCAGACCATCCTCTGAAAGATGTTTTCTGTCTCTAAGGACGATATTACCTACGTCACCGACACCGAGTCCGTCAATGAAGATGCGTCCGGATGGGACAGATTTTGCCAATTTTGCACTGGTGCCATCGAACTCAAGCACGTTGCCGTTTGCCAAAATGAAGACATTTTTTTCACTCATTCCAAGATCGATTGCAAGTTCTTTATGTCTCTCAAGATGAACGGATTCACCGTGTACTGGCATGAAATATTTAGGTTTTACGAGCGAATGCATTAATTTGAGTTCCTCTGCTTTCGCGTGACCGGAAACGTGAACATCAGCAAGAGATTCATAAATCATGGTCGCACCTTTTTTAGTGAGCTGATTGATGATTCTGTAAACTGACTTTTCATTGCCAGGGATAGCGGATGACGATAAGATGACCAGGTCACCCTTTCTGATTTCCATATTTCTATGCTCCGAATTCGCCATTCTAGCGAGGGCACTCATAGGCTCACCTTGTGATCCTGTTGTTATGACCACGAGTTCATTGTCTGGATATCTGTCGATATCTTTAATGTCGATCAAAATATCCTCATCCAATTTGAGGTATCCAAGGTTCATGGCAACACTGGAGACATTAACCATGCTTCTTCCTGAAAATGCTACTTTTCTGTTGTTCATGCTTGCGGCATTCACAATCTGTTGCACTCTATGGATGTTGGATGCGAACGAAGCAACGATGATTCTTGATGTCGCATGTCTGAAAATCTGTTCAAATGTATCGCCAACTGTGCTTTCGGACATAGTGTAACCTTCTCTGACAACATTGGTGCTGTCTGCCAGAAGAGCTAGGACACCTTCACGTCCAAGTTCTGCAAAACGATGCAGGTCAGTGGTTTGTCCGTCAATAGGAGTGAAATCGATCTTGAAATCGCCAGTATGGACAACTTTTCCGATAGGCGTTGTGATCGCATAGGCAACAGCATCCGCTATACTATGGCATACTCTAATCGGTTCGATGTCAAATACACCAAGCTTGATATGTTGTCCAGGTGTTATGGTGATGAGTTTTGGATTTAGTCTATGCTCTTTCATCTTGTTCTCGACAAGTCCAAGAGTCAGACGAGTACCATAAATTGGAACATTGATTTCCTTTAGGAAATACGGCAATGATCCGATGTGATCCTCATGACCATGCGTTAAAACAACGCCTTTTATTTTGCTGATATTTTTTTTGAGATAGGTGATATCCGGAATGACTACGTCGATTCCTAGAAGTTCGTCTTCTGGAAACGCCATACCGCAATCGACTATGACGATATCATCTTCATATTGGAACACGGTCATATTTTTGCCGATTTCCTCCATACCGCCAAGCGGAATGATTTTTAGTGAAGAGTCAAGACTTGTCACTAAGTTGTCTTCAATTTTTTCTTTTGGTTTGTTGGTTCTTTTCTTTCTAAAGTTGTTGTTTGGTTTTTGGTTTGTCATATTTACACCTCGTAATATTATATGTTTAGCGCTAATATTGTCCGATCCTGCTAAACGTTTAAGATCCTTATGACAAAGGTTCCAGTTGTGATTTGCTATTTACGAAAAATAAACCCTGTACTAAACAAGGTTTTTACATTTCTTGCATATTCCGTAGAATTTCAATTTATGATCGACAATCTTGAAATCGTATTCGCTTTCAATTTTAAGTTCCAATTGTTCGAGTAAATCGCCTTCTACTTCAAGCACATCACCACATCTTGTACAAATCAGGTGGTGATGGTTGTGTGCGCCGTCGTCACAATAAAGTTCATAACGAATGCAGCCGTCCTCTAAATTAAGAGAGGATACGACTTCCAGCTCATCCAACATTTGTAGTGTTCTATAAACAGTTGCCAATCCCATTTCAGGATTCCTTTGCTTTACAATATCATATATTTCCTCAGTACTTAGATGTTCACCTTTATTTTCAGCTATGACATTAATAATCGCAATTCTTTGAGGCGTCAGTTTGTAACCGGCCTCTTTTAATTTTTTCTTATATCCATCATGACACGAATCCATATAAACACCTCAGCACTTAAATTCTTTTTAATCATTTTACCACAATGATGTGGTATATCCAGCCTATTCTTCTATTTCTTCTTCATCGAGAAGCTCGTTGTATGCTTCGATTACAGCATCCAGCTCCTCTTCGTTTTCAATGCTTTCAAACACGAATTCATCATTTTCTTCCATTACTTTGAAAATAAGTACTTCCTCTTCGTCATCGACGTTGGACAAAATTGCATACTCTTGCTCATCCAGTTCGAGGTTGGCAATGATGTTGAACTTCACAGCCACACCATTCTCATCGAACAATTCCACAATGTCACTCTCTTCATGCTCATGATCTTGGTCATAAACCACTTCGAACAAACTTTCTTCCTTTTTCATTAAACACCTCTTCTAACATTTATTTTTTAAACCGTTCTATTTCCATCCAAATAACCTTGCAAAATCAAGACTGCCGCAACTGTGTCAACGACACCTTTTCGTTTTTTGCGACTCATGTCCGTTTCAATCAACATACGGGTTGCACCCATCGTTGTCAGTCTCTCGTCCCAATAGACAATTTCGATTTTACGATCAATTCGTGTGGAATGAATCAATTTTTTTTCTAATTTGGAAACAAATTGTTTTGTCTTTTCACCTTGTGGTCCCATAGAACCATTCATGTTGAGTGGCATACCTACCACAATCTTGTGCACGTCGTACTCATTGATATAATCAATCAATTTGTCGAGATCCAATTTCAAGGATTCTCGAAAAAGGGTTTCCTTGCCTTGCGCTGTAATCAAAAGCGAGTCACTAATGGCCACACCAATCTTCTTGTCGCCCACATCCAAACCCATTATTCTCATTAACCATATCCTCCAGTATATCTCATTTGATGATAACAAACAATCTTTAATACACTTTTATACAGAATTCAGGGCATACAGAGGCACAATACCCACAAAGTACGCATCTCGACCTATCAATTTCCACTCCATCAGATCCCATATTCAGTGCTTTATGGTCGCATTTTTTTACACATGCGCCACACTTCGTGCACCACTCAGCGATTTGAAGTGATTTTTTCTGCTTAATAAGTGTTTTTTTTAAGTTCAAATCAATCGGTTCACCAAGGATCCGGTTGACATTGTAATCAATTTCATCACGGCTTTGCATGCCAAAGGCGATGGCGTCCAAATAGTCTCTACTGAGCACGAAATCAAAACATTCATCGATTGAGGAAAGAAGATTTCCACCTCCGAGAGGTTTCATGCCAAATACGCCACCACCACTAACCTTAAACGCTTTAAGCGCATTTTCCATATCCGCCATTGAACCATCTTGTATCCCGAGGCCGTTTATATTGACAATCGGATGAATGATCTCGATTTCAGGATACCTGAGGGCTGCGCGGACAGCTTCCACATAATGTGTTGATATACCAAATGCCCTGATGACACCTTTTTCTTTCATTCCAAGTAAATATTCTATGGCCTCATAATGTCCTTTGATCGTGTGGACACTCATTTGTTCATGCAACATGAAAACGTCCAAATAATTGGTTCCTAGTTCCTTCAGTGCCTTGCTAAGGCTTTGCTCCGCTGTTTCCGCCGAGTAGGCGTAACATTTGCTGGCGATGACGAATTCATCTCTTGGGATTGATCTCAGCGCTTTAGCGATATGCGCATTGGTTTCATATAGTTCTGCGGTATCAATGAAATTGACGCCCTTATCGAATGCATATTCGATTAAGGATGCGCCCTCTGAAACGCTTAAATTGCGTTGAAGAGGGCCCATCGTCAAACTGCCGAAACAGATTTTTGATACTTTTATTCCAGTTTTTCCAAGTTCATTGTATATCATTTTTTATAACTGTCGATATAATGAGTCACCAATTCTTCGAGGATTTCATCACGTTCAATTTTTTTGATCATTGTGCGAGCGTCATTGAAAGTTGTGATATAGGTCGGATCTCCGGTAATGAGGTATCCTACGAGTTGGTTGACAGGATTATATCCCTTTTCTTCCAATGCGTTGTAAACATACAGCAGAATGTCCTTTTGATCACCTTGTTCAAGGAATTCCTCAACGCTAAATTTTCTAGTATTGTTCATGATAACAACCCCCTTTGTATGGTGTCATTATACCCCTTTTAGGACAATAATGCATGGACTTTTTGTAATGCTTCATCAATTTTTTCAGCATCCTTGCCACCTGCTTGAGCCATATTAGGCTTACCGCCACCACCGCCTCCGGTGATTTTAGCTACCTCTCTTATGATATTGCCGGCATGCGCCCCACTTTTGATGGCTGTGTCCGATACCATAGCAAGAAGTTCAACCTTGTCCCCAGCATCGTTAGCAAGTACCACTACACTGGAATCCCATTTATTTTTAAGTTGGTCTCCCATATTTCTAAGTGTATTCATGTCGATTCCAGCGAATTTCGCTGTGACAATATGAATTCCGTTGATGACTGTCACATGCTCGATGATGTCTGCAAGTGAGCTTTTAGCGAGTTTGTTTTTAAGTTGCTCGTTTTCACGGTTGAGTCCCTTTATTTCTGACAATACGCTTTCCGCTTTGTTTTCCACATCTTGTACAGTAGTCTTAAGAATATCAGAAACACTTTGAATTTTCGCTTCATATTGTGTTAACAAATTATAAACGTTTTCGCCTGTTGTCGCTTCTATCCTTCTCACTCCAGCTGCCACACCCGATTCAGAGGTAATTTTAAACATGCCTATTTCGGAAGTGTTTTTAAGGTGAGTTCCACCACAGAGTTCAACACTGTAGTCGCCCATTGTGACAACCCGTACCGAATCACCGTATTTCTCACCGAAAAGTGCCATGGCACCTTTGGTTTTTGCGGATTCAATGTCCATTTCCTCAGTACCTATGCTAAGAGCTCTGAAAATTTGCTTGTTGACCATTTTCTCAATAACTATGATATCTGCACCAGATATAGGTTCGAAATGCGAGAAGTCAAATCTGAGACGTTCAGGATTGACCATCGATCCCGCCTGTTCAACATGTGTTCCTAAAAGTTCTCTAAGTGCTTTGTGGAGCAAATGCGTTGCAGAGTGATTTCTTGCGGTGGCCATGCGTGCGGTCAGATCCACTATAGCTTCGACTTTCTCGCCTACTTTGATCTTTCCTTTTATCACCGTCGCATGGTGGATGATTCTGTTGCCCACGCCTTTTTTCGTCTCAATCACTTCAGCAGTGAAGGCGTCTGTCATAAGAATACCTACATCGCCAACTTGACCTCCACCTTCTGGATAAAACGGCGTCTCATCTAGAATAAAAGAAACTTCCATCCCTTCAAAAGCTTCCTCCAAAGTGACTTCAGCGACTATTGCGGTCACTGTGGACGACATGGAAAGTTTATTGTAACCATCAAATCTCGACTGAATCTCCTTAGGGAGTTGACTCACGGCATCACTCGCCCAGCCAAGTTCATCTCCACTCCCCCTTGCCGCACGAGCACGTTCTCTTTGAGCGGTCATTTGCTCCGTAAAAGATTCCTCGTCAACGGTAAGGCCATACTCATCCAAAATCTCTTTTGTGAGTTCAAGTGGAAATCCATAAGTGTCATAAAGACGGAATGCATTCTCTCCGCTAAGTTCAGTTTTTCCAGTCGATTTGAGTTCATCCATGTACTCGGTAAGTATGGTAAGTCCCTGATCGATGGTCGCTTGAAAACGTTCTTCTTCAATTGCAATGATTTTTTTGATGTAATCTTTTCTTTCAACCAAGTTCTCATAGCTCACACCATATGCTTCAATGACTGTATCCACGAGAATCGTGAGCACTGCTCCTGACATACCGATCATTTTGGCATGTCTTGAAGCTCTTCTGAGAAGTCTTCTGAGTACATAACCTCTACCTTCATTGTTTGGCATGATGCCATCGCCAACCATGAACGTCACTGCTTTGATATGGTCTGTGATGATTCTGACGGATATGCCGGTTTTACGGTCTTTGCCATAGGTGACGCCAGACATTTCAATGACTTTGTCACGTATGAGCTTGATTGTATCCACTTCGAATATGGAGTCCACATCTTGCATGATACATGCAATACGCTCAAGACCCATTCCTGTGTCTATGTTTTTCTTTTCAAGATCTGTATAGTTGCCGTTTTCATCTCTATTGTATTGAGTAAAAACGAGATTCCAAAATTCAAGATAACGTTCACATTCACAGCCAGGTTTACAGTCTGGAGAACCACAACCATATGCTTCGCCACGATCAAAATAGATCTCTGAACACGGACCACATGGGCCGGTTCCAATTTCCCAGAAATTATCCGCTTTACCGAGTCTGACAATTTTCTCTTCGGGCACTCCTATGATATCTCTCCATATTGCGAACGCTTCATCGTCCTCATGATAAACAGATGGCCAAAGAAGCTCAACTGGCATTTCAAGTACATCTGTGATAAATTCCCAACTCAATTTGATTGCGCCTTCTTTAAAATAATCTCCAAAAGAGAAATTTCCAAGCATCTCAAAAAAAGTCGCATGTCTTGCAGTCACACCAACGTTCTCAATATCACCAGTACGAATACACTTTTGGCAAGTGGCCATGCGCACGTTAGGTGGCGTCTCAATACCTGTGAAATAATTTTTAAGGGGTTGCATTCCCGCGTTCACAAGCAGCAAACTTTTGTCATTCAGCGGCACGAGTGGATAAGAAGCCGAAACATAGTGTCCTTTTTCCTCATAAAAATCTAAAAAAGCTTTTCTGATTTCATTTAATCCCATTTTCTTCATAAATTCGTTCCTCCCCGATTCATTATAACGTAAAAAAACCTCCAGAAGTGGCGTAATGCAGGGACGACGTAATCGCGGTACCACCCTGCTTATTGGAATCATCCAATCACTCTGAAGGTCATTAAGGCACGTTATCGTGTGCAAAACGCCGAATTCTACTCTAATTTCGAAATCGGTGCTCAAGAGCTGCTTCAATCACTGCGTACGCTTTCAGCAAGGTGCGTACTCTCTGAGGTGTGATCTACTCCTCTCCATCATTGCGTTAAATATAAATTTACTTTAAAACATTTTACCACAAAACCTGACAATTGACAGCTTTTTTTTAGAATTCGATATCAACGACATCGTGATGGTCATGATCTTCAACAGGGTTATATCCTTTGAGACCTTCAAACTCCAAATTGTTTTTCGTCGCATAATCGTATATTGCGGCTTTAAGCGCTTGCTCAGCGAGAACAGAACAGTGGATTTTGACCGGTGGCAATCCACCAAGTGCATCGATGACTTGCTTGTTGGTTACTTTTAGTGCGTCTTCAACAGTCATACCCATGATGATCTCAGTTGCTACGGATGACGCTGCTATAGCGGATCCACAACCAAACGTTTTAAATTTGATGTCTTCTATCACATCGTTTTCAACTTTAATATATATTCTCATGATGTCGCCGCATTTGATGTTGCCGACTTCACCTATGCCATCAGCATTTTCTATCTCACCGACGTTTCTAGGATTCATGAAATGATCCATTACTATATCTGTATACATGTCTTATTTTCCTCCCTTGACTTTATCATATAGTGGCGACATCATTCTCAGTTTGTGAACGACTTCAACCAATGATTCCACAGCATAATCTACTTCCTCTTCAGTATTGAAGTCTCCTAGAGAAAGCCTGAGCGAACCATGTGCTATTTCATGAGGCAGTCCTATGGACATAAGTACATGTGACGGATCAAGTGAACCCGACGTACATGCTGAACCACTGGATCCTGCAATTCCTTTAGCATTAAGGCTGAGCAGAAGCGCCTCGCCTTCTATGAATTCGAAACAAACATTGACGTTCCCGGGATGTCTGAGTGTCGGATGGCCATTGGACTTCGAATACTCTACAGATTCGAGAATCCCCTTAACAAGCCGATCTCTAAGGTAAGTCAATTTCTCGATGTGCGCATCCAGATTTTCGTTTGCGATTTCAGCCGCTTTTGCAAATCCGACCACACCAGGTAAGTTTTCAGTGCCGGCACGTCTTTTGCGTTCCTGTGCGCCACCTTCTATCAAATTCTGAATTTTGATGCCTTTGCGGATATAAAGTCCGCCTATGCCTTTGGGACCATATATTTTATGAGCTGAAAAGCTCATGAGGTCTACATTTAATTCATCGACGTTGATTCGGACATTACCAAGCGCCTGGACCGCATCCGTATGGAATATCAAACCGTGTTTACGAGCGATTTTTCCAATTTCTGCGATAGGTTGCATGGTGCCAATCTCATTGTTGACGAACATGATGGAAATCATGACGGTACTTGGTTTGATCGCCGCTTCAAGAGTTTCAAGGCTAATCATGCCCTCTGAATCTACATCAAGATAAGTAACTTCGAAACCTTCTTTCTCAAGAGTTTCACAGGTGTGTAGGATTCCATGATGCTCAATTTTACATGTGATCAGATGGTTTCCCTTGTTCTTGTTCGCTTTCATGACGCCTTTAAGTGCCCAGTTGTCCGCTTCAGAACCGCCACCTGTGAAGTAAAAAGTGTCTGCTGGAGCTCCAATGGTGCCAGCAATCGTAGCACGAGAGGCTTCAAGAGCCTTTTTTGCATCTTGTCCATAACCATGTATACTGGATGCGTTTCCAAAATGTTCTGTGAAATAAGGAAGCATTGCATCGAGCACTTCTTGTTTTACTGGTGTTGTCGCTGAATAATCCATATATATTCTTTTCAAAGTGATACCCTCCCCGTGATTCTATTTGCACTCACAAATAGTATGTACAATCATTTGACCTTGATTCTGTTCATAATCATCAATCATATGCTGTAATGTTATTGAGTTGACTACACTGGTAATGCTTTCATAAATCTTTTCATAGATGACTTTGGTCACGCAATATCCAGACTGATCACATAAGTCATCTCCACTATCTATAACAACACAATCCGTCGGAGCAAGTGGCCCTTCAAGAGTGGTCAATATGCTTCCTACTGTTATTGTTCCCGGAGTTCTCGATAACATGTAACCACCTTGAGCACCGCGAACACTCTCCACCAATCCAGCTTTTCTGAGTGGTGAAATCAATTGTTCCAAATAATTGACCGATATCGCCTGTCTTTCGGCAATATTCGTAAGTGATATCGGACCTTCGCCGTAGTAAAGCGCCAAATCAAACATCGCTTTTAAACCGTATCTGCCTCGTGTTGATAATTTCAAATCAATACACTCCTTTAATCCCTAGTTGTTTACTAAGGAATCATGTTCATTATAATATATCCGATTAAAAGCGTCAACTTTATATCGTCATAAAGTTTTAAATAATTTGTTAACACTTTATCTGATTCTGCCGATAATAATTTAGGGGTGAAATCATGTCAGAAAAAACAAACGAACTCTATATACTCACGCAAAAAGCTCAAAAAATGGAAATGATCAACGAGGAAATTGCTCTTGGCATTTACTTGGAAATATTCGAGAAATATACACCTAAAATCTCAAAAACCTATGAAAGTGCCATCCGACTCCTTGAAAAAAGACATCGCTTGACCGAGGCTCTCACCATTTGCAATCAAGCCATTGAGCTGATCAATGCCGATGAGGTCTCAGGAATCGTCGACAGGTTCGAAGCCACAAAAACCAGACTTATCCGCAAGCTCTCAGAGGAAGGGATTTTACCTACTGATACAGAGAAAAAAAAATACAAATTCAAAGTAAGACATTTGTTTTTTTTGATCATATCAATCCTCCTCATTATCGCAATACTTAGGTTTGCTAAGCCTTACGACGAGCTCGATGTCAATCTTGAGGGCAAGGAATCGCTGGATGGTGGGCCCGCTGGATTCGGTACTGATACCGATCCAGACAAAGACTCCCCAGAAATAGTATACCCCGTCACTGAAACCATGATTAGCATCGCAACGGATGAAATCAAGAAAAACATTGATGTCGAAAGCGCAACCATTATTCCTCAGGGCGATACACTCGGTGTAGCAATCATTGTAAAGCCAGGGACCAGTGAAGAAAGATCGAGGGAACTTGGATCATTATATATCAAGGCATTGGCCGGTTCAGCCGCTGCCACTTATGAAGATCTCAGAAATCCTTCTGACACCACACTTGGTGGACTCTACGAACATTATATGCTCGTCATCAGCATCGGAACAGGTTCGAAAGAAGAGGATTTTACTGCGAAAGGTTCAACTACCAAAGGAGCAAAAAGCATTTACTGGAGAAAACTTGACTAGAAAAAAGCCAAGAATGCTTGCATTACACTTACATTATTTAAGAGTTTAACTGAGACGCTAATAAGTTTCCTTCGAGGCTAGTATAGTTTCGCTTCAGGTACATCTTGAAATGTCAGCTAAGACGCTAATAAGTTTCCTTCGGAAACTTAACTACGCGATTTTTTGTTACACAAAAAATTACCTACGCCCAATATTTCGTTTCACAAAATATTGTAACTACGCAAAAATAAGAGTATGCCTACGCATACTCTACACTTACATTATTTAAGAGTTTAACTGAGACGCTAATAAGTTTCCTTCGGAAACTTAACTACGCGAAAAATAAGAGCATGCCTACGCATACTCTTATTTTTTAATTCTTCATCACCATTTGTACTCTGAGCGCATCACTGGTGTTTGGATCTTTAAGATGCTTTACAATTTCGAGTCCGAAATCCATGGCTACACCAATGCCTTTTGCGGTGATTAATTTGCCATCCACCACAACCGATTCAGGGACATGCGAATGATTTGGCAATTCTTTTTCAAAACCTGGATAACAGGTGAATTTCTTACCTTCCATAATTCCAAAATGCCCGATGACAATTGGTGCTGCACAAATCGCTGCCACATATTTTCCACTTGCCTCTGCTTTTTTCAGCCATTCTCCTACTTCTTCACTTGCTTTCAGATTATTGGATCCAGGCATTCCACCAGGTAATACGATGCACTGAACATTGTCGATTGATCCTATGGCATCAAAACCACCATCCATTTCAACACTGATTCCATGTGAACCTTTCACCAGCATTTCATGAATGCCAATCATTTTCACTTCTATCTTTGCACGTCTGAGCACATCCACTGTTGCAAGTGCCTCGACTTCCTCAAAACCTTCCGCGAAAAAAACAACAACCATAACTTACTCCTTATCCATCAATACTCATATACTTTTGTATAATCGGCAGTACTCTTGTACATTCTAACGTATACTTTTGCCCCGGTCAAAGTGGCATCCACAGTCGAATCAATGATGTACCAGTTTCCATTGATGTAAATTTCATTCCATGCATGATACCCATTCACAAACTTGGAATATCCTTTAACGAGTCTGGTTGGAACACCTTGGCTCCTTTGTATGCTGGCGAAAAGCGCACTGTAATCATAACAGATGCCTTTCAAATCAGTATAGGTCTGATCGATGCTTGGGACATAATCTGCAGTCAAAGTGGGAATTTTGTCATAATCATAAGCAATATTTTTTACGAGAAAATCGTATAACGTTTTGGTTCTCGTCCTTAAAAACGCTGTAGGATTGATCAGTTCTTTACCAAAGACTATCGATTCATTTTCCACGTTCCAATTGACATTTTGAATAGAATTCAAATATACGACATTCGGATCTTTTAGATCGAGAACAATTGTCTTTGAAGAGACGTAAGCGTATTTGGTGCCTCCCACATTTTTTAGGAGCCCAACCTTATAGGTGCCGTTACCCAGTTGAAGTGGAAATGATTCTGTGACACCATCTGCTTTGAACGGGTAGGAAATCTTCTTGTCATCTTTTGTGACCAATACTTTATAAGTGGCTGCATCTGCTTTTTTATAGGTTATATGAACGACTCCAAGTTCTTTTTCCGAATCGTCTACTATCGGTTTGACCTCGGAAAATCCGAAATCGCCAACAAGAAACATGCTTACCAAAATCAGTAGTAATATACTTTTTCGCAACATGTCGTCACCTGCTTTCCATAATTAATCGTTGAGGTATCTTTTAATTGTATCATGATTTATACAATGAAGTAAAGCTTCTTCCTTGGTAATCAGTCCCTCATTTGCCATACGTGCCAGACTGAAATCCATTCCGACCATGCCTTCGGATCTTCCGGAATGTATGGACGCATCGATTTGATGCACTTTACCTTCCCTAATCATATTTCTGATGGCATGGTTCATGGTCATAATTTCAAATGCAGGTACTCTCCCAAGTTTCTCCGATGGGATCAATTGTTGCGAGACGACACCTTGGAGCACTGTGGACAGTTGTACCCTCACCTGTTGCTGCTGGTTTGGTGGGAACACATCTATGATACGGTCAATGGTTTTGGCCGCGCCAATCGTATGGAGAGTAGAAAATACCAAGTGTCCGGTTTCTGCTGCGGTAAGTGCGATCGCCATAGTTTCATAGTCTCTCATCTCACCGATCAAAATGACATCCGGAGCCTGTCTGAGTGCAGATCTGAGTCCATCTGCATAACTTCTGGTGTCAATACCGATTTCGCGTTGATCCACAATGCTTTTATCATGTTTGTGGATGTATTCGATCGGATCTTCAAGCGTCAATATATGACAAGCACGCTCTTTGTTGATCAAATCAATGATACATGAAAGAGTCGTGGATTTTCCACTACCGGTTGGTCCAGTGATCAGAACAAGACCTTTTGTTTTCTTTCTGATGTCGAGCACTGAATCAGGAATCATCATTGCTTCCGGATCGAGTTGCTCAAATTTGAGTACCCTTATTGCTGCCGCATGGGACCCTCTTTGAGTATAGGCATCGATTCTGAATCGTCCCACACCTCTGAGTGAGAATGAGAAATCCTTTTCACCAAAAGCGAGAAATTCACCATAATGTTCATCTTTCGTGAACAAGGATTTGACCAATCTCTCAGAGTCAATGGGTGTCAATTTATCTACTCCACAAGCCACGTGATTGCCATATATTTTGAGCGTTGGTGCCACGCCTACTGTAATAAACAGGTCGGATGCATTTTTTGAAACAGCTTGTTTCAGCAATTCTACAATGTCATACATGCTTAATTTCCCCCTGGATCTTTAAATTCCAATATTTCGTCGTACTCAAACACCTCTGGAACTTCTCTCCACTCCAAAAGTGCGGTTTCTCTGTCCTCAATCTGAAGGCTTGTCAAAAAATAACGATTGTCTACAGACGATGATATGAAAGTTAGAGTGCCTTTTGAATCCAAATTCAAATCATATTCAATATTCATCTGATCAAGAGAATCCTTCAAAGCCTTTTCAAATATCCATGACCTGATTTCATCCTTAAATACATCATCATCAGACGATACCAACCATTTCTTATAGACCTCATCTTGCCAAGGGTATTCAAAACCTTTAGGAGAAGGTTCTTTATATCTCATCTCCACAATATATTCATCGGCAAAATCAGCCGAAAAGATTATATGAGTTTCAACTTCAGCCAAATGATTTCCCGCCAAACTCTCAAGTTCATAAAAACCCTGCGTCCATTCGGCGTTTTTTCTGGAGATCTTGAGACTAGAATAGGAGGTCATCATCGCAAGCACACCAAAAGTGATCAACATCAAAAGCACCATGATGACCAGAACCGACGAGCTGCCTCTTTGTTCGTTTTTATCGATAATAGATTTCCATTTCAAGTTCATACAGCACCGACTCCTCAACTTGATCCGACGGATCCGTTTTTATGACCTGCAATTGATAACTTGTAACAACATGATCGAATGCCTGCACATCCTGTTTGTGGACAATGACCTTATATGGTGGCGTCATATCAGATACTGCAATTGTTTTCCAGTCCTCATCAAAATGAAGCGTCATCACCGGACCATCCAATTGTCCTCCAAACGATTCAAAAGACTGCGTCGCTTGTATCCTTTCAAATATCGATTCGGCGACGAGAACGCTCTGATCAAGTTCGCTGGCAGCCACATTAAGATTTTGTGCCGTTGAAAACATTTGTAGAACAAACACAGAGAGAATCGAAAAAACCGCTATGGATAACAGGATTTCAACCAATGAAAAACCTTTTTTTCTTTTCATGTCAAATCCTCCAGCTACCGATCAGTCATCAAAGCAACCCAAAACAGTTGCGATGCTGATCCTTCTTTGAACAGTTCTATGCCAATCACATTTTCTTCATCTAACAGTTCCATTTTATCTATTTCAGCGATTACAAAGGCAAAATCGTCATCAAATTCCATACCAGCTGGAATCATGACCTCTTTTAAAAGTCCGTCAGCCACATAAATCCATGTCTCATAGATTTCTCCAGATAAATTTTCAGAAATTTTTATGGCAACTTTTGGCTCGTTATCTTGCATGACGAGTTCCACAGCTCCCGCCCTATCGTTTTGCCTGAGTTTTGTCGTCAGGTACGATGAGGCGATTCTAAATTCCGTATCAATTTCCTTTTCATTCACCAAGCGCTCATATGATCCCGCGCTGGAAGCTGTCAAAGTGAAAAGGGCTGTAACAAAAACGAGTAGGAGCAACATCCCCACTGTCATTTCAACCAAACTATATCCTTTTTCATTGCCTTTCAGTTTTTTAAGCATGAGAAACCTACCATTTCTTATAGACCGCTATGATCGGAATTATGTTGGACGCCACAATCTCATAATGATAAAAGTAGGCATCTTTGTTGACAACCAAACCATAATGTTCCGCCAGATAATCAATATCCGGAGGATAGCTGCCTTCTATCGCATAACACTGTACAGCCGCTTTGGTGACCGCTGTCTCAATTGCCTCGATTCTTTCATCTTCAGAATAGCCGTCAAACCGACTGACTCCAATGAAGGATTGTGTGAAAATTACAATCACGATAATCAAAAGTAAAGTGAATGCAATTTTATTCAGTTTACTCATATCCGTTCCTCACTAACCGATGGAAGTCATTATATTGATGAGCGGCAACATCACAAGGAGCATGATGGCTCCGACCACAAGCGACAAGATGATGACAAGTGCTGGTTCTATTGATGCCGAGAATTTTTGAAGTTTTCTGGTGAGTTCTTTGTCATATATTCCTGAGATTCGATCCAGTGTCTGATCGAGCGAACCTGTTTTTCTTCCAATCCGCATCATCTTCAAAAACAGTTCGGGAAATACATCGATATTTTTTAGAGCGGTCTCGTAGTCTTCACCATTTTCAATCAAAACCAGGCTCTTATTAAGTTCACTTGCAATGTGTTCATTATCCACCAAGGGAACAATCATCTCAAAAGATTTGTCGATGTCCATACCACTATGGATCAACATGGATAACGCTTTTGCGAACTTGATGGTTACAGACAATTTGTAAAGATGTTTGACAACCGGAAGATTGAGCATCCATCTGTCACGGCGAGATTTTTGTGCTTTGGTGTTCAGCACCAACCAAATCAATAAAACAGCAAGACCCATTAGTCCAAGTATGACGAAAATTCCACTTTGAAGCCACATACTGACATTGAGTATGGCCTGAGTTGCACCAGGAACTGTTCCTCCCACAGAAAGGAGTATATCGTGAAAAATCGGCAGAATCTTAACGACAAGCAGTAATATGACTCCAGTCATCAGTGCGATTAGAACAAGCGGATAAGTCAGCGCACTTTTGACCTTTTGTTTGATTTGATCACTTTGCTCATAATATTCTGATAGCCTTTCAAATACTTCCGGCAGTTTTCCAGAGGTCTCTGCGATCTTTATCATTTCAATGGTGTAGACCGGAAATACCGATTGTTTGTCAAATGCATCTGAAAGCAACACTCCCTCTTCTACATATCCTGCAATCGAAGTCGCGTAGTCCTTCATTTTTTCATCAATCACATCTTCAGCCAATAGATGAATTGACTCCAAATAAGGAATTCCAGATTTTAATACCACTGAATATTGGTAACAAAAGAGAGCTAGGTCCGAATGATTGATTGCTTTTTTATTATCCATAACTACCACCTTATTCATATTGAAATCTCGTTTTGAATTTTATACCCATTTCAAAGTATTGATAATCTTATGGTTTGTAATATTTCGTATGGTCAAGATACGTTTTGATAATTTTCTCATGTCCGTTTTCAGTAGGCCTGTAATATCTTTTTTCTTTAATTTGATCGGGCAGATACTGCTGGTTCACATAGTGCTCGTCAAATTCATGAGGATATTTGTATCTTTCCATTTTCCCAGTATCACCATATTGCCTTTCGAGTTTAAGGCTCGTACCGTCCTTTAGATAATAAGGCATGGTACCTGTATCCATTGTGGCAATATCGTTCATGACTTCATTGATTCCCATATACGATGCGTTGGATTTTGGCGCGGACGCCACATATGAAGCGGCTTGTGCGAGCAGGATCCGGCCTTCTGGCATTCCTATGAAATCCACTGCCTGTGCGGCACTATTCGCTACAACCAAAGCCATGGGATCCGCATTTCCTACATCTTCCGAAGCACAAATGACAATCCTTCTGGCGATGAATCTTGGATCCTCTCCACCATAAATCATTTTGCCTAGATAAAAAAGTGCGGCATCCGGATCTGATCCGCGCATGCTCTTGATGAACGCTGAAGTGATATCGTAATGGTTGTCTCCATCTTTGTCATATGGTGCGTGTTTCATTTGCATACATTCATCGACATCATCAAAAGTGATGACAAGCTCATCTGAAAGGTCTGCTTTTGATAGTACAGAGAGTTCGAGTATATTGAGAGCACGTCTGGCATCTCCTGATGACATTTCGGCGATATATAGGAGGACTTCCTCGGATATCTTGACGTTGAAGCCTCCAAGGCCTTTTTGTTCATCCTTTAGAGCCCTAAGCATGATATTCATCAGGTTCTCCACCGTCAGTTTCTCCATCCTGAACACGGATGATCTGGAAATCAAAGCACCATTCACTTCAAAATATGGATTTTCTGTTGTCGCTCCAATGAGTATGATGGTTCCATCCTCGACAAATGGAAGCAATGCATCTTGTTGGCTCTTGTTGAATCTATGGATCTCATCTATAAATAGGAGCGTCCTTTTTTGATACATTGCCAAATTGTCTTTTGCGACCTGAACCATCTCGCGGATGTCTTTGACTCCTGCTGTGACGGCATTGAGACTCATAAAGGCCGCCTCTGTGGTCTTAGCGATGATTTTGGCAAGCGAGGTCTTACCGCTACCCGGAGGACCATAAAGTAAAATCGAACCCAATCGATCTGTTTTGATGAGTTTGGTCAACAATTTCTCACTGCCCAAAATTTTTTCTTGCCCGAAAAAATCATCCAGCGACTCCGGTTTCATCCGCTCAGCAAGGGGAGCCTGATTCTCGAGTTGCTTCTGGGCGAGCATTTCAAACATATCCATAATATTATGCCTCTTCCATTTGTATCAAAATCAAATCCAGCATACTGCTTACAGCAGCGGCTGTTTTATATTTGTCACCATTTATTATCGCATCCACATATTTCGAATAATAATCCTTGATGGATGAGTTGTACTGAACTGAAAATCCACTAACCAAACGGCGTAATGCGTCATCGACTATTTTCACCATTCTGTAGCCAAATTGCATTTCTATCCTTAAAAAAATGGTCTCACTTACGTTGCACAATTTTCCCACCAACTGGTTTACTGTCAATATATCACTATTTTCAATCCAGCTGGACCTTTCTTCGATGTCAAAAAGATGAAGATGCTCGGCCGCGTCCGCATGAACACGCTTTGCCCATTTCATAACTTCCCTTTTTTCCTCCGCAATCAATATATAATCAAGTCCGAGTGGATCTGTACTGAGCCCCGGCGTATGAGAAACAAAGGTACCTATACCTCGCCTTACCTCGAGCACATTCTGGCTGATCAATATCTTGATCGCTTCCCTGAGAGTGGCCCTTGAAATACCGAGTTCATCTGAGAGTTCCATTTCATTGGGCATTTGGTCTCCAATTTTGTAAAACCCTCCCACTATGGATTTGCCGATGTTTTCTGCGATTTTTTCAGACAAAAGCTGTTTCTGGATCATACTCCACCTTCTTCTTTCTTTATTTGACCAAAAGTCTTAAAGATTTCACGAACAAATGCCGATAAATCTAAATGCAAGGATGCAACTTAGAAGTTAACTTCATTTTATCACGTTTGTCTTCAAGGAGGAATACTTATGGACATAAAACAACTTGGTAAATCTATGGAACATGCGAACATTCAGCAACATTCAAATTCAGCCCACAATCGATTCGGCGATGTCGAAAATGAATCGCAGGTGAATGCACCTGTTGACGAACTTAGTCTCGGCAACAAAGGACAGGAAGATTTCGGCACATATAAAATCGATACCAAAAAACTCGCACAAATAAAACAGGAATTCCATAAGAATACTGAATCATTCAAGGTCATGGTCAGATCCATGATTGAAAAGCAAGGCGGTAACGTCAACGAAATACTCAAAGCACTGGCAAATGGCGAGGAAGTCACCATAAAGGTCGACGCCGAAACCAGAGAAAGCGCTCAGGAAGCCATCTCCGAAGACGGTTACTGGGGTGTCAACAAAACGTCTGAACGACTTCTGGAATTTGCAAAAACAATTTCCGGTGGCGACAAATCCAAAATCGATACATTGATTGGTGCTTTCAAAGAAGGTTTTAAAGCTGCAGAAAAAGCGTTTGGCGGAGAACTCCCTGAAATCTCACAGCAAACTTATGACAAGGTCTTGGAAGGCTTTGAGGCATGGAAAGCGGAATAAAAAATTAAACAAATGGGGACAGGTCCAAATTGGTACCTAGCAAAGCTAGATACCAATTCAGACCCGTCCCCATTTTCACCGATTTGGACCTGTCCCCTTTTGTTTATCACCATTCATTACTCCGCGTTCACTTTCACCGGAAACAACATCTTAACAGTGAATTGCTTTTCGTCATCATAAAACTTTACTTTGCCTCCAACACTTTGAACCACATGCTGGATAAATTTACCTTGGTTTTCAACAGTGCTTTTAAACGACTCTGTAACCAAGCAATCCACTTCAAGCATCACTACCACAATATTTCTATTGGTGTGTTGTTTTATGAATATTTTAATCGGTTTGGATTCCTTGGAGATGATCCAATCCAGTATATCTGTGAATACATTGGTCAACAATTTGAAGTTGTCCATGAACGTGATCTGCTTAGCAGCGTCCTCAACTTCGACCACTACATCGTTACAGCCGATTTCACCCAGCCTTTTCTGAAGTGCATGTTTGATATCATAGATATCAAACGCCCTGAACACATGTTTTCCAAAATCGAAAACCCGATTCAGATAATACACTCTATTCTTGACTTGTTCCAATGTCTTTTTCTTCATATCTTGAAATTGTTCGCCTGCCTGAAGCGCATTGAGCTCCTGCAGTGTCAATAGATTGTGATAATTGTAAGCTTTGATCAACTCTTCATAAAGTTGCGACATATAATCCGATTTCTCATAACTTTCCACCAACATCTTATTGAATATTTTGTTTTTTTGTTCTTGGGATCTAAAACTGTCTCCCATGATTTTTCTTTCCTCATAAATTTCAATCGCTTCCCTGAGGTAGACCTTGATCTCATTTTCTATGTCCCAAGGTTTGGTCAAAAACTTATAGATATCGACTTTGTTGACTGTCGCTATAATCTGTGGCATCTGAGTATATCCGGTAAGTACCAGCTTGACTGTATCAGGACTGATCGCATTGATCTTATCGAGCAATTCAAGACCTGTCATTCCAGGCATCCTCATATCTGTTAGAATGACACTGATTTCATCTTCTTCTGCAAACACCTGAAGTGCGTCAGCACCCGAGCTGGCAAATCGCATTTTATAGGGTTCGTTTCTCAAATCCCTTTTCAGAGCTTTGAGTATGTTCATCTCATCATCTACAATCAATACTGTATACTTCTCATAATCAATCATAATTCACCCTCCGATTATTTGGAGTGTTCCAATTCATACTTCTTTTCTATTGTATCAAAATAATCATCTTCTATGCCAAGTATTTTGCAGGACGTCTTGTAACTTTCCAGTTTCAGCGCATAATCTCCTCTATCGATTTGGCAGGCGATACACATCAATGCCACAAGTTCCTTATTGATGATGTCCGGGTTTGAAGGATCGTGATGATACATGGTCATTTCGATGATATCGAGTGGAAATGACCACCAATTCAAGATATAACCCCCAAGAGTGCTATGATCGATTTCATAATGTTCAATTTCACGCTCCAAAAGTACGTCGGTATTGTCTTTGCTCTGTAAAATATTGTCGAAATAGGACGAGCCAAAAATTTGCAACATGAGTATTTTTCCTATATCATGCATCAAGCCAGCTGTCCCAATCACAGAGGGTATCTTTTTGTTGTAGTATTTCTCATAGATTTCATGGAAGATTTTGTTGGTCTCGGTTGAGTGTGACCAAATGGAAGTGCTCTTTTCGAAATACTTGATTTTGAAATTGGAGATCTCATAGGTCAATATGATCTGCTTGAGATTGTTGAGCCCTATGTACATGATGGCTTGTTGCAGACTTCCGGTTCTGGCGGCATAAAATGCGGAATTTGATATTCTGAGTATGTTTGCGGCTATTGCCGGATCTTTTTCAATCATTTCGGAAATTTCTTCGATACTGTCATCTTTTTGGATGGCCATAGAGACTTTGTTGAAAAGTCGCGGAATGGTTTTGATCGATTCAAATTTATGTACGACTTCGAAAAGTTGCACATTCTTGAGTTTCTCCTCTAGTAAGAACATCTTTCTGATATATTCGATCAACTCTTCGTTTTTCCAGGGTTTATAAAAATACTGTTTGGCCAGATTCTTACTGACCGCTTCGGTGATGCTCCTTGTTGATGCGTACCCACTCAGCGCGACCCTTATTGTGTCCGGCGAAGCCTGTTTGAAAAGTTTTAGCACCCTAAGTCCGTCAAACTCAGGCATCTTGATGTCTGTAATGAGCATGTCAATCGCGTCGACCTCAAACAATACTTTCACTGCTTCTTTTATGTTTTGGGCATAATAACATTCAAATTCAAGGTTTCTGAAAAGTCTTTTCAGGGCGTTCAATATATTAACTTCATCATCTACAAATAAGATAGTTTTCAAATGAACCTCCTTATAGTGTTTTTGATATTATACCCTCCAGCGGGTTTATAAACTCATTTAAATGGGGGAAAAAAATGGGGACAGGTCCAAAGTGGAAAAACAAATGGGGACAGGTCCAAATCGGTATCTAGCTATGCTAGATACCGATTAAGACCCGTCCCCATTTACCACTTCAGACCTGTCCCCAATTGTTTTTCCGTCCCCATTCATCATTCTGTAACTTTATCCACATAATGCGAAGTAAAAAGTCTCAGCATCGCACCATAATCCATTCTAAATCTGACAACATCACCCACTGAATAGTCATCATTCACATGGGTCATATCCAAAATCATATGGTCACTGGAAGCACCAATGATTTCAATCTTTTCATCGAATGGCATAAGACCGGAAGGTTCCACGTCTTGTCGTCCAATTGCGACGATAGCGCGTTTCATCTGTCCTTTGTCCTCGAATGTCGGTTTATTTCCGAATGCGTCCATCCCGATTTCGCCTCTAGGGATGGACGCTTTCTCTTTAAGTTCAATGATTTTCGCCTCTAAAACAAAAACGTCGTCATGAGTTCCAGGAATTGGATCTCCGTAAGCAGTTTCCCTACCAAGGACAATCGCCTCGCCCACTCTGAGCTGATTGATTTTCTCAGGCATGCCACCTTTATCAAGAAGATATAGACTGCTGGAATTGCCCCCAGAAACGACTTTTAGAGTGATTCCATATTTAATTTCGATAGCATCAGCAATCTGACTCAATTCTCCTAAATTTATCTGATTTGGAATCACACCACCATAACAGGTCAGGTTGACACCGACACCTTCCAGTTCCAGGTTTTTCAGTTTTAGAATTTCAGGTACGATTTCATCCACCTGTTCAGGAAGAATGCCCTCTCTGAGATCACCGAGGTCTATCATGAGAATGACCCCATGCTTTTTACCGATATTTTCAGCGGCAATGTTAAGTGATCGCATGGTTGAGATCTCCGAATTGAGACTCACATCAGCATACTTTACCACTTGATCCGCTTCACAGCCCATAGGCAATCTAAGCAGCATCTTTGGTACATCAAGATCTTTCATCTGAACAAGATTTTCCATTCTTGAATCTGCGATTCCAAGGACTCCTGCTCTTATACTTTCCTCAGCGAGTTCCTTGATGCCACAATATACTTTCGTCACTGCATAGACATTGATCCCTTGCTTACTGGCCATGTCCACAACGACTTTTGAATTCTCATACAATTTCTTCTTATTGATGATCACTCTAGGATACATGTTCCCCTCCATCTAAAATTCAATCAAACCCAATGATTTCTTGAGTAGCTTCAAAGCAGATTCCTTATGTTCAATGGACAGAACTCCTAGCGAAGCCATTATATAGTCATTGTCTATTAATATTTCAACATCTTCGTTTGGAAGCAGTTTGTCACCTAAAACATTCTTGGTGATTTCTTTAAGCAGCGTGACACGATTTGGTAGTCTCGTACATGCCCCACCAGTTCCGACAATATATTTGATACTTGTTAAATCCTTACCTTCAGCGTATGTTTTTTTGCCACCACCGCCATACATGACTCTGAATCCTCCTGCATGACGATTGGTTGACGTGATAATGGCCTCTTTTGTAAGGCGCTCAACAAAGTCAATTTGAAGCTGTTCAGTTGGTATCGGCACATGATTTTCAATGAGTTCATGAACGACATCTTCTGGTAATTTCAGATCCGAAGTCAATTTTTCACGGCCAATCATCTCAACGATGTTGCGCATATTCACATAAACTCCGAGGTCACCTTCAACAGTTCTTTTCGCAACAGGTTCAGGGCTGATCAATACTCTTGAGACTTCTTCACTACCTTCTGTCACAGAGTGAATATCTGTCGTTGCACCACCGACATCTACTGTCATCAAATCGCCTAAATCTTCCTTCAAAAGTTTTGATGCCTCCATAACCGCTCCTGGTGTCGGTATGATTGTTCCTGTGACCATTTCACGGATGTGTTCCATTCCAGGGGCATGAACGATATGTTCCTCAAAAATATCCTGAAGAACCCGTCTTGAAGGTTCAACGTTGAGCAAATCGATTTTAGGATAGACGTTGTCCACCACAAAAAGCCAATCCGCCTTCCCAGCTTCTTCAAAGATCATTCGAATATCGTCTTGATTGTCAACATTTCCGGCATAAAGCACCGGAACATCAAAATCCAGCTTCACAATCAACTCAGCATTGTAAAGTGCAGTATCCCTCTCACCATAATCGACACCACCGGCAATCATTATGATGTTGGGTCTTATTTTATCAATTTTCTTCATATCGGAAGGTCTAAGTCTTCCCGCCGTCACGAGATGTATATTGGCACCCGCACCGAGAGCGGCTTCTTTGGCGGCTTTGGCCGTCATGTCATAAACCAGACCATGAACAGTCATTTTCAGACCGCCTGCGGCACTGCTTGTCGCCAGCAATTTGCCGTATTCTATCGAATCCCATTTCATATTTTTTTGAAGATGATCAATGGCCGTATGAAGACCAATTGTGACATCACCTTCTTTTACCGTAGTCGGAGATTGTCCCTGTCCGATAAAAACAGGAAAATCAGTGTCTATACCATTAAAAGCGTTGACGACAGTAGTCGTACTTCCGATTTCAGCAACCAATAGATCTACTTTCATATCTTCAACCTCACTTCAAGTGGTTAAAAAGAGGGTGCGATTGCATCCCTCTTTCATTTGTTATAATTATTGGCCTCTTTTTTCTCTGCCTTTGTGTACTAAGAAAGTCGCCACATTGACACCTCTGTCATATCTACCGAAACCTTCATCCATTCCATTTGCTCTTGCAACTTCAGGAGTGACCTGAGTACCGCCAGCACAGATGATAAAACGGTCTCTGACGCCTTTTTCCACAGCGTATTCATGAATACGTTTCATGTTTTTATAGTGGACATCGTCATGAGAGATAATAGTTGATGCGAGGATGACATTTGCATCAATTTCGATAGCGGCATCCACCAATTTCTCAATCGGTACGGATGTACCAAGATACTCGACGTCACAACCGTATTTTTCAATACCGCCGTGCTTAATGTCGATGACTTCTCTTAAACCGACAGAATGTTCATCTTCTCCAACTGTACCTGCAACGATTTTAACTGGGAACTTATCGAACTCTTCTCTGATTTCATCATCGCTCATAACTTCTGGCTCTGGTGGAATCTCTACATTTCTCATGTCAAGATCGAAATCAAGAACACCTTTAAGTTGGACACGTGTGCCCTCTGTAGGATGCATTTGCTCTATGTGGATCACTTCTACGTCTTTGAGGTTCATTTTTTTAGCAAATTCTATTGCTGCATATTGTGCACCTCTAAGGTAAATAGGCAACATGATTTCCACTTGGACAACACCATCACCAAGCCATTGTACTTCAGGCTTCACAAATGGTGATTCTCCGTGCTCACCACGGTATTTTTCTGATTCTGCCATACGTTGATTGGCATTGTCATTTTCATCCAGTTCATCGATGTAAATAATTTTATCAGCATTTTCAAGCGTACAACCATCAATCAATGCTGAAGGATTGGAGACAGCATTTGCATCGTATTGAGCTACATTGTTGTAACCATAATGGGCTGTAACTGGAGCAAAATAATCCGCTGCTCTCTCATAGACCGTACCAGCGCCAACGCCACCATCGATTTTTCTACCGATACCGTCGCCGTTACGCTCAGGATAAAGTGCCGAGTCAACGAAGAATCCTTGCTCTACGGCATTGAAATAACCACCAGCGGTGATGATTTCCTCAAGGTAGAGTACTGCTCTTTCTTTGAGTTCTCTAGCTTGATTTCTAAGGAAACCTTCATTTCTAAGCTCGATCATATCCATCAAGCCGTCAAATCCTGCAAGTGTTTGCTTCGCTGTATCACACGCTTCGATGTTGTACATATGCCACGGTACATTTCTGCCTTCATCAGGCGTGATTGTGGATTGAATATCTGCCGATGTCAATTTTGAGATCAACATGTTCATAACATGTGTCACGGTCGCTTCTCTTGAAGAAGATGTGATATATTTAGTGTTCATTTGTGCACGCATCTTGTACTCTGAGAAAATTTCTCTAAGTGCTACTGCATAAGGCAAGTCCAGTTTCATACATGGTGCTGGAGCAGAAGTTGGAGGCACTGTTGACAGTGCGATGTTGGACTTCGGCATACCTGCTTTAAATGAATAAAGTGCATTGATTCCGTGTTGTACCATGAGTTCAGGCATAACCTTCCAAGCTTCTCTTGCAGTTGCATTCGCATTGTGAGCGCCATCAATTTGAACCATTTCTGCCCAAGCCATGACTTTCTTCGATTCTGCAGCATCTACAAATGAACGCACCATATTGATGTTTCTATAAAGCACATTGTATTGTGGGTCTTGGTGAGCGCCGTTCACGCCTTCTTCAGCGAGCATTACAGCTACGTCAGGACCTGCAACACCCGATACATATGAATGGTAATTGATTGGTCTACCGACTTCATCTTCAATCAAGTCAAGTGCTTTTCTATGTGCCCTAACTTGTTTTCTAGAAATTGGTACCCCGCCGATGCCTTGAGGAGTTCCCTCAATCAAACCATCAAAGTGGGATTGTCCAGCAGTACGGATGACCATGATGTGATCTGCTCCATGCCAAGCTGCCATTCTCATTCTTCTTATATCGTCTTCAAAACGACCTGAAGCGATTTCTGTTGTAATCGTATTGTTTGGTTGTGGATCGATACCTCCGAAGTACTGTGCTGCAGGAATACCGATGGAGTTTTCAAGCGGTGTGGACATGTCTGTATATTCAAAAGGTCCATAAACTTGCTTGTCACTTTTCTCTCTCCAAACCCATCCACGTCTCTTTGGTCTATAATTTTCTAAATCGCTAAGGATTTCTTTCACGTCAATTTTCTTATTGATATCAAGCATTATTTTGCACCTCCCTTAAAGATTGCCACAGCATCGTCCCAGTGCTTGCCTTCGATAAGTTCGAGACCAGCTGTTCTGATGTCGAGGTTCTTCTCCTTGGCAATTCTGTAAACAACATGTCCAACGCCATGACCCACAAGACCTCTATCCGCAGCACCATCAACAAGAGGTTTTGCTTCAAGACTTGAGAATCCCATTCTGAGTAATACAGAGCGCTCAATGGCAGGTGATGTATTCTTTTCTGCAAGTTCCATAAGTGGATCCAC
>JAGXHV010000070.1 GCA_024636005.1 Bacillota bacterium
TACATCAGACGTTCTAGAAGAAGATTCTGGGATTCTGAACTCTCTAGTGATAAAATGTCAGTTTACAACACAACTTATGAAGTTCTGATAGCGGTTTGTCAACTTGCGGCACCATTTGCACCTTTTTTAACTGAAGAAATTTATCGCAACTTGACAGGTGAAGTCTCTGTTCATATCAGCAAGTATCCTGAAGCTGACGAATCATTGATCAAGATGCGTGTTGAAGAGCGTATGGACCTCATCAGAGAACTTGTTACACTTGGACGTTCCGCTAGAGAATCTGTGAAGATCAAAGTTAGACAACCCATTTCAGAAGTGATAGTAGACGGCAAATATGAAGAATTAATCTCTGACCTGGTACCTTTGATAGAAGAGGAACTCAATGTCAAGCATGTTAAGTTCACAAAAGATCTACCTGAATATATGAACTTCCAACTCAAGCCAAACTTTAAAGTGCTTGGGCCTGTTATTGGTAACAAAATGGGTGCTTTTGGAAAGGCGTTATCCGCACTTGATCCTCAAGTATATGCTATGACTTTTGAAGCTGGTGAAACAGTTGACCTGGATCTTGGTGATGAGGTGTTTAGTGCGACCAGTGAACACGTTCTTGTCAATATCACTGCAAAAGAAGGTTTTACAGTGAAGATGGAAAATAACAGATTTATCATTTTGGATACTCATTTGACAGAAGAATTAATCACTGAAGGTTATGCACGTGAGATGATTTCGAGAATTCAACAAATGAGAAAATCAAATGACTTTGAAATGATGGATCAAATCAAAATTTTCTATAAGGCTCCAGATGTATTTAAAGAAGCTGTCGTAAAACATGCTGACTATATCATGTCCGAGACTTTAGGTGTTGAGCTTTGTGATACTGAGTCTAAAGAATACGAAACTCATAATTTGAATGGTCACGATGTCATGCTTTACCTTGAGCGCGTAAAATCAAATTAATAATACACAAAAAATAAGCAGAAAGTAAAATTTCTGCTTATTTTTTTAAATTCTGATTGAAATTTCAAAATTTGTTCATATATAGTATATAGAACATAACGAGGGGAGGAGCAAAAATGAAAATTAAAAAATACATTGAAGCAAACGAAATGGAAATTATCAATGATTTGTCAGCATTGATCAATATCCCCAGTGTTATCGACGAAGAAAACCATGAAAAACCATTTGGTAAAGCTATTGATGAAGCGCTCAAGTGGACGTTGAACAAGTTTGAAAAGATTGGCATGAAGACTTTTTATGATCCAAGTGGCTATTATGGATATGCAGAAATCGGTGAAGGTAGCGAACTGATTGGAATTCTTGCGCATGTCGATGTGGTTCCAAGTGGGGATGAGGACAACTGGTCTTTTCCTCCATTTGAAGGCGTACTTAATGGTGGTAAATTGTATGGAAGGGGAGCGACAGATGATAAAGGTCCAATAATTGCCATATTACATGCTATGAAGGCTCTAGTTGACAATGGTACCACGTTCAACAAGCGTGTCAGGGTAATTGTCGGAACGGATGAGGAGAACCAGTGGAGAGGCATATGCCACTATATGCGCCAAGAGGAGATTCCTGCTTATGGATTTACTCCCGATTCCGACTTTCCTGTAGTATATGCAGAGAAGGGGCTATTACAAGTCAAACTTAAATCAGAACTGAAATCAAGTATCAGGGTCAAAGGTGGAAATGCAATGAACTCCGTTCCTGAGTCGGCGACTTACCATGGTAGCCATCTCTATAAATTGGAAAAGCAACTCAAAAAAATGGGTTTTGATCATGAACTTGATAATGATGAACTGTATGTCATCGGGAAAAGTGCCCATTCCGCAAAACCTCATATGGGGGTAAATGCGGTGACAAGGATGGTAATGGCTCTCAAAGCTTTAGGTGTGGATACGCCCGCTGTTGATTTTATTGCTGAAAAAATTGCACTGACTACAAATGGCGAACTGATTTTCGGAAGCTGTGAAGACGAACCTTCAGGCAAATTGACAATGTCTGTTAACCAGATTGATATCAGCAAGTACGGAGAGGTTATAGGAATGGATATTCGAATTCCAGTGACCGTGGATAAAAAATTCATATCTCTTGGCCTCAAAAGAGTCGCCGCGAAATTTGGACTGAAATATGAGGAACTGGACTATTTGGAACCGGTTTATCTATCCAAAGATCATCCATTGATTCAAACTCTGAAAAGTGTTTATGAAGAGGAAACAGGTCTTGACGGTACACCGATGGCAACAGGAGGAGCAACCTATGCAAGGTCGATGAAGAATTGTGTGGCATTCGGACCCAATTTTCCAGGGACCGCAAAAATCGCACATCAAACAGATGAATACATCGAAGTCAATGCATTGATCAAATGCACACAGATTTATGCTAAAGCGATTGAGAGGTTGATTAAATGATAAAAAATTATGTGCTTGATACTAACGTCATGATTCATGACCCCGAATGTTTTTACAAATTTGAAGACAATAGAATCATCATACCAATAATTTGCATCGAAGAACTTGACCGTCTAAAGACTCGAGAAGGTTTGGTCGGTTATCAAGCGAGATGTGCCGCCAGAGAACTGTCCAACATCCGCAAGAGTGGTAGTCTATCTGAAGGGATCAACCTACCTGAAGGCGGGAATATCCGAATAGAATTGAATCACTTGGATTTCAACTCATTACCGGATGGTCTGGACACAACTAAAAATGACACTAGAATTTTGGCCGTCACGATAAAATTAAAAGAAATGTATGAACCAATGCCAACCATACTTGTTACTAAAGATCTTTATATGGCAATTAAGGCAGACGCTATTGGAATTGAGATACAAGATTACCAAAATGATAAAGTAGATGCGGATGAAATCTACAAAGGGTATCAGGAAATTTCGCTTCCCAGCGAGTCCATAGACAGTATTTATTCAGGGGGATTGAAACTGCCTGATGAAGTTTCAGAAGGACTATACCCCAATGAGTTTTTACACATCAAGAGTTCCAATCGGGATTCTCATGAAATCATTGCCAGATATGATGGTAACATGGTAGTGCCACTGAAGTACGTCAATGAAGTCTCTTGGGGACTTACCCCTATCAATAGGGAACAAAAGATGGCTTATGAACTGTTGATGGATACAGATATTCACTTTGTCTCAATCACAGGTGGGGCAGGTTCAGGAAAGACTATACTTGCAACTGCAGTTGCCCTTCAAAAAGTTATTGAACAAGGGCAATATAGAAAAATAGTTTTTGTTAGGCCTGTTGTACCAGCAGGAAATGATATTGGATATCTTCCAGGGACCGAAGAGGAAAAATTGAGACCTTGGATGGGTAGTTTTTATGATGCAATTGAGAATTTGGTAGACAATAAAATCATAAAAAAAAGCAAGGAGACCCAAGGCAAAGGTCGTCACATGGTGTATAGTGAAAAACCTGAATTCAGTGTAGATGATTTTATTGAACAATATCGAAAATATGGTGTGATTGAGACGAAAACGTTCACCTATATGAGAGGAAGAACACTTACAGATGCACTTGTTATCGTAGATGAAGCCCAAGAAATAACGCCTCATCTGGCAAAACTTATGTTGACACGTGCCGGTTTCGGTTCAAAATTTGTATTTATTGGTGACCCAAGCGACAACCAAATTGACAATGTTCTGGTGGATGCGAAATCCAATGGACTTGTCTATACCGTCGAAAAGATGAAAACATCCAATTTGTCAGGACACATCACACTCAAACGTGTTGAACGTAGTCCGCTTGCTGAGCTTGCTGAAGGAACTATGTGATTATTATGTTTTGTAATAAAAAGGTGCTAAATCCGAGGATTTAGCACCTTTTATTTTTTTTGGCATGGAAGTTGCAAATACTATTATTGAAAGTCATACAATATGTTGAGGAGGAAGAATATGAGATTACAAGGAAAAGTTGCAATTGTCACAGGGGGAGCTCAAGGAATTGGCAGGTCTATCTGTGAAACGTTTGCAAGAGAAGGTGCCAAAGTCGTAGCTGTGGACTTGTCAGATATGACTTATGATTGTGAAGGTGTTAAAGGGTACAAACTCAACGTTACAAATCGTACAGAAGTTGAACACTTTGCAAATGATATTGTAAGCGAATACGGACACATTGATATTTTAGTGAATAACGCTGGAATCACAAGAGATGCCTTAATCGGTAAAATGACTGAAGAAATGTGGGATTTGGTTATAGATGTCAATCTGAAAGGTGTATTTAACATCACACAGGTAGTTGCGCCACATATGATTGAACAAAAGCAGGGATCAATCATCAACATTGCTTCAGTGGTTGGTGAGTATGGAAATGTCGGTCAAACCAATTACGCTGCAACAAAGGCAGGCGTAATAGCTATGGCAAAAACTTGGGCAAAAGAATTTTCAAGAAAAGGTGAGGCGGTACGTGTCAATTCTGTAGCGCCAGGGTATGTGAACACAGAAATGATGAAAACCGTGCCAGACAAGGTACTTGATCCAATCAGACAAAAAACAATGCTTGGGCGATTGGGTGAACCTCAGGAAATTGCAAATGCAGTTTTATTCTTGGCAAGTGATGACTCTTCATTCATCACAGGACATAACTTATCTGTCAATGGTGGACTCAGACTGTAGTTTGATGACTTGGTCATCACCCAGAGCAACACCTTCATATGGTGTTGTTTTTTTTTGTGAAAAATTCAAAAAACTTATCTATAAATGGCCTGATAATTCTAAAAAGCGATGTGGCGAGTACGATGCCACATGCTATAGAAATAGCGATGAATAGAGATTCTGCGCCGGTAGTCATGGCTTTTTCGAAATCCTGTGAAACTATATGATACATGGTATAATAAATACCGTAGCCAGGTACAAAAGGAATGATCCCCGGGATGATAAATAAAGTTGCAGGATGTTTTTGAACAGAAGCGAGGAATTCGCCAACGAGTCCTACGAAAATCGATCCAATGAAGGCAGGTACAATGAAACTTGTTCCGCTGTTTTGTAAGTATGCATACAGCAACCAACCAAACATACCGTTGATGCTTGCTATGAAAATTAGTTTTCTCGGAAGGTTGAAGATAATTGAAAACCCAACCACACAGAAGAATGAATAAAAACCTTGAAGAAAAATGTTCACTGATGACCTCCTAAATCCATGCTAAAACAAACTGCAAGACCATACCAGCTCCAAATGCCAGTGCGATTGCGATGAAAAGTGCTTCCATGATCTTCGCACTACCAGCCAACAATTCTCCTGAAATGAGATCTCGTATGCCATTTGTAAGTGATACGCCTGGTACCAAAGTCATCAGAGGACCAATAATCACCATATTGAAAGAGGCTTCAATACCTGCAATTTTTCCGATGGATATGCCTATGAAGCAGATCAGCGATGCGAGGAACCCGCTGATAATATTTTTAATAAAAAAATTCATATTCACGCTATTCAGATTGTCCCATATTAGAATCGTCAATGAAGAAGCGATGTATGAAAGTAAGAATTCAATCAGAGTACCACCAAAAAGCAATACGAAAAAGCCTCCTGCCATCCCACTGAAGAAAAAACGTGTCAATCTTGA
>JAGXHV010000071.1 GCA_024636005.1 Bacillota bacterium
CTATTTTAGAAATATGGTCAGTCATTCCTCTGAGAGCTTCAGTAGCAATTCCATTGTTCCAATATAGCTCATCAACATCATAACCAATTTCTACAGTTCTGTTAAAGTCAGGTACTCCTTTAAAACAAATACTACCGACAAAAGTGCGCTCATCCTTTAAAATTATGATCCATGGAGTCAACCAAAGTCTAAGTTCTGGTTTCTTAATTATTTTTTTTAGTGCAATATTGAATAAATAACGAAATTCCTGATCAATGGAATCTCTTTGGGATGAAATATTCATTTTCAATTTGAATCCATTAAAATCATCCAAATACAATCTAAGTTCATCCACATCCAGTGCTATGACTGTCAATCGTTCAGTCGAATATCGATCCGTAAAGACTCCTCCTTTGGCAGTAAAAACCTCGCCTTAAGGCGAGGTTTCAGGATGATGACAAAGTCATCAAACTGTAGGCTGTAGTAAACGTTCAAAGTCAAGGCACGGATAAGATCCAGTGAAGGCGCGACCTATAGCGTCGTAACTAAACTGGGTTTTATCCAGTAACGATGGATTTGGACGTTTGTCTACAGTCTGAAACCTCGCCTTGCGGCGAGGTTTCTCAAGCTTTAAAATGGTGCGAACTCTTGTTCTGACCACCAGTCTTTCATGACTGCATCATAAGCCGCAGAGAATTGGTCAAGGTGCACCTTTTCCCATTTTGAAAGAACCTTGAAGAGTTGCTTGGCAGCTTCATATGGAGTGCTCTCACTGGCTTCATCATAAAACTTCACCGATGCGCGTTCCATTTCAATACCGATACCAAACACGGATACAGCAAGATTCGCATTTTTGATTTGAAGCTTTTCCCATCTGAATATTTCAGGACTCGGTGGATTCTGTAAATCCGCAAGTGTCGATTGATCTTCAGGGTCTCCACTCAATTTCTTAAAGGCATCTCTCAGCCATTCAATGTGTTTCAATTCTTCATTAGCCAAATTAAGGAAAGCGCTTTTCACTTCCTCTTCATCAGTATTGTGTGCGGCCATCTTGTAGAATTCATAGCCTTCAACTTCATTAAGGATTGCTTGTTTAAAAATCTCAATGTCTTTTGTTAGCATGTTTTCACCCCGTTATTCACTCAATTTTTTAGCAAGGAAATAGAGTGGTCTTACACCTGCTCCAGTGCCACCTTTTGAAAAAATGCCTTTCTGCTTGTCTCTAAAGGCTGTTCCCGCTATATCGATATGTACCCAAGGAATATCCTTTACAAACGCTTCAATGAACATTCCTGCGGTAATTGTTCCGGGAGATCCTGCTGAATTGGTCAAATCAGCTTGTTCATGTTTGATCAATTCTTTGTATTCGTCGAAGATTGGCATTCTCCATTGATTCTCATCTGCCTTTTTAAAGGCATTTTCAACAATTGAATAGAATGTGTCATCATTGGATAAAATGGCACTGGCATCATTACCAAGACAATGGATTGCCGCTCCGGTAAGAGTTGCTATGTCGAGTACCATGTCAACATTTTCATGATTCTGAATATAGGTTACCGCATCCACCAAAGTCAATCGACCTTCAGCATCAGTATTGCCTATGAAGATGCTTTTACCACCCATGGAAGATATGATGTCACCTGGTTTGTAACTGTGTCCTGAGATCATATTCTCACATGCTGCGACAACCGCTGTCACGTTGGTTTTAACACCCATTTGAGCGATTGCTCCCATGGCACCAATGACAGCACTCGCGCCACCCATGTCGTCTTTCATGTTCACCATGGAAGCTGTTGGTTTAATGGATAATCCTCCAGAGTCGTAAGTGAGTCCTTTTCCGACGAGTCCCAATCTTTTGTCTGACTTTTCATTGCCGTTATATCGCATGACAATCAGTTTTGGGGGTTCTGTGGATCCTTTGGAGACTGAAAGAAACGCTTCCATATTAAGTGCTACAATATCCTCGAAGTCCTTGATCTCAACATCGAATCCACATGTTTCTCCATATTCAGAAGCCATTTTTGCAAGTTTTGTAGGCGTTAAGGCATTGGCGGGCATATTCGTGAGACTTCTCGCAAATACATTTGACTTTCCGAGAATTTCACCCTCATCCAATGAGTCTTGATCAAATGAAAAACCTTTTAACAAGACAGATTTGAGTTCATGTTTTTTTCGGTCTGATTTATAATCATCAAACGAATAATCACTCATTATTAATGTTTCAGCAATCAGCCTGGAAACAGCTTTTTTCTCATCATAAATACTTTTGAGAGATCTTAAATCCAATCCCAGCGTTTTGATTTTCTTCTTTTTTAGCGTTCTGTAAGCATCTCCTAGTTCAGCTCTTAACTTACTTCTGGTAAACTTCTCATCATTCCCGAGTCCAATGAAAACCAGTTCGACCCATTCTGAGTCATTCATCCATGTTAATGTATAACTTTCATCAATTTTCCCTTGAAACAGTTCATTTTCCTTCAGTTGTCTGAGCACTGCACTCAGTCTGTCGGGAAAACCACTTAAATCAAAGTTTTGGCTTATGCCGATAATCGCGCCATCCACATCACTCATTTTCCAGTTTTCATCAATACGTATTTGCATTATGATACCTCCAAACTATTTCGAGTCCCTTAATGATTCATGATTTTATTCTAGCATATTATTTGAGAATAATCACATTTTATTGATCAATTCATTAAAGATTTCATCGGAAATATTGGGGTCCGCTTTTCCAGAAGTCTCCTTCATCATCAAACCAAGATAGGCGCTTTTAGCTTTTGTTTTACCCGCTTTAAAGTCCTCTACAATTTTGGGATTCGTCTCCAGTACCTTTGAAGCAATTTGCTTAAGCACTTCCACAGAAGTAATTGGCCATAGGTCCTTTGAATCAATGATTTGAATGGGCATTTCATCTGTACCCCTCATGGCTTCAAAGACTTTTTTTGCAATTCCAGAGTTGATTTTACCAGAATCAAGAAGGTCAATCAGCTCAATCATTTGACTCGCATTGATTTCAATACTTGTGTCATCTATGACAGCGTTTGTGATCAAGTTACCAAAGAGCTCGGTATTTGCTACTTTACCAATGGTTTCAATTGCAAAGTCAGCAACACTTTTATTTGCGATGATTTGTTCAGCAAGTGTCGATTTGAGTCCGAATTTCTCCATTAGTATATTCATATAATCCTCTGGAAGCATAGGCATCTCGTCTTTGATTTGCTCTAGTTCCTCTTGTTCAAGAATGACTGGCATCAGATCCGGATCAGGAAAATATCTATAATCATGTGCATCTTCTTTGGACCTCATTGCATAGGATGCTTTTTTCGCAGGGTCCCATCTTCTTGTTTCTTGAATGATGGATCCACCATTTTCAAGTACATCAATTTGTCTCTTCATCTCAACTTCAATGGCTTTTGTAACAAAGGCGAAAGAGTTGAGATTTTTCATTTCTGTTCTGGTTCCCAGAGTTTGTACTCCTTTTTTTCTGACCGAAAGGTTAACATCACATCTGAACGCGCCTTCATTCATCTTCCCTGTAGTGATTCCAAGATAAACTACAATCGCTCTCAACTTTTGAAGAAAAGTTTTTACCTCTTCAGCTGATCTCATATCCGGTTCTGTGACGATTTCTATCAGTGGCACACCACATCTGTTGTAGTCAATTAAAGTGCCTTTCGTATCGTCGTGTATCAATTTGCCGGCGTCTTCCTCCATATGAATTCTAGTAATTCCAATTTTTTTCACTACACCATCGATTAAAACATCCAGATGTCCGTTTACTGCAATCGGATCACTATTTTGAGAAATTTGATACGCTTTGGGCAAATCGGGATAAAAATAATTTTTTCTGTCCATCTGACTGTATAAATTGATGTCACAATTTGTTGCAAGCCCTGCTTTTATGGCATACTCCACTACGCTGTCATTGAGGACCGGCAATGTCCCTGGTAATCCCATACAAACTGGGCAACAATCCGTATTTGGATCACCTCCGAAAACCGTGCTGCAACCACAGAATATTTTAGAAGCCGTATTGAGTTCCACGTGGACTTCAACACCGATTACGGATTCATATTCATCATAAATGCTGATTTTACTCATAATACAACCTCCTTCTTTGCAAATTCTTTTTCAAATGCCAATCCCAGTGATAGAATTACTTTTTCAGAAAAAGCACTTCCAATAAGTTGCATTCCTATAGGCATCTCATTGTCATCGAATCCGCAATTAGTACTGAGCGCAGGCAAACCTGCAATGTTGACTGGTACTGTATATATATCACCTAGATACATTTCAACAGGACTTTTGGAATGTTCACCGAACTTATAGGCTGTTGTTGGCGCTACTGGAGTGAGGATCACATCAAAACTTTCGAACAATTTTTCAAATGTCTCTTTGACCATTTGCCTTGCTCTAAGTGCATTCAGATAATATGCGTCATAATATCCAGAACTCAATGCATAAGTACCAAGCAAAATACGTCTTTTTACTTCAGTACCGAAACCGAAACTTCGTGATTTCTTATATAGACTTCCAAGATCATCAAACTCATCGTGACGGTAACCATACTGAACGCCATCAAATTTTGCAAGGTTCGATGAAGCTTCTGCAGATGAGAGAAGATAATAGGCCGGCAATGCGTATTCCATATTTTCAATTTCTACGGGTTCAACTGTGATCCCCATGGATTCAAAGGTTTTGGCAGCCTCTAAAATGGCCTCTTTCACTTCTCTTTGAATACCATCCCTCAAATAGTTCATAGGCATGGCCACTCTCAATTTCTCAATGGGCTCACTGATAAGCGACTCTTTACTTTCAACAATTCTTTCTGAACTGGTACTGTCCATTGGATCATTCCCTGCCAAGGCTTGATAGACGAAAGCGAGATCTTCAACATTTTTTGCAATAGGTCCAATTTGATCGAGTGATGAGGCAAATGCTATCAAACCTCTCCTCGATATTGTTCCATAAGTGGGTTTCAATCCGGATACACCACAAAATGCAGCAGGTTGTCTTATGGATCCACCAGTATCAGATCCGAGTGTGTACACCGCCTCTAGTGCTGCTACAGCTGCTGCTGAGCCACCAGAACTTCCACCTGGAACTCTATTTTTATCCACAGGATTTCTGGTCTTCTTAAAATATGAAGTCTCAGTTGAAGCACCCATGGCGAACTCATCCATGTTCAGTTTGCCCAGTATGATCGCATCATTTTCTTTCAATTTGGACACGACATGTGCATCAAATGGTGACATATATCCTTCGAGCATTTTGGAGGCACAAGTCGTCGGCATGTCCACGGTGCAGATGTTGTCCTTAATTGCCATAGGGATTCCAGAAAGAGCCGACAAAGCCGAATTGTTCTGTCTTTTCATGTCAACTGCAACAGCTTGATCCAGTGCTGATTGAGGTTCAAAATACAAATATGCTCCAATACTGTCATCCATTTTCTCTATTTGATTGATAAAGGAACGTGTCAATTCTTCACTTGAAATTTCCCTGGCACTAAGTTTTCTTGATAATTCACTTATAGATTCATATATCAATGCTTTCATGACTCGTCACCTTCCTTTTCCAC
>JAGXHV010000009.1 GCA_024636005.1 Bacillota bacterium
CATTATTGGATGGGCGGATCGAAAGAGAGTTTGGGAGGAGATGACTTTGTTGCGAACATTCCAACAGAAGAAGTTTTTACAACGCCTCATAGATTGAAAGTCAATGGAACTTTAAAAGCGACAAAACCATTAAGTTTAAATGGAAAAATCGTAGATGATTTCGGATTCACATTTAAAGAGGGCATGGTAGTGGATTTCTATGCAGGTAAGGGCTTCGACGTTCTGGAAAGATTGATGGACAATGACGATGGAGCCAAGTATCTTGGTGAGATCGCTTTAGTACAAAACGATTCACCAATCTCCAACACTGGGATTTTATTCAACAACACATTGTTCGATGAGAATGCATCAGTGCACTTGGCACTTGGTAGAGCTTATGCTTATGCGATGCAAAATGGTTCGAATTTGTCACAAGAAGAACTTGATGCTAAAGGAGCGAATTTCAGTTTGATTCACGTGGACTTCATGGTGGGTGGTCCTGAAATGGAAATCACTGCATTTGAAAAAGACGGCAGTGTGGTCAAACTTTTTGAAAGTGGCAATTGGACGTTTTGAATCTAAGGGCATTCGCCCTTAGATTTCGCTTAGGTTCAATGTTTTGTGAAACGAAACATTGGGCGTAGGTATGGTTCTCGCGAAGCGAAACTATACTAGCCTATGGCTCTATGTTCTAAATAGCGTGGAAGGAAACTTATTAGCGTCTCAGTCTCACATTTCGAGATGCCACGTAGAAACTTTTTATCTCAATAAAAAAGATACATGAGTGCCAAAACACTTATGTATCTTTTTTTCGTTAATAGCTTACTTTTCCCTTGATTTTTTCCATCCATTGTTCACATAATGTTTTCAGCTTAGAGTGATTGTTCAGTCCAATGGGATGGGATTTGTTGTATTCTTTGTAGAAGGATTTTGGGTACTTGTTTTGATGCACGTATATGGCATCACTGATCAGAAATTGCATACTCCTCTTTAAAAGTGAAGTGACTTGGAATTTCAGCCAGGTGCTTTCACAGGGCATAAGTTTTAATGTGAAGTGTGACAGGTCTATCAGTTTTTTTGTGTTGTATGCAAAGAGATCTGAATTTTCAGTATTTGAAAACAAGGTTTTGTGATTGTTCTGTTCGTCTTCAGTGGTGTCTTGAAGGTCATCTGCGAGTTGTAACACGATCCCATAGCCACATAAGAAGTCGATCCACTTTGAGTTCAATTCCCCAAGAACGAGAAAACCGTCGGCTATTACAGATGCCGCACCTTTATGAAAAGTAATATGAATCATCTCGGAGGTCACCACTTCATCATACTGCTGCCGTAAACTCTCAAATTGAGCGTAATGTATTTCAAGTATGCTCTCATAGACTCCTTTGTAAGTTGTCCTGTCATACTGGGATTCAATCAGCTCAATCATATGATAGATGTCGTCTTCTTCCTGTAATTGAGGTTGAATGTGTTCTCCTCTTAAACGTTTTTCTAATCGCTGCACAAATTTTATTTTTTCTGATTTTGAGATTTTATTGTGATCCATAATGTTGTCTGTGAGTGGATATAGCATACTATAGGCAAACATGGAATCCGTTAATTCCACAGGTGATTGAGCTATGACTTGAATTAGGTTCATGATCCAGACATTGCGAAGTGCTTGAAATATATTTTCGTCTGTCATCTCTGGCCAACTTGATTTGACCCTTTTAACGAACTCCTCGGTTGAAAGGACGTAGCTGCCTTGAATGGATGCGCTAAACTCACTTGCATTGACACCTAGCCATAAATCCAACAGTTTGATCAGATTGTCGTCATTTGAAAGGTCATTCATTTCAATCTTGGCTTTGACATTGAGGTCTTTGAACAATTTGTTGATCTTATGCCTAAGTCTGATGTATAGATTCAACTTGTTGTGAAAGGGTATCTTATTATAAAGTGTTGTTTCCGGTTCTCTGTCGTTCCATAGTTTTTTGTAGTATTCAATTTCTTTTATGTATGCACCTGATTTCATACAGCCCCCGATAGAATATTGCTTATATCATAATCTCATAGAAATGTTGGAATTGGGTTAAAATCGTATAAATAATTGGAACTTTTCCTCATATTTCATCGTCTTACTGATATACTGACTTTGGTGAGTATTAAATGATTGAAAGGAGAAAAACGTTATGAAAAAAAGAAAATTCATATTAGGATCTTTTATGATTCTTTTAATTGGAGCAATGGTATTTACAGGATGTACAAAAAAAGTGGTGGAAGATGAGCCAATTGTCGAAGAGGATCCTATCGTTGAAGAAGAACCGATAGTCGAGGAAAATCCTAACAATGGAATAACAGTCAATGTGATTGAATTTGAAACGATAGAGTTTGATGCCTTGAATGAAGAGGTCCAAATCGAAGTCGATCAATTGAAACTTGAAAGAGGTTATAATTATTGGGAAAGCAATGGAGGCTATGTTCTATTTATTGGATCAGGACTTAAAGCGACCGGTGGATTTGGAATCGAAGTACTTTCAGTAGAAGACAACGAAGGTAAGACTATTGTGTCTGTAAGTGAGACATCACCAGAGCCTGGAGCCATGGTAACACAGGTTATTGAATATCCATTTACACTGATTCAATTTAAGGGTACTACAGATGATTTTACCATCAAAAATCAAGATGGAACAGCTTTTGATAGAATTGAAGTAGATCTTAGCGCACAAGAAACAGTTGAAGGAATCTATGTAGGTCAAATCGATAACAATAGCATCGAAGTAACTGTAGATGAATCATTTATGGTGTTTAGAAATTATATTATTGGAGAACTCATAAGTGAAATTGAATCCGGTGATTCTGTTGAAGTGACGTATCAATTGACTGAAGAAAATCAATATCAATTGATAAGAATTGAAGAAATTGAATAAGAGCATACAAAAAAAAGTAGTAACTTTGCACTAGATGCAAGTTGCTACTTTTTTGTATGCTTTTAATGATGTTTTACTTGAAGGAGAGATATAGTACGGTCATAGCCTCAGCTCGAGTTGCACCCTGCTTAGGTAAGTAATTGCCTTCAGGGGTGCCCCGAATGAAACCTAATTCGAAGGCGAGGCGTACTGCTCGGTTGAATTCAGGATCTATTGCACCTTCATCATTAAAAATGACGACTTCTTTTAAGAGCAATGTCTCTGTGTCAATACTGTTTCGAATACCATAGGCATTTACGAGGAGTTTGGCCATTACTTGTCGTTCTATTGGTGCATCTGGATCAAGGGTTCCGCTATATGCCCCATCCAAAAGACCATGAGCCTCAGCTTTTCTAAGTTCTGAGATATACCAGGCATCTGGATTTAGATCACTATAGGGGAGAGTAGATACTCGTTCAGGTAATGCGAGCATTCGTGTAAGCAAGGCTATAAATTGTGCATTGGTTACGAACACATCTGGAGCGAACTCAGTAGGACTGACCCCACTGGTGATGCGTCTAGAGGCCATTATTTCTATGGTACGGTTTGCCCAATGGTTTTTGATGTCAGCAAAGGTAATATTGTAGTTTTTTACTTGGAATGTAGAAAAATGGGTGGCATTGAATGTGATACGTCCGCTGCCTGTAACTCGTCCACCTACATAAGCCCAAGTATTGAGTCTTGGGCTCAAATTGAAAACGGCCAGTTTCTCTATATCTCTTACTCTTGAAGGGGTAAAGCGTAGCTCTAGAGTGATGGCATCTGTAAATTGCTTGACTTCGATACCGTCTCGTGTCAACTTGAAGACATAGGGTGAGGAAGTATCTGTGGTTTGTAGGCTTCCAGTATTTTTGGTGGAATACGTAAACTGGAGTTCATTTTTGGTGCTTTTTAAGAGGCTGACAGGTAAATCAATGCGTAATGTGTTAAAAGCGAATGTAACGTTTTTGTTGGCACTTGCAATGAGTTTTAATGCTGCAGCATTTAACGTGAGTACTTGTCGATCGACTGTCTGAGTTGGTGCTTTGATATCGAAAATGAAGGTTTCCTCTGCTAGTGCCAACTTAATACTTTGTTCTGATGGGGTGGTGCTGGAGGAAATAGTACCATCTTCTTCTTCAATAATCACTGTCTCTTCTACTGGCGGTGGTGGTGCAGGAGCAGGAGCAGGAGCAGGAGCAGGTGCAGGCGCTGGAGCAGGAGCTGGAGCAGGTGCAGGCACTGGCGCTGGTGAAGCAGGAACAGGAGCAGGTGCAGGAGGTGACGGTGGAGGTACATCCGCACGAGTGATCGTCAAAGTCGTGCTCTTGATCTCTAGAGCGTCCGGATAATCTGTAACGTTCGCTCTAGTGACTAGAGTTATTGTGTTTTGTCCGACAACGAGTGCTTTGGTGCGAGAGTTACCGATAACACCATCTATAAGAATCTGTGCTCTTGGATCTGCCAGTGTGGCAGTAATCATTATTTGACTTGTACTATTCGATACAGAAGCTGCATAACTGAGCATATCGCTACTAAACGCAGGTGTAAGTGTGCCTGTTGAAAGTCCGAGTGAGGTTAGTTTTAAACTGGTTGCTGCTTCGCTGTCCAGTGTCAGAGTGTAGTCCAGCTCTGAGTCGCCGTAGTTCAAACGTAGATAGATATTATTTCGCATACCATTTAAATCAAAGGTACCCTCTCCTGATAGAGTGTTGATGGGATCAGGGGAACCAATTGAAAAGTTATAGGGTATGATGTAATTGTTTTGATCATAAATGATTTGGACTTGTTCAGCTTGGTAAGGATAGATGTAGCGTAGTGTATGATCCACAAAGTCAATGGCGGAGCGCTTAATTGGTGCGTCAATCAATGCATCTTTGTCATCCCAAAATTTGAGTTCCAGTATATTGAGAGTTATAGCATCATCGCGCACGATGGTTAAATTATAATTCTTAGTGACCAATTCATCGGGAGATTTAATAGTGATATTAACTGTATTTTCGCCAGTGGTTATAGCCACAGTTTTTGTTTTTCCAATTACTCCATCAATGGATACTTGAGCACCCAAGGCTTCAGGATTGACTGTGATCGTTGTTTCTTCCATATTGAATGGAGCTTTGCTGTTTAGATTGCTTGCATCTAAAACCAATGAACTACCACTGAAACCAATATTGGCTAGGTTCGCATTATCTGCTTCTGCAGGTCTAATAAATTCAACAGTGTAAAGTTCTTCATGCCCGGAGTTCGATAGAGTTTTAAAAGTGATTACATATGGGCTCTCATCGAAAGGAATCCAATCAGAAACGCCGTTAATTGCAACTTCATCTTGGACAAAGACACTATTGATGCGGTCATTTCCCATGATTTGGAGCTGTACTTCATAAAAGCTATCCTCCAAGGTGACAGTGTATTTGTTGATCAGAGGATCAAATGTGAATGGAATATCTTCAGATACAGTTGCTTTTTTGCCTTTCAAAGTGAGATTGTCTGGCAGATAATAACGTAAAGCATCATCAATTTGTATTAGTCCCGCTCCAATCAAATGAAGTTCACTGATAATGTCATAATCTGGCAAGGTCATCTCTGTAATTGCTGTATTCCGGATGGCGTCATAAATGGCACTAGAAACTATTGTTGGGTATTGAGCACGCATTAATGCCAAAAGACCAGTGACGTGAGGTGTGGCCATAGAGGTTCCTGATTTGACTTCAATGAGAGATTCCGAATTTGAAGTACTGGTTATTAAGGAACCAGGTGCTACAACATCAATAAAAACAGTCTCAGAACTGATGTTGCTAATATCAGAAAGAGCCAATTGACCATTTCGGTACTGTACAGAGCCTACTGAGAAAACGGTATTATGATAAGCTGGATAGGCGAGGGGAATAGCTTTTTTTGTAACTCCTGTCACTTCATTGAAAATACTATCATCCATCCAATGGTTTGAATCGTTACCAGTAGCTGAAACTATTAAAACGCCTTTGTTGTGAGCGTATGTTAAAGCTTCTTCCACGGTGGTTACATGACCTTGATAACTTAAACTCATATTGATAATGTGTGCACCATTGTCTGCCGCATATCGAATGGCAAGAGCAAGAGCATCTGTTGTTCCAACACCAGTATCACTAAAGACTTTTAGTGGCATTAATTTTACTCCAGGATACACTCCAGTTATAGCTGTGTTATTATTTCCGATAGCACCGACTATCCCTGCAACGTGATTGCCATGGGAACCTGTAGGATTAGGATTGTTGTCATCGTTACCAAAATCGTATCCGGCGATCACATTAAGATCTGGATGAGTGGAGGTAATACCGTCATCAATAATTGCTACAATTACATCCAATCCAGGACTTCCAGTGACATAGCGATCAAATACTTGTTGCCATATGTCTGTTAGTCCGGTTGTGTCAAATCGCCAGCGATCAGATCCAACTACATCATTAGGCTCAATAGTATCTTTTCTTAAATAGTAGACAGGTTCAACAAGCATAATATCAGGTTCTGATAGTGCAGCTGCCATAGCAGAGTCTAAGCTCTCAAAAGAATCAGCATTTGCAGTTAACATCAGAGGCAATCCCAATTGATCCAAAGGTTGATTGTCATCTATTTCTCTTGTTTCAAAGCGTCCATCACTGTAACGAACAGTAAAGATGTCAGGTACTCTACCAGATGTCAGATCTTCATTATACGCATAAGAACTAATGCTCATCAAAATGGCAACCAGAAGAATGAAAAAAGTGGTAATGAGTAATGATTTATATGGTAAACGTATATGATTCATCAGCTGACCTCCGTCTATATAAAATTAACGCTTAAGATGGTTTACATAATATAATTGTTTTAAATTATATCACTATCTTTCAACCTTATCAACTACATTATTTTTGGTGGTCAATGTCTGAATCGGGCAAATCCCACACCATGTCCTAGGTTTGAAAAGAAGTCCGAGAATCACTCCGATTACAGTCGAAGTAAACATGATGGAATACAAGCGATAACTTGAATGAACTAAAAAAGCAGGCAGATCTAAACTCAGAAGTTGTGGTAATTCAAAGGGCATCGGAAAGGCCATCAAAAATCTGACGTAAAGCATGGGTTCAAGCCGACCAAGATAGACCATCAAAGTAGACATGCTTGCAAAAAAGAGATTAATACAAAAAAGTCTGAGCACCAGTTGTTTTGTTTTCTCAGAAAACAAAACAACTGGTGCTTTTTTATTCAGTGAAAAGCGACTGAGAAAACGTATGAAAAAATGAGCTCTGGGGCAATAGGGTTGACTACACCAAGGCTTCTTGCCATTGCGAATAGCCATTATGAAAGGCGTCACCATACATAGGACACCTAACCAGGAAAAAATGATGTGAACCAAGCCAAGAGCGAAGAACAAAATCGTTCCCATAAAAAGCCAATTGTATTTTTTTTGTAGACTGATCATAACAACTCCTTTTCGCCCCCCTGTACGAGGGGGCAAGAGTATTATATCAGAAATTATTTTTTGATACCACTTATTTTTGTATATTCGAAATATTTTGAATCTTCTTTGATCATGTGCTCATAAACGACTTCTTGAATAAGAATCATAGAGATGTTCATGACATCTTCAGGACTGAGGCTCTCTTTGCTGAACAGTTTTTCTATTCTTTCGAGCAGATTTTTGTGCATCTCAGCGTGGGAAATTTGCTCTGCTACTGGATAATCTGTATCTTTAAGAATATACTCCTCATCTTCAAAATGCTTGCGTATAAAGCCAATAAAAGCCATTATAGCGTGATTTTGTGCTTCATCAGATTGCAGTTTCATTCCACTTGAAAGCAATGAATTCGCAAGGCTGAAAAGTTCTTTATGTTGATCATCAATGATTAAGTTCCCCGAACTGAAGTTATGATGCCAGGTCAAGTGAATGAGAGGATCAATAACCGGTTCATTTGGATTATAACCTCCAACCTGATTTCTTCCATGCTCTTTTGCATAATAGAGCGCTCGATCCGTGCGCTCGAACCAATCATAATAGTTTTCGTTGATATGACGTTGTGATATTCCGAAACTGGCTGTCGTCGTATTGACTATCGGATGAGTGTAATCATTAAGCATCAATCGAATTTTTTCGGCCACTTGATATGCACCGTGCAAATCAGTTTCAGGCAGAAGGATGGAAAATTCTTCGCCTCCCCATCTTGCTAAGACATCTGAAGTGCGAATGCATCTTCCAGCCATAGTGGTCACTTCTGATAGAATTTCGTCTCCTACAATGTGACCATATTGATCATTGATCATTTTAAAGTGATCCAGGTCAAATATGACTAGTGAGAGGTCGCTCCCGTGTCTGTTGGAACGTTCCACTTCAATTTTCGCCATTTCATCAAAATGACGTCTGTTATAAAGACTGGTCAAGGGATCCGTGGTTGCAAGATTGATTAGCTCACTCTCATATTCTTTTTTGAGTTGGATGTTGAGCAATATACCTTCATATTCATAACCGTCATCCTTGCTGACTTTGGTCAAATGAAGTTCTGCCCAAAAATGTCTGAAATCCACCTTACGAAGTTCAGTCTCAAAGACATATAATGTCAGATTTTCATGTATGGTCTTGATGAAGACCTCATAATCATTGCTATTGGTAAAAACTGCTTCAAGAGTGGACCCATATCTGCTTATAAAAGCTTCATTGCTTTCGAGTCCGAATTGGTCAAGAAAGTATTTGTTTCCGAAAAGAAAATCGCCTTTCTTGTCAAGTAAGAACAGTCCAACGGGTACCGATCGGACAAGTCGATCTGTCAGATGATTAATGGAGTTGGCAATCATACCGAACTCATCATTTCTATCCAGACCATAAATTTTAGTCTCATAATTGGAATCGTTTTGGTCCAGACTACTGACGAGCATAGTGAATGGTTTTACGAATAAAGTACTCACACTATAGCTGATGATGCCTCCAACGGTAATTATGATCAATAAAATGAACAAGGTTACAAAAAGGAATCTATTGGAACTAAAAAATACTCCTGATTCCATAAAAGAGACCACATGCCAATTGGTGCTCAATATTGGAGCGAGTACGGCATATGCATAAGGTGAGTTTTTCAGTTTGATGACTGTGACCTCACTTGGATGGTCAAGGTAATCCTCAACTTGTTCATGAAAGGATTCAAAAGCAACATATTTTCGTAATGTTGGGTCATTGTCGTTGTCGTTGATATCATCTATGACGTCAGAATCTATTTGGATTATTCCTTGGTCATCAATAATCAATGAAATGATACCGACTTCACGGTGATCCAGTATTGTTTCCTCAATTAAAGTATCGAGATTGACCCTAGTTCCGATAACTCCAAGAATTGTATTGTCCTTCACAACTTTGACATTGATCCATACAAGCGTTTGATCCATAATTTGATCATAGTCGATATTGAGAATATAAGGTTTAACCGATTCGATTGCTTCAAAATACCAATTGTCATCGGCATTGTTTTCTTCTATAGATTCAGCAGGTCTAAAATCGTAAAGTGTAGTCTCTGAATTATGAAAATAAATATTGCTTGAGGCAGCTATCGCAATAAAAGAGTTATCACCTTTATACGAAGCATTGAAATTCATAAGCTCATTATAAGCATAAAATTTTGCAGCTGAATTGGACTCTTCACTCATCCAACTAATAATATCTTGAGTTGTGGACGCTTTTACAGCAAGAGCCACTTCACGATTCAATTTTGATTCTATA
>JAGXHV010000072.1 GCA_024636005.1 Bacillota bacterium
CATATGCATATGTTGTGTTCTCTGACTTTAATTCGCGCTTTTCGAAATCTAATCCATTGATTGAGTCTGTTACAATTTTAACTTTTCTGCCTGCGAAAATGGTTCTAAGGTCGATTTGAATCGCATCAGGCTTAGTCCTATGACCAGCAACTTCATGAAGCTCTGTCATTAATGTGTGGTAAGGTTTACGATCAATCAGTGTAATCTCTACAGAATCATCATTTTTGAAGATTTTGTGAAGGGTTTTACCGGCTGTGACACCTGCATAACCTCCGCCGAGAATTACAATTTTCTTCTTTTCAGACATATAATCCCTCATTTCTATTTAATTTCTATATAATTCCTCTACACCATTATAACAAATATTTCGGAAATGAAAATAAAAAATTACTAATTATCGATTAATTTTTGATAATTCATTATCAATAGCTTTAAACACTTCAATTATAGGCATTTCAATCTTCTCTCCAACGGTCCTGAGTGAGAATTCAACCAAACCTTGATCAATCACTTTTCCAACTGTGATTCGCATTGGAATTCCAATTAGATCAGCATCTGTAAATTTAACACCAGCGCGTTCATTCCGATCATCGATCAACACTTCAACGCCTTTTTTTAATAATTCCTCATAGATTTTCTCTGCAGCATCTACTTGAGCTTCAACCTTGGTGTTGATGATAGTGACAACAACCTGATAAGGTGCAATGGCTAGAGGCCAGATGATTCCTTTATCGTCAAAGCATTGTTCTACAACAGCAGCAACACATCTGGAGATCCCTATACCATAAGAGCCCATGATGAAATGTTTTGCCTTTCCATCTTTATCTAAAAATGTTGCATTCATCGATTTTGAATATTTGTCTCCGAGTTGGAATATATTGCCGACTTCAGTACCTTGGTCAATTGCCAAAGCCATTCCACAAGAAGGACAATTATCCCCTGCTTCTACCAAAATGAGATCTTCAGATACTGAATAATCGTCCTCAATCAAGTTGACGTTTTTGAAATGGTAATCCTTGATGTTCGCTCCACAGATGCCATTTTTAATATTGAAAATACGTCGATCTGCTATTATTTCGACATTTTCTTTAAGTCCAAACGGTCCTGCAAAACCCAGTAAAGATCCAGTCATTCCATAGATTTCATCTTCAGTGAGCATCATCAGGTTTTCTTCAGGCACCCCGACATGCTTAGAGAGTTTGATTAAGCTAAGCGCTCGATCTCCAGGAATTAAAACAGCAAATACTCTGCTGTCATCTTCCGCTTTGACAAGCAGCGTTTTAATGAATCGGTCGCCTTTCATAGAAAAGAAGCTCTCTAGTTCTTCTATTGTACGGATATCCACAGTTAGAACTTTTTCCATTTCAGAGTTTGCTTCATCTGAAATTGTTTGTGTGAAGTTAGAAGCCGCAACTTCATCTGTAGCAGCATAATCACAGTGGTCACAATATGCAATGGTACTTTCACCATTAGGTGTTATCGCAATGAATTCATGTGATATTTGTCCACCCATATTACCTGAATCACCTAGAACAACCTTATATTTGAATCCCAATCTATCAAAGGCACTTTCATACGCTTTCCACATGTTATTATATGATTTTTCTAGACCTTCTTGATCCACATCAAACGTGTAGGCATCTTTCATGATAAATTCCCTTGCTCTTACCAAACCGAATCTAGGTCTTCGCTCATCTCTATACTTGGTTTGAATCTGATAGAGATTGAGAGGGAGTTGCTTATATGATTTCAGTTCATTGTTGATCATAAAAGTAAAATACTCTTCATGGGTCGGTCCTAGGCAGAATTCACGATCATGTCGATCTCTCAATTTGAACATCTCGGGTCCGAAATTTTCCCATCTACCGCTTTCTTCCCATATTTCTCTAGGTTGGATTGCAGACATCAAGACTTCCTGAGCACCATATCTGTCCATTTCTTCTCTTACGATGCGCTCCACTTTCTTCATCACCCTAAAACCAAGTGGAAGAAAAGAGTAAACACCTGATACCAATTTTCTAATCATACCAGCCCTTAAAAGAAGTTGTGCGCTGATTATATCCGCATCGTTCGGCACTTCCCTCAAAGTTGGCATGTATAAATTTGACATTCTCATACTATACACCTCATAATTTATTTTGGCTCCAAAATCCAACTAGAAATTCTAAAAATTCTAAATTGCTGTAAAAGTGATTGTGCACATATGTCGCTATTGTATTGCCAATGTTATAACCACAATCCCAAAATTGCTCATTTTTTGCAACAGAAATTTTAGTGTTGATCTGACTCTTTGGTACAAATACGGACTTGTGAAATTCATGCCCTCTATAGGTCACATCACTCCCGTCAGTATTAAGAACAGCTTCAACATGACCAAAATGCTGCAATCTCGATGTCATTTGAACTTCAGCATCAAAGAAACCAACCATGGCGTTTTTCTTGCCACTCAAGCTGACTATGTGATCTGCCAAATACATCAAACCTCCGCACTCAGCATATACAGGTAAACCTGAGAGCATTCTTTTTTTAATATCACTTCTAAATGATTCATTCGACTCAAGTCGATCAGCAAATACTTCTGGATATCCTCCGCCAATATAAAGCGCATCACACCCATCTGGTAATAACTTGTCATTGATTGGTGAGAACGGTACCAATTCTATGCCTAAGTTAAGAAGTAGCTCGATGTTGTGATCATAATAAAAAGTAAAAGCCTCATCCATTGCAATACCAAGCTTAAGACCGTTTTGACCTTCTATTTGGTTTTGAATTTTATTCAATCTTTCTAAATCATACACTTCCGGTGAAAAATCGTCAAGTTGATTGGTGGCTTTTACGCAATCATCAATTATTTTTTGAATATTCACTGTCGTTTCAATACTTGTTCCTATATCATCGATTTTTTGATCCAAATCTAATATTTCTTCAGCTTGCAGAAGACCCAAATGGCGGCTCTTAATTTCAAAAGCACTATTGTGTTCCAGATAACCATAACATTCTATAGTGGTATGGCTCTCTACAGCTGCCTTCAGTAAAGTATAATGCTTATAAGAACTAATGTTATTGAAAATAACACCTTTGATTTTTGTGGGTGTCTTGAAATCTACCAGCCCTTTGAGCAATGCTGCCGCTGTAAGTGCCATATGACTCGCGTCCATCATAATAATCACAGAGGCATCTAAAAGATCCGCTAGATGTGAACTACTGCCAAAATCAGAATTGCTTGAGTGACCGTCATAATATCCCATCACACCTTCTATAACGGGAATATCCCCCTTTTTTATCGAGTCATGATAAAGGAACTTCACGGTCATATCATTTAATATCCATAATGGAAGATTGTATGATCGATCCTTAAGGACATGCCTGTGAAACATGGGATCAATGTAATCTGGACCAGCTTTATAAGCACGAACATTATAACCTCTTTTTTTTAGGACATTCATCAATCCCATTGTAAAAGTTGTTTTTCCTGAGCCACTTGAAACGCCAGCAATCATAATACCACTCATTGTTACCCCCTCATCGAGCCTATTAAAAGGAAGACACACTGACTCACTTCTATAATCAATCCTATGGTGTCTCCTGTCATTCCTTCAATTTTTCTTTCAATCCACTTCACCATAAGAATAGTGAATATCAATCCTATAATGCTTGTAAACAATCCAAATCCACCTAAAATCAAGTAAGAAACCACAATCATTATAATGGAGTACAACATGGCTTTCCAAATACCGATTCCTTCAATGAATAGTTTTCCCATCCCACCTTCACTTCTAGCGTATCTGCTGATTCCGGCGGCTAAGAACCCGTTGACTTTTCCTACAAACGGCATTATTAAAAGCCATCTGTAATCCACGATTTGAACCGTAGAATATAAAATCAAAAAATAGAGAATCAAACCAATTGCACCGAAAGATCCAATTCTTGAATCTTTCATGATTTCAAGAATCCTTTTTTGATCTCGATTGCTAAGTAAGCCGTCCAAACTGTCTGACAAACCATCCAGGTGAATCGCACCCGTGAGAATCACGTAAAGAATGATGATCAAAATCCCTTCAACAGGCTTAGATGCAATATTTAAAAATTTGGGCATAACGAGAAAAATTCCCACTACAAAACCAGTCAATGGAAATAATACAATACCTTTATTAAATCGTTCATTACTGTACTCCACACGATTCCCAATAGGAATGCTAGTGAAAAATGACAGCATTAAAAGAAAAGAACTCATAGACACCTCATTTGATTTTCACCTGAATTCCAGAAACGACGAAGTACACTTCGTCTATAGTACCTGCAATCCTTTGATTGATTCTTCCAGCTATATCCCTAAAATAATTTCCCAGTTTATATGGCGGCACAAGACCCAGTCCAACTTCATTTGAAACCAGAATATACTTTTTACCAGAAGCTCTAAATTGCTCTAACAGTACATCAATTTGACCCACTATCATGGATTCAATGTAATCCAATTCTTCATGAGTGATCTGATCATAATCACAAGCTTCATCCATCATCAAATTGGTAATCATTATTGTAATGCAGTCGAGTAGAATAACATCAGCCTTAATAAATTCATTCAAATCACCAATGCCTTCGAAATCTCGATATTTTTCAACCGTTTTCCAGTGATGAGGTCTGTTTTCCTGATGTTTTTTTATTCTATCCCTCATACCATCATCAAAAGGAATAGCCGTTGCGATGTATAGAACTTGACCTGAGAGTGACTTTGCCAAAGATTCAGCAAAGGTGCTCTTTCCGCTTCTCGCTCCACCCAGTATCATGACTCCATTGTTCACATATGCCTCCTATCCCGGAATAATCATTGGATAAGAATAGCTCTCAATGAGTTCAACATCCAATTCATAAACTTTCATTATATTCTCAATTGTAATCACATCTTCAGGTTTCCCATACTTGATGATTGCTCCATCTTTCATAAGTACGATGTAATCAGAAAATCTTGAAGCTAAGTTGATGTCATGTAGTGTTGTCACAATCGTCAACTGTTTTTCTAGATTAAGTCTCTTGCATAACTTCAATATTTCAATCTGATACTTGATGTCCAAATGTGAAATGGGTTCGTCAAGCATCAGTATATCGGTTTCTTGTGTCAATGCCCTTGCAATCATGACCCTCTGTCTTTCTCCTCCACTGATGGCCTTTATACTCTTATGCCTCAAATGTTCTGTGGATGTTTTTCTCATTGCCTCATCAGCAATTTTATAATCATTTGCACTCTCATTTTGAAAATGTTTCATATAGGGGTATCTCCCCATCAAAACAACTTCTTCAACACTAAACTCAAAATCATGCTCAGCGCTTTGATGCACAACCGCCACTTTTTTCGCAAGTTCCTTATAACTATATCTTTCAATGGATTGGTCAAGAACATCAATCCCACCTTCATGAGGTTCAAGTATATGGCACATATTCTTAAGAAGGGTTGTTTTCCCAGAACCATTTGGTCCCAAAATGCTTACCAATTGACCGGTTCCAATATTCAAACTGATGGTCCTAAGCACATCGTCCACGCCATATCTAAAACTAATGTCTTTAACCTTAAGTGCTGACATAACGCCTCCTAAACCAATTTTCGCTTATTCTTATAAAGCAGATAGAAAAAGAATGGTCCGCCAAAAATAGATGTGATGATTCCAACAGGGATTTCCATATTCGGAACTATACTTCGAGCCAAAGTGTCACAACCCATTAAGAAAAGTGCACCACCAATGAAACAAGTAGGAATCAGTATCTTGTGATTGGCACCAAAGATCATTCTGAACAAATGAGGTATAATCAAGCCTACAAACCCGATAATTCCGCTTACAGAAACCGCAAAAGCAGCTAAGAATGAAGATATGATCAGTGTCTGTTTTTTTAATTTTTGAACATCAACACCTAAGTTTTGCGCTTCATCCTCTCCAAGGACCAATACATTAAGTGCGTTGGTCTTTGAAATAAGATATAAAATACCAAGAGTAGCTGGAACCATAATCATCCTCACCTGGTCCCATGAAGCAGCATTAAAGCTGCCCATGGTCCAAGTCACTATTTTATCAATATCATTTTGATATAGAATCATAATCAAAGAAATCAGAGAGGATAGAAATGCATTCATAACGATACCAGCAAGAAGGATTCCAGTAGTGGATACTTTGCTCCCGAACTTTGCCATATTGTACACAATGAACACTGTAGCCAATGCGCCAACAAAAGCCATTCCAGAAATCAAATTCAGTCCTGCGAAACTCATCCCCCAACCGAACACAATACCTAGAGTAGCACCAAACGCAGCTCCAGACGAAACTCCCATAATATAAGGATCCGCCATCGGATTTTTAAATATGGCCTGAAATGCTACTCCAATAATTGCCAGAATACCACCGACAATTGTAGAGATTATAATCCTTGGTAGTCTAATGTTTATAATTATAAATGCATATGAGGGTTTAATCATCTCATCGACACCCATCCCCAGCTCCATCATCACAACCTTGGCGATATGTGAAACAGGAATTTTAACTGAACCCTGGGTCAATGAAAAAATTCCAGTGATCAAAAGAGCTAAGATCAATATGACTATAACAGTTTTTTTATGAGTAACGCCTTTTTTATTCAATCGATCACTCCGCTATCAATAATTCAACATATATTTGTATTTAGGGTACAATTTTTCAATGACAATCTTCATCCCTCCATCAATTACCCTTGGGCCAGGAATTGAAAATAGATTGGAATCAATAAGTATAAATTTATCCTCTTTTAGTGCACTGAGTGCCTTATAATTGTCACTATCCATCATAGTATCGTAATGATACTGTTCTCCTAAAATGAACTCTGGATTATGGTCCAACAATTTCTCAAGACTATAAGCCCATTTGTCAGTATCTGCAGCTACATTGATTCCACCAGCACCCGACAACACTTCATGGATGAAAGTCTGTTTTCCCGCGCTATATTCCTTATTTCCGGTAGCAACAACATAGTATAGAGTCTTAAGCTCATTTTCAGGGATGGTCATTACAATATTTTTTATTCTTTGTTCTTTTGCTTTTAATGTAGAAACAAGTGCTCTAGCTGGATAGTTCTGATCTGTAATCAACCCCAATTGTTCAATAAGAGCGTATATTTCAACGATTTTTTCCGGTGATTTTTGTGTTACTGTGGCGATTCCAGCTTGAGTAAATGTTTTCATGGCATCTTCATTCATATGTGTCGCTGCAATCACAGCCTCTGGTGCTAAATCCAATATGCCTTCCAAATCAGGTTCATAAAGCGATCCGACAGTTTGGATCTTCGAAGTTGCTTCCGGATATTTACAGTAGATAGTACGGCCAACTACTTTCGACTCCGCACCTATAGCAAATAAGATTTCTGTGATCGAAGGGGCAAGCGAGACTATGCTTTCTACAGGCTTTTTAAATGTATATGAATTTCCGCTGTCTTCTATAGTCAGTGGAAACGTTATTTCATCTCGCGTACTTAACGTAATTTTCTTGGTTTTTACGTTATATCCAACTTCATAATTCATAGATTCAAATATAAATCTCATGGGAAGATACGTTTTTCCATTGCGCTGAAAAGTTTTGGAGTCCATCGTCATTTCCACTCCGTTGACCTTGACACGATTGCTTAGGTTGTAAAACTCAAATGTAACGTTTGAATTGCTTAAAAGGATTCTTCCTTCAGTCAAATTTGTAGACAGTCCATAAGGTCTCAATGTTTCCGCAGTAACGAACGTACGCCCGCTGACCACTATAGTTTCCAGCTCTTTATTTTGTCCGTCGACATTAACTGTGGAACCGAAACCTAACGAAGAAAACAGCACTGCTAGAATTGTAAATAATATTAAAACACTCGATTTTTTCATTGTATTGCCTCCATTATTAGTTTTATAAGTTTAGTATTGTCTTCTCTATTTCTAAGTGCGATTCTAAAATATCGATGATCCAAGCCTTCAAAATCATCACAAGTTCTTATATATGCCCCACCGTCAATAATGGATGACATAAACTTATGCGGTGACCCTATGTCCAATCTGAATAGAATAAAATTTGCTGAACTTTCAAATACTGTTATCTGACCAATTGCATTCAGATTTGACAGCATAAAGGACAGTTCTTCATTACACCACGTTCTCAAACCATCCAAATATTCGCTTTGTTTCAATAAAAAAGGAATGCATTCCAGTGCTAAAACATTTAAACTCCAAGGTTCCTTGAGCTTATTCATTGCAGCAACTATAGTTTTCGATCCTATCGCATATCCTGTCCTTATACCTGGAATCATGAAATTCTTCGTCATTGATCTGATGATTAAAACCGGCCAATTCTTCATCAATGCATTTAATCTTTCCTGATGACGATCAAGTCTATAATCTGACACAAAATCCATGAAACTCTCATCAATCATCAAAATCATGTCTTTGTTTTGTACAGTTCGTACGATGTCTTCTATTGTATCCATCTCTATGAAAGTACCTGTCGGATTATTGGGATTACATAGCACCAGTAAATCTGAATTTGTTTTGTTGAGGTATCGAACCAAATCATCTTTATGCAGTTTGAATTCATTTTCAGGTTTTAAATAAAAATGATTCACTTCAACATTATTTTGAACCAAAGCACGATTATACTCTGTAAATGTTGGTTGAATAATAGTCGCATTTTTGATTTCCACCGCTCTTGACATCAAGTAAATGAGTTCCGTTGCTCCATTGCCAAGTACAATTTGATCCACTTCGACATCATTGTAACTTGCTATTGCATTCTTTGAACTTTTTCCTTCGATATCAGGATATTTTCTTATTTGCAATAGTGCATTTTTAACTATTTCTTCGAAACCATCCGGATATTCCAGTTCAGGAATATTGACACTGAAATCTATTACATCCTTTCGATGAAACTGTCCACCATGAAAATTCACTTTCCACCTCCTATCGATTGAATTGTTACAAA
>JAGXHV010000073.1 GCA_024636005.1 Bacillota bacterium
CTGGAATACCTTGAGACAAATGGCGTTCCAGTTGTTGGATATCAAACCGATGAACTTCCTGCATTCTACACAAGAAAAAGTGGTTTCGGAGTGGACTACAGGGTGGACTCCCCTCTTGAACTTGCCGAAGCGCTTAAAGCGAAATGGGACCTTGGGTTAGGTGGCGGTCTTGTAGTAGCCAATCCGATTCCTGAAGCTTATGAGATGGACTTTGATGCGATTACATCTGCTATCCAAACGGCAGTCTCAGAAGCAGAAAAAGCTGGAATCAAAGGCAAAGAATCCACTCCATTCCTGCTTGCAAAAGTAAAAGAACTCACTGGCGGCGACAGCCTGGATTCGAACATTGAGCTGGTGTATAACAATGCAAAAGTTGCAGCTCAGCTTGCGGTTGAGTTTTCAAAACTTTAAAAAGGGGCTGTCGGAAAACAACCGATTTGACCAATAAGTATCATAAAAGTTAAATGCAACGAGATTAAGATGGGGGTGAGATACCATCTTTTTTTCGAACAAAAATCCTCCTACTATGTCTATTCGACAAAAGTAGGAGGATTCCTTTTTGTTTTTCCCATCTACTGCGATCGTACGAGCGCAAAACCACTAACCACCAACCACTTAGGGGCTATCTATTTCCCGACAGCCCCTTCAAGCCGAGTAATAAGTGGCTTGTGCATTGAACATCAGTTCGTACTGAGACCCCTTATTTCTTATGAGCTCATCATGTGAGCCGACTTCAATGATTCTCCCTTGGTCGAACACCAATATACGGTCACAGAATCGGCAACTGGATAATCTGTGCGAAATGTATATTGCCGTCTTATCCTGAACCATCTGGTCGAAACGCAAATAGACGTCGTGTTCTGCAAGTGGATCCAGTGCGGCGGTTGGTTCATCCAGAACAACAATCGGCGCATTTTTGTATAGAGCTCTAGCGATGGCAATCTTCTGTGATTGACCTCCCGAGAGTTTGGTCGCCTCTTTGTCATACCTTTTATCGAGTGGGGTTTTGAGACCAAGTGGCAACGCTTCAATATCACCAGATGCTCCCACCTCCCCAAGGATCGCAAAAAGTTCCGGACTTTCATCTTCTTCAGTGATCTTGCCTGTGATATTCTCTTCCACCGTTAATCCAAAAAGTCGATAATCCTGGAATACCGCGGCTATCTTTGACATGTAGGTTTCGTAGTCCACATCCTGGATGTCGATGCCATTGATTGTGATTTTACCCTCAGTAGGCTTATAAAGTCTCGTAAGCAGTTTTACAAATGTCGTCTTTCCGGCGCCGTTGAGACCGATGATTGAGATTTTCTCACCGGGATGAATGATTACCGAAATGTTTTTCAGTGTGAAATCATCTGCTCTCGGATACCTGAATGACACATCATGAAATTCAATCTCATACTTGTCGCCTGCTGGCATCGGCTGATCACCAGAGTCCTTCGAAGCGGGAATCTTTTCATATTCCACCAAAAGTTCAAGTTGTCTGCAAAGACGATTGACTTCTATGATGCTGCTCACGAAATTATTCATACTCAAACTAAATCTCCCAACAGCACCGGCGTACATCATAAAATTACCGATGGTCACAGTTCCAGCCAAAGTTCTCACCGCAAGAAGATAATAGATGATTACCGTCTGAATCTGAACATTGACGCTCACCAGACCATTGAGTCTGCTGATGGCACCATAAATCTTAAGATAAAGCTTGTAGGTTCTGAGATTGTAGCGGTTCATCTTATCGATCATCATTCCGGACATGTCGTAGAGCCTAATGTCTTTCGCCACTTCAAGGTCAGAGGACTGATTGATGTAATATACAAACGCCCTGTTTGCACCTACTGTCTGTGTGGATTCGAGATAATAATATTTCTGCACTTTCTTGAATATGAAGCTATTGATGACTACGACTCCAACAAGGAGCATCAACACCCATGGGCTGAACGTCCATATGATGGCAGAAAGTCCGGCGATCAATATAACTTCGTTTGCAACCTTTGATAGCGCCTCGACCATGCCATACATGAGGCCGTGGTTTCTGACGGCAAACAGAGCGCGTTCCTTGAGATTCAGGATTTCTGGATCCTCAACGTTCTCAAAATCGATTTCAACCGTCTTTCTTGAAATATGTCTCTCAAACGCGTTATTGAACTGATAGGTCATGAGATCGGTTCTCGCTTTTAGCACCTTCTCAATTGCTCCAACCACAAAATTACCGATGGCAATCGCTGCGATTATGAACACCAGACGTTCGATTCTCTGTTGTCCAATCAGTTCATCGACAATCAATTTTGGACCTATGATGAATATGAGCGGTCTCATGGTTTTGAAAAGCGATTGAACGAGTAGTGTCGGCATGTATTTCGGTGATAGTCTACCCACCAAGCGGACAAAATACTGGATGACAACCCGGTTGCTGTTTAAAAATTCATGCTTTTCCATCAGGCACTCACCTCCATCCCATTTTCCTGGTAATATTTCGCTTGAGTGTTGAACATATGGGCGTATTTGCCACCGAGTGCCATAAGTTCATGATGTGCGCCATATTCCTCGATGATTCCATTTTCAAAATAAGCGACCTTGTCACAGAACTTAGTACTGGACAAGCGGTGTGAGATGAAAATGGCGGTCCTGCCGTCAATCATATCGCTGAAGCTTTCGTAAATGTCCTTTTCCGCAATAGGATCCAGCGCCGCAGTCGGTTCATCCAGAATCACAATCGGACCATTTTTGTAAAGCGCCCTTGCCAGGGCGAGCTTTTGATTTTCGCCCCCCGATAGTTCGAGCCCGTCGTCTTCAATGACTTTGAGGAGCGGTGTGTCCAGCTTTTTGCCGAGCTTGTTAATCTTGTCTTTTAGACCTGCCCTGTGAACGGCATCCCAAACCCAGTTTTCATCATATGTTTCGGATGCGGCGACATTTTCAGAGATGTTAGCCGCAAGTGGTTTGATTTCCTGATAGACCACGGAGAACAGCTTGTAATGTTCCGTTATCGGAATGGTAGTTATATCAGTGCCCTCAATAGTGATTTTGCCCTTTGTCGGACGATAAAGACCTGTCAACAGCTTAATGAGACTGGTCTTCCCGGCACCATTGATGCCGACCACCGCAAGTTTTTGACCTGCTGGAATGTCAAGGGACAACGATTTGAACACATTTTTATCTGTTCCTGGGTAAGCGAAATCCACATTGTGAAAGTTGATGGAAAGTCTATTGCCCGTGGGTAGTGGCGAGGGCTCGTCTTTCATTTCCTCATTTTTGATTTCCATGAAATCACGGTAATCGTCAACATACCTCGTGGTCAATCTGAGTTCGGTGTAATCTCTCATCAATTCCTGCATCCATACGGCAAATCCACTGATGGCAGTCGTATAAAGGATAAAATCTCCGAAAGACATGTTTCCACTCAGTGTCATATAGGTGATGTATCCATAAACCATACCGTCTCTTAGTAGAACTAGTCCTGTGTCCACGAGTTCAACTTTAAGTTGTTTTGTGTGGATTTCTTTTTCAACAGCTTCCGTTTCGTTGTTGAAATGCTCCATTTTCTTAAGAAGCATATTTTTGAACTGATAGATTCTCGTGTCTTTTCCAAATTCGAAATCGGTTAAAACTCTTGCTATGTATCCTGCTTTTCTCTCAACCGGGCGTATATCATCTTCTCTGGACAATCTGTACTGATCGGATTTGCTTTTAAGTCTGTAAACCAATACAACACTGGCAAGTAGATAAGCGAGCACTACAGGATGTAGTCTTAGAATTATCCCTGTATAACCGATGAATCCAATGAGGTATCCAACGATTGAAAAAGAATATTTCATGACGCCACCGATTCCATGAAAAGGATTTGAAGTGGTTCTGGTTGCCTTGTGAAGGAGATTTTGTGTATCGACGTTTTCTGCATAATGATAGTCCAGATTCATGGCTTTCTCATGCAGATCCAGACCAAACAGCATCCTGATTCTAGACATTTTCATTCTGTAGATGCCGATGCAGGCTTCTTTTGTGAAATGGACCACTGCTGTGATGAAAAGTGTCACTGCAAGTACGGTTATGATCCAGTCCAGTCTTGCCTTTCCTTGAAGTTCATCGATGATCAGCTTTGGCACCACCACCCAAATGAAAGGTGCCACTGCCACCGCAAGAGTGTTGAGTATCAGCGTGGTAATGGATTCAGGGTGCCATTTCATCATATGCCGATACACGTAAAAAGCATTGCTCATTAGTGATCTTTTCACCTGGTTTTCTTGTTTCATGTTCCCCCCATAAAAATAATGAAACATTAAATAGTGACTTACTTATTTTATCACAACACTTATGTCGTTTGGCTGATGTCATAAAAAATTAATATTGTTCTTTTGCGGCTATTTTTTGTTGTTTAACAACAAATATTGTGTTATCCTGTTCCTATGGAGGTGGGAATGAATGTATGACATACTCATAATCGGAGCAGGACCGGCCGGATCCAATCTGGCGAGACTTCTTGCAAGCGACAAAACAAACCAATATAAAGTTGGACTGGTCGAAAAAAGAAGGCTTAATCAACCTGTAGATCCTCACAGACAAAAGGCTTGCGGTGGACTGCTCTCACCCGATGCGCAAAAGATGCTCGCCAAACTCGGTCTGAACATCCCCTCAAACATACTTGAAGATCCTCAAATATTCAAAGTCAGAACCATCGACTTCGACAATAATCTGGAACGTTATTATCAAAGATACTATTACAATATGGACCGTGAAAAGTTCGATCGCTATCTCTTTTCTCTGATTCCGGAAAGTATTGACAAACACCTAGGAGAGGTGGTCAGCTCCATCCATGTCAACGATGATCACTGGGAGGTTCAGTTAAATCAAGGAAAAACTGTACTTAAGGCCAAATTTCTTGTAGCCGCTGATGGTGCTGGCTCATTTGTTAGGCGTAGAGTTCTTGGAGAATATGTCAGCCCCGAGAAATACATCAGCATACAGAAATGGTATCCGATAGCATCCACTACACCCTACTATACAGGCATTTTTGACAGCGAAATCACTGATTACTATTCTTGGACCATACAAAAAGGTGATCATCTTATACTTGGCACTGCGCTTCCTTTAAACGGTCCACATGCAAAACCAGCTCAGGAACGCCTACAAACCTTTGATCTTTTAAGAGAAAAAACTGCAAATTATCTAGGCCTCTCGCTAGACACTCCAAGTAAAACGGAAGGTGCGTTTATTGAACGCTCAACCTCAGTAAGACAACTCAGATTTGCATCACGGCTAAGTCTTTCTTCAGGCGAAAAGCTTTCCTTGGCACTGCTCGGAGAAGCGGCAGGTGCTACAAGTCCAACATCCGCTGAAGGTTTCAGCTACGCCCTCGACACATCACTCAAACTTTATGAATCGCTTATTCATGGGCTGGAGTCCGCAGAACTGAGATATGATCTGTCCTGTGATAGCATCAGGCGAAATATCTTCCTAAAAAATCTAAAAAGTCCTGCTATGTACTCAAAGAATATCCGCAAACTGGTTATGAAATCAGGGATTGGCTCCTTGAAAGAGCTGTCGTTCAATCTCGAAACCAGTCGTAATTCCATCAATTGAAATGAATAAACTAAAAAGCACGATTAGAAGGGTTTATACTTCGAATCGTGCTTTTGTTTATTAGAATTTTATTTTTTGTCAGGTTGATGTACAGATCCAGCCAGAACCATGCCTCCGAATGACAATATTGCCATAGAGACAAACACTGTGGAATAGCTCCCTGTGAGGTCATAACTCAGTCCAAAAGGTACTGTTCCGAATGCTGAGCCGATCACAGCAAAGACCGTTGCTGCCCCGCGAATACTTCCAAGGTGCTTTCTACCGAAATACTGAACCCATAAGACATTAATCGATATGTTCTGAACACTCATCGCTAGGCCATAAACCAGAATGAAGATCACTGCTCCAATCACTGATTGCACGGTCAACATAAAGAGCATGTCCGCTGCAATCGTAAAGAGCGTGAACAACAAAATGATTCTAGGTCTATAACGATCGATAATCCATCTGGAAACAAGTGGTGAAATTAGTCCTGGCAATGCAACCAAACCTATAATGAAGGCGGTCTGCCCGGGTTCCACATTTTTGGTGCCCATCAAAGAATAGAAATGAAAGAGCATCCCTGTGCTGATGATCGGTACAATCATCGAAATGAACCCAATCGCCCAAAACGCTAGCGTTTTAAACGCCTGCTCCAGTGAAAAAGAACTCAGCTCCAATTTTTCAAGCTCTGCCCTTGTCTCATCTTCATTTAAGGCTTTCCGATTGTCTGGCAAAAGTCCAATATCTTCAGGCTTGTTGACAACAGTGGCAATGACCCATGGGATGAAAACTATGATAATCAGTATGCCCCAGACTTGCCAAGCAAAGCGCCACCCCTTACTTTCAATAAGCATTGTATTAAACACTGGCACAATCAGATTGCCAAAAATAGTACCCATGGTGACGATACTGAGTGCAAAAGCCCTCCTTTTTTCAAACCATTGCGGTACAAGCGCGTTTGGAATCAAAGTCAGCGACCCTTGTCCAAAGAATCGTAGGAAAAAAAAACCAATGAATATCATCGGGATATTCATCAACGTGCTGTTGAAAAAAGTGGTTATTGCGAGACCGATGCCCACAACAATCAACATGCGTCTGGAACCAAAACGATCGACAGACTTTCCCATCATAATCATGAGCATTCCTGAAATCACCGTCGCTATGGAATAAATGGAAGAAATATAAGTCCTTGAGTAACCGAAATCATGAATATAATTATCGATAAATGCCGATATCGAGTAAGTTTGACCCGGTGAAGAAAAGAATGCTGCCAAAGTCGCTGTTGCGAGAATGATCCATCCATAAAAGAAATATTGATTGATTTTTAGTGCTGTTTTTTTAACCATGTGCTGTCACGTCCTCTCATTTATGCAAAACTATACCCCAAAAGAAAGTAAATCAACGAATACACCTTAATAAAAAGTTTTGAATACCATCCATTAATGAAGCGTCCAGATCTTGTGCCAAGGTCCTGTCCAATCCTGAATAAAACTCCTGCTTGATATCGTATGGAATATTTTCTTCATATTGATCATATAATGCTTTGTACTCTACGTTAACTTCTTCAATATATGCCACGGCAACTTCAGATTTGAACAGGCTATTGTGCCCATTTCGTCCCGGATTGCTTTGTACGATTGTTTCAACTTTTGGATTGGTCATTTCATCCACTCTAGCTATTATCGCACTGCCATTATAATCCACCATCTCATCTTCAGTGCCATGAATAATCAGGACTGGAACATCCTTCTTGTTGATGGCCTGAGCAGCGTCATACGATGCCGACTCACCAAATAAAATTCTTTGATACAGCCACAAATACGGATACTGGACATAAATGAATCCACCCATCATGCTTTCACCTTGTTCCATAATCATGGACATTGCACTGTTTGCTCCCGAGATACTGACCACTCCTGCAATTTCATGATTTAAATGCAGGGCATTCGCGGCAGCGTAACCACCCCAGCTGTGACCGAAAAGCACAACAGGAAGCTCTTCAAAAGAGTCCTGAGATTCGATGTAAATCAGTGCGGCATCTAGGTCCAGAAGTGCCTGTGGGAATCCTTTTGTAGTTTTGCCTTCACTGTCAAAACTTCCCGTCGCATCATAGGCAAAAACGCGCCATCCATGATCGACAAAGTATGTGATCTGAGGCAGATAACTATCTGCGCCGCCACCCAGACCATGTGCAACCACAATCAGTCCCAGTGAATTGTCAGAGCCATAAATATACCCTTTCAAAAGATTGTTCCCTGATTCAAAATCCACCAGTTGTCTCGGATAATTCGCTTCCAGATCTCCATATCTCAAATTTGCAGAGACTGTTTCATCATGTCGCTCGTATCTTGGAAATTGACCATCATAAATAATCTTGGTCGCCACCATTGAAACCAGGGAAAACAGTATAATAAATCCTAATAAATAAAGCCCTATTTTTTTCATATGTATTGCCCTCTCACTCCATTATGTTTTATGTATATATTTATACCATTAATCAGTATACCATTTTTTCAGATAGTTTTCTCTTTTGATGAATAATACACTATAATTAAGTATAACTATCAAATACCGAGGAGAAAATAAATGAACTATTACTTAGCGCCACTTGAAGGTGTGACCAATTATATATATAGAAATGCCTATCATAATCACTTTGAGAGAATGGAAAAATACTTCACTCCATTCATCTCCACCAATCCAAATACCCGTCTCTCAGCAAAAGAACTGGATGAGATTTTACCGGACAACAACAAGGGGCAATACACAGTCCCACAAATTTTAGGAAACAAGTCAGGTGAATTTATAAGTACAGCAAATGCCATTTGTGAGTATGGTTACAACGAGATCAATCTCAATCTCGGCTGTCCCTCAAACACCGTAGTCGCTAAAAATAAGGGGTCAGGGTTCTTGTTCCATACCGCCGAACTGGATCGTTTTCTAGATGAGATCTATAGCCAAGCTAAAATGAAAATCTCAATCAAAACACGACTCGGCAAATATGATCCTGATGAATTTTATCAACTGGTTAAGATTTTCAACAAGTATCCCTTGGAAGAACTGATTATTCATCCACGTATCCAAAAGGATATGTATAGGAATACTCCCCATTTAGCAATCTTCAGTGCCGTACTGGATGAAATCAAAGCACCAGTTTGTTACAATGGCGATATTTTCACTCCGGGTGAGCACCAGAATATAGTTTCAAAGTATCCATATGTGGAGAATCTGATGCTTGGCAGAGGCATCATCGGAAATCCCGCACTCCTCGGAAACATTAAAAAGACCCGTGAGGCAAATAAGGCTGTCTTCAAAAGTTTCCATGACACACTCTTTAATGATTATCTGGAAGTGATGCGCACTGAGCAATATGCGCTCTCCAAAATGAAAGAAATCTGGTTTTACATGATTCATATTTTTGAGGACAATGCGAAGTTTGCTGATCAAATAAGACGATGTCTCCAATTGAACGATTACCAAACCATTGTTGAATCCCTATTTGAAGAAAAATCACTTCAGGAAAACACTGAAGGTTACAGATGTGTGGTCAACAGCTTAAATAATGGGTAAATACATGTAGAGAATAGGAGGAATGACATGGACTTGATTATTAGAAACGCACGCTTAAGAAGTGGTGAAGTCGTAGATATTGGAATTGAAGACGGCAAATTTTCAGAGATTGCTTCCAGTATTCTTTCAAAAGGTACTGAAGAAATCGATGCATCGGGTTTACTGGTCACCCCACCTTTTATTGAGCCACATATCCATCTGGACAAAGTGAATATCCTTGACGTGGTGAGGCCAAATATAAGTGGAACTTTAACCGAAGCCATAGAAATCATATGGGACAAAAAGAAGAATTACACCGTTGATGACGTTGTTGAACGTTCCATGAAAGTGATTCAAAAATCGATTCAAAATGGAACACTGCATATGCGTACCCATGTGGATGTGGACACCATAGGCGGATTGAAACCTCTTGAAGGGATTTTGGCCCTCAGGGAGAAAGTCAAACATTTGATTGATCTTCAGATTGTAGCATTTCCACAAGAAGGCATCGTTAAAAATCATGGGTGCGCCGAGCTACTGTGGCAAGCGATGGATATGGGTGCTGATGTGATTGGTGGTATGCCTGCCAATGAAGCTTCTCCAACCGATAGCCATTACCACGTGGATCTTATTTTTAAAATCGCAAAAGCCTTCAATGCCGATGTGGATATGCATGTGGATGAAACGGATGATCCATTTTATCGCACACTTGAAATGGTTGCCGATGCTACCCTTAAAAACCACTGGCAAGGTAGAGTCACAGCTGGACACACCTGTGCACTTGCCGCTTATGACGATCACTATGCGAATTTCGTCATGGATAAGGTGAAAAATGCCGGTATGTTCATGATCACAAATCCTGTGACCAATCTGATGTTACAGGGAAGAAACGACAAACAACCCATTCGAAGAGGCATCACACGCGTCAAAGAACTTCTGGGGCGTGACATCGTCGTGAGCTTCGGCCAAGACTGTGTACGCGACACTTTCTATCCGTTCGGAAGCGCAGACATGCTACAGGTGGCACTGATCACGGCACATGCTGCGCAAATGAGTCTGCCATATGAACGCGAAAAACTATTTGATATGATCACCACTGATGCCGCGAAAATTCTAAAACTCGATGATTATGGGCTTGTCGTTGGCAATTCAGCCAACCTCATTATAACAGATGCTACAACCATAGATGAGGCCATCAGCCTGCAGCCGGAAAGAAGATATGTCATCCGTTCTGGTAAAGTGATCGCCACGAGTTTGAGAGCAACTTACAATTCACTACTATAAATCATCCTAAAAAAGCCGCCATTTGGGTACCAGGTACCCAAATGGCGGCTTATATGTTCGCACAACTATATTGCCATTGATTCCATAGGTTTCTCCAATAGGTCATATACATACGATTAACCTCATGCCTTATATACCCTAATTTCATAGAAAAAGAACTGTAACAAATAAAGTGCTAAAAAAAGAGCATTGCCCATCTAGATCACTAGATTTACAATGCACTTTTACTACGCCAATTCATTAATTGCTATGTGATAATTTGGATCTTCAATAATATTTATATCAACTACCTCTGCAGAATCCCTTATAAACTCAAAACACTCAGGAGTTAAATGTTTTAAGTGAAGAATTTTGCCTTCCTCTTTATACATCCCCGTTAATGAATTAATAATATCGATTCCTGAATGATCAAATACTCTAGCATTTAAGAAATCAATAATTACTTCTTTGGGATCATTTGACACATCAAAACTTTCAATAAAATTTCTTGCTGAACCAAAAAATAGCGCGCCTCTTACTTGGTAAACTTTAGTTTCTTCTGAAATATAAGAAAAATTAATATCAATTCTTTTTCCTTTTTCCCAAGCGAAAATAAGTGCGGAAACTATTACCCCTGCCACTACTGCTATTGCAAGGTCTTCGACTATTGTTATGGCCGATACAAGAACGATTACAAATCCATCTGTTTTTTTGATGTTTTTAATCATTTTGAAAGTTGACCACTCAAACGTTGCAATAACGACCATAAACATGACACCGGTTAATGCCGCAATCGGAATCAATTCAATAAGTGAAGAACCAAAAAGAATAAACCCCAATAAGAACAACGCTGCTGAGATTCCAGATAGTCTACTGCGCCCTCCTGAATTTACATTGATCATACTTTGACCAATCATGGCACAGCCACCCATTCCACCAAAAAAGCCTGTTAAAACATTTGCAAGTCCTTGCCCTACACACTCCTTATTACCACGACCTCTTGTTTTAGTAATATCATCGATTAATGTCAATGTCATTAAGGATTCTATAAGTCCAATTGCAGCTAATATTACCGCATAAGGCAGTATTATTTCTATTGAGTGAAGGTTTAACGGTATGTTCGGAATATGAAACTGTGGAAATCCACCACCTACAGATGCGATGTCACCAACACTTTTGGTATCAATGTTGAAGAAATTTACCAATCCCGCAACAAATAAAATTGCAACAAGCGCAGAGGGAATAGCCTTTGTTAATTTGGGCAGAAAATACATGATGCTCATCGTCATTAAAACGAGACCCACCATAATGATTAGTTCTGTTCCGGTCATCCAGACAAGTGCGCCATTTGGATCTGCTACTTTAAACTGATTGAGTTGAGCCAAGAAAATTACTATAGCAAGCCCATTAACAAACCCAAACATAACCGGTAGAGGAATTATTCTTATAAATTTCCCTAGTTTAAGCAGTCCAACACTGATTTGTATTATTCCCATTAAAACCACTGCACCAAAGAGATACTCAATGCCATGTTCAGAAACAAGTTCAACCATTACAACTGCAAGAGCGCCAGTGGCACCAGAAATCATTCCTGGTCTTCCACCAAATATTGCAGTAATAAGGCCAACCATAAAAGCCGCATATAAACCAACAAGCGGACCAACTCCTGCAACTAATGAAAAGGCCACTGCTTCAGGAACAAGTGCTAATGCAACAGTTAAACCTGACAATAACTCATTCTTATAATTAATATTCTTGATTAATCTTTCTTTCACAATTCCATACCTCCGTATTTTTTAGCACATAAGCCAAAATTATACCACCGTGTTGGGATGAAAGAAAGATAAAGTGCGTAAATCTTATGACGACATCAACCCCAAAGAAATAGACCGCTTAAGTCGGTCTATTTCTTTGGGATCATTTTTGTAATTTCGTTTAAACAGGAATGTAAGTTCCAACGCCATTTGGGTACCAGGTACCCAAATGGCGGTTCAGATTATACTCAGGAAAATATCAAATGACCCATTAAAGCAATTATGAACATCATCATGAATCCTATGATCATTTTTCCAAGAGTTTTTGAATACCCACTTGGTGTTATTTCATTTTTAGAATCCAGTAATTTAATAATGGGGTGAAGTTTCCAAAAATAAGAAGCAATCGATAAGATCAATACACAAACTGAAAGCGTTTTCGTCAGTATCGTGCCAGTAAACAACACCACCAATAAAAGTGAAATAAAAATCAATTTGGTCCCCGCGACCCAAAAGACCAAATACCGGATAAACTCATGCATGTTCGGATCTTCTTTTGATTTTTCCCAGGCATTAAAAACAGCCACACCATTGCCTTTTTTAGAATCAGGCGCAAAGTATAAAATCAAAACATTTCCAGTTTCCAAGACAATAAACACAATAATTGATACCGTTAAGATCACTTTTCAACCTCCTATGATTGAATTCTTTATTCCCTTCTCACAACGTCCCATACACTTCTTTATAAATCGCCTCGACATCCATCACATCCTTTTGAACATCTACAAGCTTTATATTTGACTTTTGAAACAGTCCAATGATTTCATCCAGTTGCTCGTGGTTGCCCAGTACAATTCTCAGAGAATCGTCACCGATAAGTCTAATTTTCTCATCAGTAAAAATCGTCTGTCCAAGCGCTTTTGCCTTTGCTTGATCGGATACCTGAAATATGTAGCTGAACTGTTCGTTCAGTGCACTTGGTGGTTCAATCATTCTGCCTTCGTTGATGCAGATGATTCGATCAGCCAACTTCTCCACTTCTCCTAGCTGATGGGATGAAAACAGTATTGCGATTTCCTCAGCCGCCATCAAATGTTCTAGAGTACTTCTAAGGTGTATGATCCCCGTTGGATCCAGTCCATTGCTGGGTTCATCCAAAATTAGAAGTTTGGGTTTGTTCATGATCGCGATTCCAAGTGCAAGTCTCTGCTTCATTCCCATGGAATACCCTGAAACTCTTCGATTTAATGCATCCTTGAGTTCAGTGAATGTGCAAATTTCTTCAACACGCTCCTTGGAAATTCTTCTAAGACCCGCAATCAGCATAATATTTTCTCTACCCGTCATGTCCATGTATAAGCCAGGACTTTCTATCAGTGCCGACTGTGATGCCAGTGCATTTTCTCTGTCTTTTGATAAATCATAGCCGTTTACTTTTATGGAACCACTATCTGGAAATATGAGATTACAGATACACTTCATCGTCGTTGATTTTCCTGCACCATTGGGACCGATGAATCCTACGATTTCATGTGGCTTCACCTTAAAAGAGACATCTTTCAAAACGTGTTTTTTGCCAAATGATTTGTTTAAATTAGATACTTCTAAAACATACTGATTCATCCTTGCCTCCACTTTAAGCATTATTCATAGATTTCGACCGATAAACTTTTAATAGCCAAAGGCTCTTTCGGAA
>JAGXHV010000074.1 GCA_024636005.1 Bacillota bacterium
TTAAAGACCGAGGAATTCCTGAAAAAAGAGGAGCCGTATGATTTTGCTTCAAAAGCCATTTTACATGAACCTTCAGTGTCATCGGTACAAGGACCGGATTTTTCAAAAATCACATCTGAACCAAGGCTCAATCAATTTACACTCGGTTCAAGCAGTTCAGTGATTTTTGATAGGCTCGGGACACCAGATGACAAAGGTTGGATTGTTGGTGATTATCTCCTCTATGATGACTTGATGATTTACTCTCCAGTAGATGAAAAAAAAGACAAAATTACATTTTATCCGATTAGCGCTGTAATGTATTATGGGGAATATCCTATTGCAGGTATTAAAAAAGGAATGTCACTTTCAAAGGTGCAGCAGATCCTTGAGCCGGATCAACTTAACTTTAGTGAAGGTTCTGAAATTGCATATCCACTTGTCATTCCCTTTAATAAGGACGGTTTTGATATTCTGATGACATTCAATCGTGAACTGGAAGTGCAAGGCTTTCGCATCAGAACAGAAGAAATCGAAACTGTTGATGCAAAGGAAGCAAGCGATCGATTTGATCGGATGATTTCAGAAACTGAAAAGCAGTTTTCCGAAGTTGATTTTAATCATGAAGGTCTGTTCGGGTATATTGATTTCAAAAGCGGACTCAGAAGTAGTTATTTTAACGCCTCAACAACGATAAATGACTTTGGGGAGCCTGTAGATTTGGATTTTTATTCATATGATCTTACATCACGTGATCCGAAAAAGATCAGCGATCAACCGATGCGACTCTTTTTCGAACTGCTGGACGACGAAAATCCGAGTTTGATCACTGTCGGCAAGGATGACGGAATGCTCTATAAAATTGACATCAACGCATCAAAGCCAATACCGTTTTATGGGACAAATTTTAAGGATTATCTGATAAAAGGTGGCACTATGGTGAAAGCTGCACTTGTCAGTGACGAAATATTTTTGGAGCACTATGGTTATTCAGTCAGTGAAACTTACGACTCATTTGAAGTGACCGTTCCAACTGACTGGAGTGTGGAATGGGGGAGTTATCCAAGTGGATTATACTGGCATCTTGCCAATGTCTTTTCTACAGACATCGGATTGGAACTCAATAAGATCAAAGGAAAAACGGTAACTGCCCATACTTACCGTCTCAATGAAGAACTGCCTGATATTGACCCATTATCAGGATTTTCAAGACCTTCCTATATTGTGATTCTTCGGGATGAAAAGCAAATTGTCGGATCTTGGCTGATGTACAACATAAGTAAAATTGGCCCATCACTTGAAGGAAAACATTTGGAAGCAATAACGGGACAGGATTTTGACAGTTGGTTGATTCATGAGAACATATTCAGTGAAACTACCCGGTTCAAATCACTGGAGCTATTATCTCCAGAAGAGGTCGTAAAAGTCTATTTTAATGCAGTGGATTCAGGGAATTTTGAAAAAGCGAATGCATGTCTTTCACCAGACTCACTCTTACAATCGCTCACTGTGAATATGTATCCATCACAAGGAATGCTTTATCATCCAGACTTCAATACCGGTAATTCTTCAACTGAGAATATTGTTGCAGCAAGTAATCTTGAGATTGTGCGGGTTTTCGATCCAATCACAATTGATCCCGTTGACCCGTCGACTATAGGTGACTCCATGCAGATAGGGGATCAAATTGAGATAGAAATCAGTCTCAACCTCGAATGGAAAGAGGAAGCATTCAACACGAATGGGGAAAAGAGCACTCGGTTTGCGATCCTTAAAAAGTATCCTTTTGGATGGAAACTTGAGGGGTTTGGAACTGGTCCATGAAAAGTGTTGACTTTAACCCGCGAGTTTCTACAGAAATAAATGGTGCTGCTGAACTGTTTATAAAGCCGAATAAGTGGTATGAAGAAAGTAGATTTGTCGGTATACATTGGATTATTAGCTAGAAAAGGAGTTTGTGATGAGAAAAAGAGTGTATTCTTGGTTGTCATTGATCATGGTTCTAGTAATGCTGCTCAGTAGCTGCTCGAAAGATTCAAATGACCCAAGTAATGACGCTGAACCCCTGGGTGAAACTGAAATCGCTACACCGTCTGGTTCAGAGGAACTAGAGATTTTCAACCTACTTTCCAGTGGTTTTTTCTATACTGGTGATTATTTAATTGAAACTGATGAGGACCGCAATTATAACGCCCTTCGAAAGAAAAGTCTTGTTCTTTTTACAAATCGCCTTTTCGCCTTATCGGATGATTGTAACGCGCTATACGAGGATGGGTTTAGTGTTTATGAGGATCATCTAATGAGACATCTAGACACCATTGAGATGAGTGCTTACGAAGATTCTGTTCTCGAAATCATTAGTGGGATGCTTTCGTACAAAGCCTCTCTACATGCGCTTAATCTTGAAATCTCCGCTTATGATGACCTAGCTACGTCTACCGGTCCATTAGATCCGACTTTACAAGGTTATGCTTTTACAAAGTCAATTGAGTTAGCAGAGTTTACTGATGAGTATCTCAAATTCCTATTAACAAGCAGAGATTTCATTGCTACCGTATTCGATAAAACTAGCCCAGAAAAAACACCTGCATTCCTTGAATTTGCGGATAGAATCTATACAGATCATATTGCCGAAGACTATCTTGATATGATGCTGACTTATATGGACATTGCTGAGATTCATTCATACATTACAAGTGCAGATTATTTTGCAGGTTTAGACTTCGTTCTTAAAATCAATTCAACCATTGATACCCTTGATGAGTCAGAAGACGCTCAAGCGATCAAGGCTCTTTATAATAACGCTACTCTTAGTGGCAATGCCCCAGCCGACCTCATTCAACCGACGTATGACAAGGAGGTCTCTGAATTCTTTTTCATGAAAATCATATCCAGTATTATCATCACAAATGTTTATGCAGATGAAACAGACCGAATGAAAGATGCTTTGATGCTATTTCACATCTTGGAAACAGTTGAAATGGATTCTCATACAAATAACGCCGAGTCAAAAGACAGAGTTACTCAAGCCATTATGAACGTGATCACGAATTACAACGGCGAACGCGCAGGGTCAAAGAACTTAAGTAACGGAATCAAAAAGACTACTGACGCAACACCTGATTTAAAATCCAAAGTGATAGATGCTCTAGAAAAGCAAAATCTGCCAATAAAAGCTCAAGTGCTTTCTCTTGAAAAGGAAAAAACAGCTCAAGAGAACAAGCTAGAGATTATTCAGAAGTTAAAAGACGGACAAAAAAAACTGAGTATGCTTGGATTGACCAAAGAAATTGAAATTGCTTTTGGTGGGGATGGATCCAAAATAATCAACACACAGTACACTCAGATTATTGCTGCAGTAAGTGGCCTTCTTCAAAAAAAAGGTGCCACTCTAGACAGCGAGAAATTTGATGAAATCAACAGCCTTCTGAATAAGGATTTGGAAGTTATTCTTGGCGATAAAAAAGAAGCTTTTGTCAATAAATTCATCGAAACCAGCGCGGAACAACTGGTCGACAAGTTTGCAGATTGGAAGAAGAATGCGCTCAATCTTAACAAATTAGATTACAACAAGCAGAACCTCTTATCACTTCTCTCATCAATGGGGATTGACATCAGGGTTACTGAAGAGACTGTAGATGATTCTGCGCGTGAAGAGTCAGACGAGCCTTCAGAGAGTGTGCGTGTCTATGATTTGGAAGAACTGTTTCCAGAACAATTAACAATGCCAGCACTAGAAGCCTTAGGATTCGAATTGAATACAGGCACCAAAAACGCTGACAAATTTGGCTATACTCTCAAATTTAGTCATCACCGCCCTCAAGATTTTCCTGGCGTGCCAGTCCTCGCACACCTAACCAGCCAAGTGCTTGTAGGAGTCGATTATACAATACCCGGCGACAAATCCAGACCAGTAACGAAGACTGGCCTCGATAAGTATGTAGAAAGTGCATATGACAATGACATGGGTGAAGATTACAGGATAACAGCTTTTATAAGTCACGTGGGATATGGCTCTACTTATGAGGGTACTGATGGAACTGTTGATCTGCTCCGAGGAGATATGCAAGTCGTGTCTGGTCAACTGACTATTGGTATGAGTTTCAACGACATTATGATGAGTGAATATCCTAAGATTAAGGCCATCATGAAAGACTTTGCAGCTGAAATGATCGGAAGAATGGGTGGAGAAACTGCTCAGTTTGAAACAAATGCTCAAGTTGATCCAGTACCTGCAATCGATTCAGAATCAATGCTCCGTGGAAAGGTCGTGTTGAACGAACTCTACGCTGCAAACAACATGCGTGTCGACATCAATTACTACGACAAGAACGGCAATTTCACTGATTCTACTTCTGTTATAACCGATGCACAGGGTGCATTCAGCAGTGACTTCCCATATTCTGTAGATGCAGGCTATGCGGCTGTATTGACTATCCCACTCGTTTACTACAATGACGACGATAAACCCATCGCTTATATCACGGACAAGGAAAAGGATATTAGTCAACCGATCCTCCTATTTGGTGGGGAGTATATTATTAGCTCCGATTCAGATCTTGATATTCAGTGTGATCTCTATGAAGGCTCTGCCTTTCAAAATGAGTCTGTAGGTATTGAGGAGAGCACATCTTCTCAAACTTATGTCTACTTCTATCAGTCAATGAAAGAAGGCATCGATTATTATCAAGATACCCTTGATTTTGAATTTACCTCGAGATTGCCGATCCGGTTCATTTTAAATGAAGAGATTACAAGCGTTAAAGATGCGATGGGATATTACAATTTCGAGTTGAATACCATCCATGTGATGAAAGAGCATAGCACCCTTAATTCCATCGAAATGCCAAACCTAATCTATCATGAATTGTCACACTATATCATGACGATGCTCTATTATCCCAATTATCCAGGAAGTCGAGGGTTGGATACTGATACCTATCACGGTGGCTATGCAAACTCCAATACGGGTTACTCATACTCAGAAGGCTTTGCCTTCTTCATGGAAAGCATCCTTAGCCTCAATTATTATGGGGAGTCACCACAAGTCCTCGGTGATTTAGAAATCAATCACAAGGCCTGGGAAAACAGTGGCTATTCTGAAACACTCGCGGTTGGAAGTGTCTTGTTTGACCTTGTTGACACAGGTGGAAGCAATGATGAATCCATCAATCTTCCTATCAAAGATTTGTGGAGGATCCTCAATCACAATCAAAGGCACTTCGGCGATGTCTACGATGAATTGAAAACCACATATCCTAATCTTTCAGCAGAAATCGATCAGATCTTTATCGATCACGGATTCTATGTTGTAGCCGAAGTCTATGAAGCCAGTGCTGGTGTCTACAATTATGGTGAGGCTTTCATCGATCTAAACGGGAACTACACTTATGACGCAGGCGAGACCTTTGTTGATTACAATGCAGTCGGTGCAAATGGGGATTACATCCAAGAATACAGACCTGGTTATAAAATAGGTTCTGCAGGTTATGCCAATAATATTGATCGGCGGTAGATAATAGTAATTGTAGCATTATGGTCATTTTGGTAAGGGCACAGGTCATTTTAAAACCAGATATACTGATTGATGAGCCACACTTGATAAATATCTAGTGTGGCTCAAAATATTTTTTATCAAATATTTACATGAAGCTTATCCTGAAATGATGAAGTTTTCGTATATCTCTTTTGTGTCCCCAAAAGCAGTGTGAATAATAATTTATTTTGATATAATGTTGTTGGAGGTGAAGACAAAATGAAAATAGAAATCGTAAGTACAAAAGATGCAAACTTATTGGCTAGACTAAATCATGATGTCCAAGAAATTCATTACAACATCGAACCGGAAATATTCAAACCGTTTGATCTTGAGAATATGGAAATTTTTTTTCAAAAGGTACTTGAAAACAGTAGTGTAACGGCATACATAGCGAAAGTGGATGGAAAGTCAGCTGGATATATGCTGTTAGCAGAAAACATAACTGCAGAAAATCCTTTTAAATACAGTTATACTGTACTTCATATTGATCAAATCTGCGTGGATTCAGAATTCAAAGGAAAAGGGATTGGAAAAGCTTTGGTTGATTTTGCAAAAAAATATGCAATCGAAAGGCAAATCAGAAGAATTGAAATGAATTATTGGACCCAAAATACCAATTCAGGGGAATTCTTCAGAAGTCAGGGGTTTGTGAATTTCAATGAACGTCTTTTCATTAATGTAGACTAAAAGCAAGTTATAGAAGTTTTAATTGAAAATTTTGAGGAGGTTACGATTTGGAAAAAATAACGTACAAAGAATTAACCGAGAATGAAATTGAGATATCCTTATTCTCGAGTTTTGACCGGCATCAAGAGGTTAAAAAATGTTGGCGAAAAGAGAACAATGAGTGGATCTTGAAAGACATTTCATTTACTGAAAAGTGGGGTCAAGAGGAGTATGACAGCTTGGTGGAGTGTCTCGTCAACACTATTAAGACTGGGGGGACAGTAATTGGAGCTTTTGAATTAGATAAACTTGTTGGATTTACATCTCTCGAAAAAGAGGTTTTCGGATCTGAAAATCAATATTTACAGCTTTCCAGTATTCATATCACTTACGGTAGTCGAGGGGAAGGAATCGGTAAAAAACTTTTTCATCTCATAAGTGAAAGTGCTAAAAAAACTGACGCGAAAAAGCTTTACATCTCTGCCCAATCCTCTGAAGAAACACAGGCATTTTATGATTCAATGGGTTGTGTTGAAGCAATGGAGTATAATAAGGAGTTGTTTAACTTAGAGCCTTATGACTGCCAATTGGAGTATTTATTATGAGATCTGAAAATGAAATGTTCAATTTAATCTTAAATGTCGCCCGGCAAGATTCAAAAATAAGAGCGGTTTATATGAATGGCTCAAGAGCCAATCCAAACGCTCCTAAAGATATTTTTCAGGATTATGATATCGTATATATTGTAACCGAAACAAAACCATTTGTTGAAGATAAACTGTGGATTGATTGTTTTGGTAAAAGACTGATGTTGCAAATGCCTGATAACATGGATTATTTAAGGGGACTCACTTGCAATTTTAACGATACATATGGATGGCTGATCCAGTTTACCGATGGCAACAGACTTGACCTTCACGTGCAATCAATTCCTTATGGACTTGATCGAATTACAGAAGACAAACTCTGTGTTGTCCTGCTGGATAAAGATCTTGTTTTGCCACAACTTCACGAAACCACAGATGAGGATTATCATGTCAGAAGACCTACTCAAAACGATTACCTTTGTGACTGTAATAACTTTTGGTGGTGTCTCAACAACGTCGCAAAAGGACTTTGGAGAGAAGAGGTTCCTTATGTCATGGACATGATCAATGAACATATAAGACCACATTTGGTAAATATGCTAACCTGGAAAATTGGTGTTGAGTCTGACTTTTCGTGCAGTGTTGGAAAATCTGGCAAGTATATGAATCATTTTCTTAATGAAGAGATATGGGAAAGATTCATAAAAACCTACTCTGATGGTCAGATTGATCACATTTGGGAGGCAACGTTCGAAATGTGTAAGCTGTTTGATGAAGTGTCCGTGGAAGTGGCAGACAAGTTGGGATTCTTCTACAACAAGATTGAGGCGGATTCAAGCAGAGCTTTTCTAGAGCATGTACACAAGTTGCCAAAAGACGCTACAGAAATATACTAGATCTAAATAATAATTGTGAGAGGTCAGATAAGATGTTATATATACTTATGGGACAAAGTTGTACCGGTAAATCAACAGTCGCAGATCAGATGAAAGCACTTTATAAAGCTGAAGTATTTGCAGGTAAGGATTTTATGAGAATGGCTAAAAATGAGAACGAAGCATGGAATATATTTTATAAAATACTTGAGAATGCAGCGATTGATAAGAATCCTGAGAGTATGGTTATTTATGTCATCACCGAAAAGGAACATTTGAACAAAATATCTGAATTAAAAGATCTGAAAAAGATAAAATTCACAGCTTCACTGGAAGTGATTAAATCGAGATTCGCCCAAAGAATGAGAGGCAATTTGCCACTTTCTGTTGAAAAAAAACTTGAAACGCAGTTCAAGGAGTGGGAACTGGAAGAATGTGATTTAATCATCGATACGACTGAAGATACAAATGTTGAAGAATTGATTGATTCTATAAGGAGGTAACTATGTTGAACTGGGGCATTTACGGAGCTGGAATAATTGCAGGGAAATTTGCAACTGATTTCACAAAGGTAAAAGGCGCTAA
>JAGXHV010000075.1 GCA_024636005.1 Bacillota bacterium
AACTACTAACCAACCGGGTACCTACGGTACCCCATTTCTAACCAAACGTTAACTACTTTTCCCATTAAATCCATTACAATCATATAGAGGTGAATATAAATGCAAAACAAAAACAATAACAATAAAATTCAAATCATAGCAATCATTATTATTGCCTGTATACTGATGGGTTTGGTAGACAGTGTTTGGCAACCTGGATATCTCATCAAGTCAGGTCTTAAAATTTCACTGTTTCTAATTCTGCCACTGATCTATGCAAAACGTAAGCACGATGTCTCCTATAAATACTTATTCCGGTTCGATTGGCGGCATTTTGGAGTTTCAATTGGAATGGGACTTTCTGTATTTGTATTCATTTTGGCGGCATATAAAATTATTGGTCCCTACTTCGACTTTTCTTCTGTAACGGCATCCATGGAAAAAGAGCTGGGGGTGACCAAAGATAATTTTCTACTTGTGGCTGTTTATATATCGTTCGTCAACGCACTGCTTGAGGAATTTTTCTTTAGGGGGTTCGCATATCTAGAACTTAAAAAATGGACCTCAAGACTTAGTGCATTGATGATCAGCGCAGGTGCATTTGCACTATACCATGTGTCCATGATGCTCAATTGGTTCTCTCTTCCGATGTTTGCACTACTTCTCACAGGACTTTTCGTAGGTGGTTTGCTTTTCAACTTCATCAATGAACGCAGCAACAACATCTACAGTTCTTGGATGGTGCACATGTTTGCCAATTTTGCCATCAATGCTGTGGGGTTGATTCTTTATAATATGTAAAAAAGAAGTTGGTTGGTAGTTGGTAGTTGGTGGTTGGGAAAAGATTAAGTGCATAAAAGTGGTTGGTAGTTTGTGGTTGGGAAAAGATTAAGTGCTTAAAACCTTATGCAAATTTGCACTTTGCTATAGCTCTCTAGCTCAACGTATTAAAAAAACAAGATCATTAATGTTTTCATCTTTTCCCAACCACCAACTACTTGGCGTCAGCCAAAAACCACTAAAAGGAAGAGACAGCCCACTTGAGCTGTCTCTTCCTTTTAAAATATTCAATTTTCACTCAACCTACTGATTAAATCCTCTTCTCATTTGTCCCATGCCTCTTCCATTTTCAGGACGGTTGAACTGTGAGCCTTCTCCATACATAACGCCTTCACCTCTGAATTCGCCTGATCTTGCCTTTGCTCCAAAATTGAGTACGCCTCTAAGCAAATGTTGCTCAGTACCGTCACAGTTTTCAAGTGAAGTGATTAGTGCATCTGCCTCTACCTGAGTTAATTCACCGTCTTCAACAAGTCCATTGATCATAGTAATTTTTGATGAAAGAACTGCTGCACTGAATTCCTCATAGAATCCATTTTCCTCAGCCAAGTCTCCAAATGTGCCACCACTTGCAAGTTTTACTTCATATGCTTCCTGGGCAGTTATACCTGCAAGGTTCGCGTAAGTTTCAGCTGCTCCAAATGGTGATGCCGCAAACGACATGCCCATTGCTCCAAATGCGAGGACTCCTACCAATGCCAATGATAATACTTTTTTCATAATCATACACTCCTTATAGTTTTATTTTGTCTTGCTATAGTTTTATTATAGGAGCTAAATGTGATGAAAATATGTTGAAGATATATTTGTTTTGTGTTTTTACAAGTTGGTGTCACTATTTTCAGTATATTTGAATATCAGTGCTATTGAAGCACTGCAAAGTGTCGCAAGAAACAAATATAGCAAACGGTACCTCCAAAATTATGTTTAAATTTATTATGCATTTTAGTAAAGAAGGGTATAAATGGACTGGTGGTGAATTATTATGGATAACAATCATTACTCCCTATTGCGTGAAAAAATGGTCCGACTTCAAATCCTTTCTCGGGGAATCTCAGACTCCAGAGTTTTAGAAACAATGAGGAAGGTTCCAAGGCATTTGTTCGTCCCTGAAGGATTGATTGAACTTGCCTACTTGGACTGCGCCCTTCAAAGCTCAAGTGGTCAAACCATCTCACAACCTTATATTGTCGCTTATATGACTGAGATACTACAACTTGAACCAACAGATCGCGTTTTGGAAATCGGGACTGGTACAGGTTACCAGACTGCGATTTTATCTGAAGCATCGAATTTTGTTGTTACCGTGGAAAGAATTCCTGAACTCCATCAGTCTGCAAAAAACAGGCTGGAAACGTATGGATACAATAACATTATCTGCATACTTGGAAATGGTTATGATGGCTTCGCCCCTGAAGCACCCTATGACAAAATCATAGTCACTGCCGCTGCACCATATATCCCTGAAGCACTAATGCATCAATTGTCACCAAATGGTCGTATGGTCATTCCCGTTGGATCGGGGTCACAAGAACTGATTCTTGTAACAAAGGACGAATATGGTGAGATTAAAGAAGAAAATGATCTAAGCGTTATTTTCGTTCCTTTGGTGGAAAAGTGACGATGAGCTGACAAATGCATCAAATAGTTTTCTAGAGACATTTTGAGTCCTGTAAAGTTCCTCCGGATGCCACTGAACACCAATCGCGAAACCATTTTCTGATTCGATTGCTTCTATAGTACCGTCTCCCGCAACTGCTGAAACTCTAAATCCTGGTGCTACGGTTTTAACACTTTGATGATGCACTGTATTGGTCTCAAGTGCAGGAACTCCGAAAATGCGATGTAGTGAAGTATTTTCAATGATGTTCACATTGTGAAAACGTGGATTGCCATCAGAATCGATTCTATTGTGGTTTTCTATATGTTGATGGAGAGAACCGCCTGCGGCAACATTTATTATTTGAATGCCTCTGCAGATCCCTAAAACCGGAATACCTTTTTCCATTGCCCTTTGATATAAAGACAACTCAAAAGCATCTCTTCTCTCGTCAATTCTAACTGAACCATCAATCATTTCACCGTAATGTTCGGGATCGATATCTCCACCACCGGATAAAAGAAGTCCTTCAATAGAACTGATGTACTCATCTAGTGTAAGTTCATCAGCCGTCTCAGCCAAAATGATCGGACATCCACCGCTATTGATGATGGCTTCATAATTACGTACATCCAGGCGCAAATAGCGCACAGACTCACCTTCGTGAAATCCTGTTGTTATACCTATTTTAACCATTTTGAACCTCTCAATAATCTTATTTGTTATTTCCTACTTAATTTTAACATTTATTTTCCTGTAAATATGTTAAAATTAATTCAAAGTCAAAATAATCAAAACTGGAGTAGATATGACTCGTTTTCTCATCAAAAAATTTGTCAAAGATTATAAAAATACCGAAGATAAATCGGTCAGAGAATCATATGGAGTATTTTCAGGTGTTCTTGGAATTATCTGCAACTTGTTTCTGTTTGGGGTGAAATTGACGATAGGACTTATAATGAACAGTATCGCCATAACATCTGATGCATTCAACAATCTTTCTGATACGGGATCATCTGTGATCACAATCCTTGGAGCGAAACTGAGCAATCGCGTACCAGATGAAGAGCATCCTTTTGGTCACGGGCGATTTGAATACATATCATCACTAATCATATCATTCATCATCATGTTGGTAGGTTTTGAACTGCTAAAAAGTTCTTTCAACAAAATCCTAAATCCTGAAAAAGTTGAATTCAACTGGATATTGGTTATCATATTGATCCTTTCCATACTCATTAAGATTTGGATGTACTTTTACAACAACTACATTGCCAAAGCCATTGGTTCTAAAGTCAATCAAGCGGCTGCTTTTGATAGTTTGAATGACGTGATCGCCACTAGTGCCGTCATATTGACCACGATTATAGGAAAATTCATCGATTTTCCTATCGATGGTATTGCGGGAGTTATTGTCTCGATATTAATAATGTATACCGGGTACGGTGTCGCAAAAGATACAGTCAATGTGCTGCTTGGTATGTCACCAAATTCAGAGACTGTAGAAAAGATCCATGATCAAATTATGAAATGTGATTTCATTGAAGGCGTTCACGATCTCAAAGTTCATGATTATGGACCAGGAAGGACCATCGCCTCAGTCCACGTGGAAATGTCTGATAGCATTTCCATAGTAAAAGCTCATACGGAAATCGACAAAGTAGAAAAAAGAATTCTGAAAGCACTGGGAATTGATATAGTAATTCACGTCGATCCCATGCCAGAGGGTTACACAGAACCAATAGATTAAGCATAAAAGAGTCCAGTCAAATCTAATCGAAGATTGACTGAACTCTTTTTTAGTTTGCCAAGATTGGCATAGTCCCCTCCATGAGGTATAAATCCAAATGATGCAATGAACGCGTCATGGCCACATACAGGAGTTTGACATCCAGTGGGTGATCTGTATACGATTCAGTGAGTGTTGTAATCAGAACTGCATCGAATTCCAGACCTTTAGCAAAATATGATGGAACAAGCATCACACCCGCATTGTAATGCTCCTCTTTTTCATCGAGTAGCTTTGCCATATGGCGTTTGCTTTTGTCAAAAGCTTTTTTGATGGTCATGCATTCCGCATGTGTTTTACATAATATCGCAATAGACTTATACCCTTTGCCCCTGAGTACATCCACTCTCGTCTCGAGTGCATCAATCAGTTTACTTGTTGCCTCAAAATAGTGAATCGTCGGTTCATCACCATGCCTGATGACCGGGCTTGCATACACCAGATCTGGATCGCCCAGTCTTGATAGCACCTTATTGGCAAGCGACATGATTTCAATGGTTGTTCTATAACTCTGGACCAAGGTCATATAACTAGGCGAATCTTCTGGAAACACCTTTGCCATAACTTCTTCCCAGCTACGGACACCTCTGTAGGAGTGAATGCCTTGTGAGAGATCACCAAGCAATGTCAAACGAGGCGTTTTAATGACATGTTTGAACACGAAAAACTGAAAAAGACTGAAATCCTGTGCCTCATCGATGACAATTGTAGTCACTTCAAGCGGTTCATCAAAGCCTTGAATACGATATCGCATATAAAGCAGTGCAGATAAGTCTTCAAGCTCATATTTCCTTTTCGTATTCAGTTTTCGCGTGAGTTCGACATGATAACGGATTTGATCTGGCGACAACAATACTCCAAAGTATTTTTCCATCAACGCAGAATCGGTCATTAGATCGTTATAGGCTTTAGAATATTCCACAGCCTGAAAGAGTGACATATAGTCTTTGACTGCTGATTTGTTTTCTTTTCGGATTGACTCTAGTTTTGAGTCGCGCTCATCCATCAAATCGACAACTTTGGTTCTTCTCTCATCACCTGGTTCTTCCCTTCGCAAAATAATATCAATGCGATTATTGTACTCGGTTTCTGTAATCAAGAGAGCCGATTTATATTCTGATTTCAATCGATGTGTCAACAATCGCTTGATCTCATGAACTCTTTTTGTGATTGGAAGATATCTGAAATGGTCCAGAAAAAGCGATCGTACTTCTACCCTTGTGGCAAGTGTCACGCCATTGAAGATAAAATGAACGGCGGGAGTGAAATGCTTTTCAAGATCGGTCAAATAAGCTTCTATACCTTCTTTGTACTCCAGTGACCCTTTGAACTCCGTGGACCAAAGTTCGAGTTCATGATTGGTCCTGTGGATAATGTTCATCAACTTTTCGTTTTTATCCACCAGATTCAACTTTTTACCCAGAAGCTCTTCGATAAAGTCAACAAAAGTGGTCTGTTTGACTTTTTCAACACCAAGTTCAGGCAACACTTCTGAAATATAGTTGATGAAAAGCCTATTTGGAGCGATGATCATGAAGGTGTCGGGATCAAAAGTCGCGCCATAAGTGTAGATGAAATATGCGATTCTATGTAGTGCGATAGTTGTTTTTCCACTTCCGGCAACACCTTGCACAATCAGCGGTTCACGCATATTTGCCCTGATGACACGGTTTTGCTCAGCCTGTATTGTGGAAGCGATGTCTTTGAGACGTTGATCAGCGTTGGCTTCAAGAGAAGCTTGTAAAAAGGCGTCATTAGTGGTGATGTCCACATCAAGAATGTCCACCAATTGACCGTCTTCTATGTTGATTTGTCGCTTGAGCAAAAGTTCGCCCTCATAGATGTCCCCTTCGGACTCGTATGTATTCTCACCCAGACGACCTTCATAATATAGGTTTGCAACAGGTGCTCTCCAGTCGACTACAAGAGGTGTGAATTCACCATCTCTCAGTAGTGAGGTTTTTCCTATATAGAACTTTTCTCTATCGATGCTGCCCTTTTGCTTGAAATCAATCCTTGCAAAATAGGGTTTCTTCTTTGCTCTAATGAGGTTGTCATAATTCTTGTCAGCAATCTGTACAAATTGGGTGTTGATCAGGACATTGATATAGTTCTGTGAACTCTCCTGAGTATCGAGGTCCGACATGGCATCTTTAATATTGTCCTTATAAAGCCTCCTATAGTCTTCAACCGCGGTAATGGTACTTGAAATGTGAGTTTTTGTCTCCTCCAATCTTTGATTTTCATTTTCATAGTCTGGATGTTTTTTTACTTTCATTTTCGCCTCCATAATAATCCCTGGTCAAAAAGGAACTTTACTATTATACAAAATTGTAATGGATGTTACAAGTAACTTTGTCTGTTCTTTTGATTAAATTACGATTATAATTATCATTGAAAGATATTTAGATTAGCTAAATAATATGGAGGTAATATTGTGATTGGCAAGTTCGTAAAATACTACAAACCCCATCGGTTCCTATTTGTGATGGACCTCATCGTTGCTTTTTCCATGGCGGGCATAGATCTCCTATTTCCTATGTTCTCTAGAACCTTTATCAATGACCTCATTCCCAACAAACAGATGGACCTCATCATCCTCTATTCTGCCATAGTTTTAGGGCTTTATACTCTGAAAATCGCCTTCAATTACTTCGTGGGCTATTGGGGTCACGTGCTGGGATCACGAATCGAATTTGATATGCGTCGCGATTTGTTCACACATATGCAAAAGCTGGAATTCTCTTTTTTTGACAACAACAAAACAGGACAACTGATGAACAGGCTCACTGGAGACCTTAATGAGGTCACTGAACTCGCTCACCACGGTCCTGAGGATTTGTTCATTTCAACCGTCATGCTGATTGGAAGTTTCTTTTTACTCTTCAATATCAATTGGGCATTGACGCTGATTGTGTTTTTTTTCGTATTTCTGACCATTGTGTTCTCTATTAGAATGAGAAAATCCATGATGAAGACCTTCAGAAATGTTCGTACCAAGCAAGCGGATATCAACGCTCAACTCGAGAGCAGTCTATCAGGCATACGTTTATCCAAGTCATTTGCAAATGAATCTTTTGAGATTGAGAAGTTTCACGTCACCAACGATGCACATCTACACTCAAAAAAAGACGCTTTCAAGGCAATTGCCTACTATACTTCAGGTAACAGTTTCTTCATTGACATGATGACGCTTTCATCGATGGTCGCAGGTGGTATTTTTGTATATATGGATTATATCAATTACGGAGATTTAGTAGCCTTCCTTCTTTTTATAGCATTTTTTACAAAGCCTATCCGGGCTCTCATTCAACTAACGCAACAATTCCAGTCCGGAATGGCCGGATTTGAGAGATTTCTTGAAGTGATGGCAGTTCAGCCAGTCATTAAGGATGCACCAGATGCAACGCCTCTTGAAAACATCGTCGGTGACATCGAATTTAAAAATGTCCGATTTGCCTATGAAAAAGATTCACAAATCGTTCTCGACCGTTTCAACTTAGAAATTCCCGCCGGAAAAACAATGGCACTCGTTGGTCCATCTGGCGTCGGAAAAACGACAATAACACAACTGATTCCAAGATTTTATGATGTGAACGAAGGTCAAGTCAGCATCGACAATCAAGATGTGAGCAAAATCACATTAAGCACACTTCGTGGACAAATCGGAATTGTTCAGCAGGATGTATTTCTATTTTATGGCACAATAAAAGACAATATCGCTTATGGTCGGCCAGGGGCAACAAATGAGGAAATCATCGAAGCCGCTAAAAAAGCCAATATCCACAATTTCATCCTAAGTCTTGATGAAGGCTATGACGCACTTGTCGGTGAACGCGGTGTGAAACTTTCCGGTGGTCAGAAACAAAGAATTGCCATCGCACGGGTTTTCCTGAAAAATCCACCTATCCTGATCTTGGATGAAGCGACTTCAGCACTGGACAATGAAAACGAACTCGCCATCCAGAATTCCATTGAAATTTTGGCAAAAGGACGTACGACTCTCATTATCGCACATCGACTTTCAACC
>JAGXHV010000010.1 GCA_024636005.1 Bacillota bacterium
AGCTTTCTCCCTTGAAAATTTCCAAGGAGGCACTTCTTATGGCGGTCAATGTTTTTCCTCTCAAATTGAATTTGATGACGAGGTCTTTAAGTTCGAGTATGGGTTTTAGAGTTCTGTCTATAGTATTCATAATGACCTCCTATACATGATTTTTCGGATCGGCGGCATCTGCAAATGCATTTCCCATCACGTAAAAAGAAATTGTAATCATCGAAATGACAATTGCCGGGAAGAACAGTTGATAACGAAGCGATTCACTCATCATAAGGACTCTGCCTTCATTGACAAGGTTGCCAAGAGATGGAATCTGCACCGGTAGTCCTAAGCCGATATAGGTGAGAAAAACTTCTGCTCCAATAGCCATTGGGATTGCTAGTGCAACTCTTAACATAATCACGGATACGAGATAAGGTAGCATATTTTTGGTTAGAATGCGATAAGTCGGAGTACCAAGGCATCTGGATGCCATATTATATTCTCTGTCTCGTATGATTGTCACGAGGTTCCTGACAAGCCTGGCCATAGAAAGCCATCCTGTAATTGCCATTGCAAAAATAAGAGTAGAAAGACTTGGTCTAAAAATATAAGTCAGCAGTATAAGGACAACAGTGGTCGGGATATTGTTCCAAACGTTGTAGATCTCAGTAATGATTCGATCCAATTTCTTTACATAACCCCATAACGTTCCGATGAATATGCCGATGACGACCTCAAACAAACCTACTGCAAATCCAATCAGTAGGGAAGTTCTGGTGCCACTCCAGATTCTAGCCCAGAGGTCCTGTCCTATAGCATTCGTGCCAAACCAGAATTCTGCACCGGGTTTAATGTTTCTGAATTGCATGAATGTCTCAGGATTGATATGAATGAATGTTGGATCTTTCTGATTGGGTAGAAAAGGTTGAATCAATGTAAATAAAAGTAATATGACGATGATTCCCAAAAAAAGAACAGCGGTTTTATTTTTGAGAAAAACTTGAATGGTAGAACGCCAATAGGAATAGTTGGAATAACCAGCGATTTCTGATTTATCGGTATCCACATTTGCAAATTCAAAAAGATTATCGGCGATGTTTTCTGCTAATTTGTCATGGGTTTTAAGCTTCATCTTCCACCTCCTGAGTTCCCAAATTTAATACGTGGATCTACTAATGCCATTAGGATGTCACCCATTAAAAGTCCAAATATACTAATAGCTGAAAAAATCAATACCAATGCTTGAACTAGTGCGTTATCCTGTCTTTGAATTGAGTCCACGAGTAGACCGCCCATACCGGGAATGGAGTAGAGGGATTCAATATAAAGGGAACCGCCAATCGCCATGAGTATTGAAGCTGGAAAGTATTGTACCATTGGAACGAGTGCATTTCTCATAACATGACTGGTCATGATGGTTTTGCTTTTCATACCTTTTGCCCTTGCAAGTTTGATGTAGTCTTTATTGAGTTCATCAACCATGTATCTTCGCATCCACATAGCATAAGCAGCTATTGAACCGAGGGACATCGATATGATTGGTAAGATCCAGCTCACTGGTCTTTCCACATCGAATAGGATGGGCAAGTTGAGCAATTTGGTCAAGTACAGTTGTAGGAAAAGATAATAAACAGCTGCAGGAACAGCATTGATGATGACAATATATAGAGTACCTATTTTATCTAGGGGACCATTTTTGTTTCTCGCCATCGTAATACCTGACGAAATACCCGCAATCATGGAAATGAAAACACTGGAAAGGCCCAACCATAATGAGTAGGGAATCTTATCCTTGATGATTTCGTTGACAGAAACATTGGGTCTATAAGTGGTCGAAGTACCAAAATCTAATTGTACCAGTTTAATATAAAAATTTTTGAGTTGTATAATTAGTGGGTCTCTGAGCCCCATGTTTTTTAAAATCGCTTCTTTCTGAATTTCGTCAAGTTTTTCAAAGCCTGACCCGAAATAGCCTTCTTCAGGCATAAGTCTCATCAAGAGAAAGACAACAGTTACAACAATAAAAAGTGTCCCCAGCGACTGTAAAGAACGTTTAAGAGCGTATTTGATCATAGCAGTGTCTCCTTATGTCATAAAATGGAGCAAGATAGCCCAGTGGATCGGGCTATCCTGCTGGAGGATTAATTCTCTTTAGCATTCTTTAGCGCTAATTCTCGATTTTGCTCCCACTCTTCTCTTAATTGGTAGTATACTTCTGTACTCATAGGTTGATCCATAACTTTCTGACCTTTCCATCTCAAACCGGCTACGCCGAATGGAGAGAAAGGACCATCAAATGGATTGAGTTTTGAGGATACATAACCTCCGCCACCTGTTGAAAACGGAATAACCCATGCGTTTTCAATCATGTAACCTTCAGCTTCAGCAAAAAGATTGTATCTTACGTCATTATCGAGGACTTCAGCTTTGGCTTCATTGACTATGGATTCATAGACGTCATATTTATTGAGAGCATTTTCATCCACTTCAGTGGTGTACTCTGGGAAGTTGTAGTTACCACCTCTGTTGAACGGATCAGTGTAAGTTTGAGGATCAGCGTAGTCAGGTCCCCAGTTGACTTCCTGAAGTGAGTAATTGCCTGCTCGACGTGTCTCATTAAGGAAACCTGTTGGTGGATAAGGCAATATGACCACATCAATATAATCTGTACCTAACAAAGTTTCAAGTTGTTGCTCAAGAACTTGCGCTCTATCAGCGTTTGCACTTGAACCAGTGTTGTAAGGAACAACCACTTGAACTGGGAAAGTCACTATACCATCGAGTTCAGCCATTGCTTTACCTTTGAAGTCATTTGCGAGATCTGCATTAAAGGATTCAGTATTCGTGAATTTTTCAAGTCCAGGAAGCTCAGTAAAGTCACCATCGGTCGCACCAACAAAGTTGAAAGGTGTGATGGTATTGAGCATTCTGTTTTGTGGGTCAAAAGGTTCATGAGTGAGCATCACAGCAGTTCTGTTGAGACCATGGAAAAGTGATTTTCTGAAACTCTGGTTATTGACTGCGAGTTTCCAATTTTCCGGTCCATATTCTTCACTGTAGTTGGGGTTGAAGTTGAGGGTGAAGAAGAAGGTATAGAAGCTAGGACGTCCAGGACGTACAAGTGCTTTTTTCTCAGGATCATTCATCCATTCATCCAACATGGCTGAAGAGATAGTGAGATCTGAAATTTCGCCTCTAAGATAAAGCTCTTGTGCAACAGCACTGGCTTCTTTGTTATATCTGTAATTGATTTTTTCGATAAATATTTTTGACTCATCCCAATAATTCTGATTTTTCACAAGGATTCTTCTCGATTGAGGCTCATATGTTTCGAGGATATAAGCGCCATTGTAAAGAAGTGTTGAATTGTGTGTACCGAAACGATGTTCAGAATCCGCTAGGAATTGACCATTAACCGGGAAAAATGTTACATAATTCAACATGGAAAGAAAATAAGGGGTAGGTCTTTCCAGTGTATATTCCAGTGTGTACTCATCGATGGCTTTAACGCCAACTTCAGCAAAATCTTCAATTTCGCCATTATAGAATGCTTCAGCATTTTTAAGTACGCCGTATGCAATTTGTGCGGTAGCGGAACTGTTGTCAGGGTTCAGAATGTATGTCATTGCATCCACCCAGTCCTGAGCGGTTACTTCGGCATATTCCTCACCAGTAAAAGTATACCATTTGACACCTGGTCTGATTTTGAAGGTCCAAACGGTCTTATCATCAGAAACAGTCCAAGATTCTGCGAGTGCTGGCTGAGCCACACCGTACTGATCGTAATCGATCAATGAATCAACAAGATTACTCGCTATTGCAAATTCGTTTTCTGAAGCAGTAATCAAATAATTGAGGGTTGTAAGTTCGCCTGAATAAATAGTGTTGTATACTTGTTCCGTTGCAGGTGGTTCAGTTGTAGTGGTATCGTTGTTGGAAGCTGTTGGTGTGCTATCAGACTGCTGTGGATCATCATTCGAATTGTCTGAGCAACCGGTAAATGCCGTAAGAATCAACACCAAGACCAAAGCAAGTGACAAAATTCGTTTCATATGTGAAACCTCCTTAAATAATATCCTGGAAACCCCCCTTGGTTTCTCTATGGCTTACTTATTATTTCTGCAATTCTCGTGCCAAATTCAAAATATTCTGAATAGAGCGATTTGCTTGTACAAAAAACAAAACAAGTCCGGATTTCCGGACTTGTTTTCCTGAATTCAGGACTCGTGTTGACGATTCAGTATGATTTTATGTCTTTTAACCTTATCATAAAATACTGATTTGGAAATATTCAAGCATTGAATCGCTTTTTTTACATCATATTGAACTTCATTCAATTTTTCCAAAATATAGTCGCGTTCCACAAGATCTAAATGCTCTCTTAGGTTCATAGCAGCCCTGGGTTTTATAGGCAAATTGAGATCCTCTTCTCTGATCCATGCTCCATCGGACATATTGTATGCCAGTTCAATCGTATTTTCCAGTTCTCTGATGTTACCAGGCCAATCGTATTGAAGAAGAAGGTCAAGTGCTTCCCCTGACAGCAACTTTCTTGAACCGTCGAAATCTTGGGTGAGTTTTTCGACCGCGTTGTTGATCAGTGGGAACAGATCTGATTTGCGTTTGCGCAGTGGTGGAATTTCGATGGGGAACCCATTGATCCTGTAATAGAGGTCCTCACGAAAGTTCCTTTTCTGAATTTCTTCAGCCAAATCCTTATTGGTTGCTGCAATAATCCTCACGTTAACACTTGTGGGTGTTGTTGCACCAACTTTGTAGAATTTCTTACTTTGCAATACGTGTAGTAACTTCACTTGCATTTCAAGAGGCAATTCACCGATTTCATCGAGAAATAAAGTGCCATCTTCGGCCAATTCGAAAAAGCCTTGCTTTCCACTTTTTTCAGCACCAGTAAATGCCCCTTTGTTATAACCAAAAAGTTCACTTTCAAATAAGTTCTGTGGAATTGCAGTGCAATTGACACTGATAAATGGGCGAACTGAATTCTTAAATGCGAGATTGTGGATTTCTCTGGCTATAAATGTTTTACCTGTACCGCTTTCACCTGTGATCAAGACGGTACTTTTAGTCATTGCTGCCCTCTGGGCTAAGTATTTGATGCGTTGCATGGCACTGCTGTAGCCTATGATACCGTCCGAAATCCAATCGGTTTTCGAATCGCTTGTGACGTCAAGTGATTTGTTGGTTTTTTCCATTGTGACAATGAGACGGTTGCGTTCGGTAATCAGAGCTTCGATATTTGAGACATCTATAAGCTTCAATAGTACTTCACGATCGCCATTTAAAGGCATCAAGGAACATACCGTTGGTCTTTTATGTATTTCATAATATTCATTTATGAAATAATCGTTTTCACCAGCTATACACGTTTCGATTCTACTGAGTAGTGTTGGACTATCAAAGACTTTTCCAATGGGCATGTCCATTACATCTATGGTCTCCTCATAATTTCCCTTGGCTTTGAAAGGCTTACCTTCAAGCAATTCTGCAACGGTCTCATGTCTTATGCTGTATCCTCTAGCCTGATAAAATTTGACTTCCTTATGACTGTGACTATAGACTACCATGTGACCGATTGCGAGTGAATACCTCAGTTTGTAGGACTCACCGTCGACTTTGATGTCGATTATTTTTTTGACTATGTCAATTTCTGCTTCTATCAAACGGTTGTCAAATTGTGTTTGAAAAATCAAACGATCATTGCCTGCGCGGTTGCGCCAGTTTTTATGGACCCCTTTTATTTGAGGCGTGTCATAGAGTCCTATCGCGACAAACGCCTCACCCTGAGCGATGTCGTTGTCATCTATTCCAATTTTCCTCAAATCCCTGGCAGTCAGAGCACCGTCATCATAACCAAGTCGATTGTCTGCGATTATGACGAGGTCCCCTTTTTCAAGTTGTCCACTTTCATGGGGGTAGGAATGGCTGAGTAATACTCCAGTGATTTCCTTAGCTCTTCTATTATACGTTTTAATTTTTCCGGACATATCGATGACCACTAGGCCTTCTTCAACTAAATCTAGAATACTTTCATAATAAAGATCTGGCATCATCTACTCCTTTGGACTAATTTGTTTAGATTATAACATACGATTTTGAACTTGGCATATTTATTGCAGAAAATATAATAGAGATATTTATATTGGAGGCAATCATGATCAAACCCAAACTACTCAAAAAAGGTGACAGAGTCGCCATAATCGCACCTTCCACTCCAGCAGACCCTGACAAGGTGAGGAAATCCGAGAAGGGGCTACGCGCTTTAGGACTGGAACCGGTATATTATCCATCATGTTTTTCTTACCACGGCCACTTGTCGGGGATTGATGAGATAAGACTAAAAGATCTCCACGATGCATTCAGTGACGAGACAATAAAAGGCATTATTTGTTTGAAGGGTGGCTCAGGAGCCACCAGATTACTCGACAAAATTGATTATAGGATCATATCGGATCATCCTAAAGTGTTTGTTGGATACAGTGATATCACAGCCCTACACTTGGCATTTCAAAACGAATGTGGACTCGTCACATTTCATGGACCAATGGCACTTTCTGATATGTATCGCTATGATCATGATGAAGTCAAATTCGATCCTTTCTCATATGAATCCTATCACAACAATCTATTCGAATCAAAGCCTTTAGGTGAAATTGAAAATCCAAAGGAATACCCTCTTGAAAAATTGGTGGGTGGAAAGGCGGAAGGACCACTCGTCGGAGGAAATCTGTCTCTTATGATTTCCACTCTGGGATCGCCTTATGAAATCAATACAAAGGGAAAAATACTTTTTATAGAGGAAGTTCACGAATCGGCTTATGTGGTTGACAGAATGCTTACCGCTCTTGCACTCGCAGGAAAATTCAGAGATTGTTCAGGCGTTATTTTGGGCACTTGGACCGATTGTACTCAAGAAGACAAGAAGTCTTATGGGGGGAAAGATCTTTCTTTGCAAGAAATTTTTGATGAGGTGATCAAACCTTGGGGAAAACCTACCATATGCGGCCTTTATGCCGGTCACAACACACCTCAAATGACGCTTCCATTGGGAGTTCATTTGAAAATGGACGCGGACTTAAAGACAATTTGCTTTACAGAATCAGCTTATGAAGAGGTTGAACATGAATAGACTTGCTTTGGAAATCGAAGCTATATTAAATAATGAAAAGGGAAATTATTCTGTTGTTGCCCAGCAGGATGGTAAAACACTAGTGTCCATTGCCTCTGATAGAAGTTATCACTCCGCCAGTCTCATTAAAGTCCCGATTCTTTTGACGGTACTGGACATGTGGCAAAACAATGAAATTGATCTAGAAGAGCGGATTACTTTGACTGAAGCTGAAAAAGTAGGAGGGAGTGGAATTCTCACTTTGATGGAATCTGGTTCGTCCTATAATTTGCTGGAACTTTTGAAGTTGATGATCTGTGTCAGCGACAACACCGCCACCAATATTTTAATTGAAAGGTTCGGTATAGAAAGAATCAATTCACTCATGAATATGCTTGACATAAAACACACACATCTTGCTAGAAAATTGATGGTTTACGGAACAGGAATCTATAGCAAAACCACAGCAGAAGATATGGCCAAGATCTTAAGTCACTTCACAAAAGATGGACATTTTAATCCAGTGACGTTACAATTGGGACAAAAGATATTATTGGAACAGCAATTCAACAATCGAATCAACAGAGATTGGAAGCTTTGTGGCAAGTGCGGCAAATTTATAGGGTCACAAAATACTTGCCTGGAATGTGGCACAAGCACAAGTGAAATCGATCAGATTGAGATTCCTTTTATGCATAAAACTGGTGAAATAAATGGTGTCGTGCATGATGCAGGAATTTTTGTCCATGGAGGAGAACATATAATCATTGTCGTTATGAGTGATCAATTGCCTTCAAACTTAATCGGTGAAACTGTTTTGAGTAGAGTTGGAAATCATATCTATCAAGAAATTACTAAGGAGGTGCAAAGTCATGGATGACATTTGGGATTTGAAAGTATTGAGAGACACCTACCTTGAGATCGATTTGGATCAACTCGCATCAAATGTTGCAGCAATTCGAAGACATATTGGCGAAGACGTCGCCTTGTGCGCAGTGATCAAGGCGAATGGCTACGGTATGGGAGCTGTGGATATCGCCCAAACACTCATTGAAAATGGTGCGTCATGTTTGTCTGTCGCAAATTTGCCTGAAGCGATGGAACTCAGAAAAAGGGATTCCAGTTGGCCGATTTGGGTCATGGGGCATACACCAGACAGATACCTCAAGGTTGCTATTGAGAATAATATTGAACTGACTGTATTCACTCTGTCTCAAGCCGAACAAATTCAGGAAATCGCTCGAACGAAAGATAAGATCCAACGCGTTCAAATTAAGGTGGATACGGGGTTCAATAGATTGGGATTCAAAACAACAAGAAAAGATCTTAAATCCATTTTAAATATATTTAAGTTTCCCAACATTAAAGTCGCAGGTTTTTTTTCGCATTTGGCTTTGGCCTCTTATGAAGAGGATCTCATGCAACTGAAACGATTATTGAATTTAAAACCCTATTTTGAGACTTATGATATGGAAAGAGCTGTAAAATACCATATTTGTGACAGTATTTCTGCTATAGCTTATCCTGATTTTAGATTGGATATGGTGCGAATCGGTGCTGCGCTCTTTGGTGCGAAATCCTATAGATATCCTGATTTTCCGGTAAAGACCATCGCTAAATTCAAGACGAGAATATCTCACCTGAAAACAATTGAATCCGGAGAGGGTGTCAGCTATGATTACAAATGGCGAGCAAGTAAAAAATCTTTGATTGCAACGTTGCCTTTTGGATATGCGGATGGATATCCAAGAAACATGAGTGGGCAGGGAGAAGTTGTAATTGAGGGAAGTCGATATCCAATAATCGGTGTGATCTGTATGGATCAGTGCATGGTTGACGTGACTGAGCTTGAGGGTGCACATGTTGGACAAGAAGTGACGATTTTTGGCTCTGATGCCATATCCATAGATGAAATATCACAAAAATCGGGTACTAATAAAAATGAAATCTTATCGAGATTGATGCAGAGAGTTCCTCGTATTTATACGAAATCTGGAAACATCGACCACATCAGAAACGATTTGTTATAAAAAGAAAGAGGTCAATATGTTTAAGACAAATGAAAATACATTGTTTGTGGATGGTGTATCCACACTTGAACTTGCTGATACATATGGGACGCCATTATATGTGTATTCAGAAGATCAAATCAAGAGGAATTTAAATGAAATCAGGACATCATTTCTTCAGAAATATCCGAATACACACGCCGCTTATGCCTGCAAAGCTTTTTGTACGATTTATATGTGTCAGCTTTTGAATCAAGAAGGATTCTGGATCGATGTGGTGAGCGGGGGAGAACTTTATACTGCAATAAAGGCTCAATTTCCACCGGATCGTATTGAATTCAACGGCAACAACAAATCCGAAGAAGAACTTTTAATGGCACTGGATTATGGGGTAGAGCGCATTGTCGTCGATAATGTATCGGAGCTTTACCATTTGGAAAAACTCTGCATGAAGAATGGTAAGAAAGTGAAGATACTATTCAGAATCACACCTGAAGTGTCCAGTGATACCCATGATCATATCGCCACAGGAAAAAAAGATTCCAAGTTTGGCATTCCACTTAATGATGAGATTTTGTATCCACTTATTGAATATACCCTAAAGTCTGCAGCATTTGAATTTTTAGGCTTTCATTTTCATGTGGGTTCACAGCTACTCGATACAAAATCTCATTTGAGTGCACTTGAGGTGATTCTCGATCTCATGCTAGCCACAAAACAGAGATTTGATTATGATATCAAAGACTTCAATATGGGTGGTGGATTTGGAATCAAATACACTGATTCAGACAGACCGCTTGGTATATCGGATTTTGTAGATCCAATTATGAACCGGATGAATGAATTTTGTAGGGAGAACAACTTGATTCGGCCTCATGTGTCCATGGAACCGGGAAGATTCATAATAGGTGATGCGGGTATTCAACTTTATCGCATCGGGAATATTAAAGAAATTCCTGATTTGAAGACATATGTGTCTGTGGATGGGGGAATGACTGACAACATGCGCCCTGGTCTTTATGGTGCGAAGTACGACGCAATTATTGCGAATAAAGCTGATGACCCTAAAAATTCAGTTGTGGACATCAGTGGAAAATGCTGTGAGTCCACAGACATCCTAATCAAAAACCTAAAATGTACAAAACCTGAAACGGGAGATTTGTTGGCAGTTTATTCAACAGGTGCTTATGGGTATGCTATGGCGAATAATTACAATAAGATCCGGATTCCGCCTGTTGTAGTCATCAAAGATAACAAAGCTCAATTGATTGTCAGAAGGCAGTCTTATGACGATTTGATTCGAAACGAGTTATTATAGCGGAGGGGTTATGAATTTCAAAGAAGAGATTGAAGCAATTTACACAGAAATCGCACAAATCAGAAGAGACATCCATGCACATCCGGAACTTGGACAAGAGGAATTTAGGACACAAAAAATTGTAGAAGATTTTCTGAGTTATGAAGGCATTGAATTCACTCGTATTGCCGATACGGGTGTCTTGGGATTGATCAGAGGCAATGGATATGGTAAAACTGTCGCTATCAGAGCAGATATGGATGCCTTACCAATTCATGAATTGACCGATTTATCATTCAAATCACAATATGACGGTAAAATGCATGCCTGTGGTCACGATGCTCATACAGCCATTTTACTGGGAGTTTCAAAGATTTTGAACAAACACCGTCATGAATTCGCAGGCAACATTAAGCTTTTTTTCCAACCTGCTGAGGAGACAATAGGTGGAGCAAAACGTATGGTTTTAGAGGGGTGTATGGATAATCCAAAGGTAGATCATGTCATTGGGCTTCATGTTTTTCCAAGACTTGAATCGGGGATGATTGAAGTCAAATATGATAAAATGAATGCCTCTACTGATACAGTCAAAATCGAAATTGAAGGGAAATCGGGACATGGTGCTTATCCACATGATTCCATTGATGCTATAGTCATTTCCGCACAGGTAATCACGTCTCTCCAAACTCTCGCCAGCAGAACGATTTCTCCAGTGGAATCAGTGGTGCTCTCACTCGGAACGATTGTAGGTGGAGTCAAAGGCAACGTGATTGCTGACCATGTTTCACTGAAAGGGACTCTAAGAACACTGGATGAGGACATCAGAAAGCTGTCCAAGCAGACCATTGAACAGATTGTCGTCAAAACTTGTGAAGCGATGGGTGGCAAGGGAACGGTTTCTTTCAAGGAAGGCTACAGGGCACTTGTGAATGATGACTCGGTTGTACATGTAATTGAGGAGACCGCAAGACGTTGCCTTGGAAGCGATAAAGTGAGCATAGCGAAAGCACCTAGTCTTGGAGCTGAAGATTTTTCTTTTTTTCTGGAAAAAGCTTCTGGTGCATTTTATAACATAGGATGTGGCAATGAAAAGGAAGGCATAGTGTACAAAGGACATCATCCAAGATTTGCAATTGACGAATCCTGTTTGAAAGTGGGAATGTTGGTTCAAGTGGAGAGTGCTTTGGCGCTACTTAAAAATTAGGGTGCTGATTGGGGTGCTGATTGGGGACAGGTGCAAATTGGTACCTGAAGCGAAGTTAAGTTGGTTTTTGACTGACGTCAAGTTGGTTTTTGGACAGCGCAAACTGGCTTCGCCACTTTGGCTGGTACCAAGTTGGTTAGTTGGTTGGGAAAAGAGTGCATTCGCACTCTTTTTTCTTAATTCTCCCGTCTCAAAATCTACTTCCACAAACAATCTATTTGCTTCGTCATAGTATAAGTTCCACACAAGATTTTTCTTAATTGCATCATAATTATCAAGTTTTCCAGTTTTTCTATGACTGATCCATAATTTAATTTCCCTTTCGTCTAGAAATTTTAATGACAATTACTGATTCTTGCTCATGATTCTTCCCTTCAGTGATTTATTCTTTGTCATAACTTGCCTCCGGTATATCTCAATTAACATAAGATATCCAATAAAGACAACAGATCATTGATCTCATAAGTCGGTTTTACTGAAGATGTGCTGGATAACTTTTTAGGATTGAACCAACAGGTATCAATTCCAAAATTGATACCACCTTGAATATCGGAAGTCAAACTGTCACCGATCATGAGCACTTCACTTTTGTCCACTTGGCCAATCAATTTTAATGTATGCTCGAAAATTTCAGGATTCGGTTTGGCCACTCCTACTTCTTCTGAAATCACAATGTGGCTGAAATATTCGGCGATGGATGATTTTCCTATTCTGCGGTTCTGGACATAAGCGAGTCCATTTGTCACAATGACTAGTTTATAATGGTCACGAAGTTGATCGAGAAGAGCGGTTGAATCATCCAATAAAAAAGAGGCATCCGCTAAATGTTCCATATAACGCTCAGCAAAACGATGTGGATCGAAATCGATGCCAAGCTTGCTGGACAATCTTCTGAATCTTTCTACTTTTAATGTGTTTTGAGTGATTTTTCCCTCTTCGAACTCCTTCCAAATCGCTGTATTGATAGTATCATAAATCTGGAGGTGATGTTCGGGGTCATAGGGAATGTCGAAATCAGATACCGCATGTTCAAGAGCAATACTTTCCGATTTCTTAAAATCAAAAAGTGTCTCATCGGCATCAAAAAATAAAATTTTATATTTCATAAAGACCTCCAATGGATTATAGTTATATTGTAACATGTTAATGTAGTTGTATCCACCGGAATGCAATTTTGAGTGTAGTGCTGCAATTCAGGGTATGTATTTTTTAATTGAAAGTAAGTGGGTGATAATAATGTTTGATATCAATGTAAATGAAATTTACCATGATGCCAAGAATAAGGGCAAAAAAGAATATAACCGTCTCAAATCTAAAGGCCTTTCAGGCCATTTGTCATCGCTGGACGGTATTTTAAAAGATATTGAAATAGTTGGAACGGCTTATCTTGGAACATATGAGATTCCGCTAAAGAAAGTGGTGGGTACATATTATCATTCCAGAAGAATGACTTTTTCAAAGAACTTTCTACCGCTTGAATCAGAACATTCAGAGTTTGGAAACAAATGGGCAGCACTTTGTAAAGCGCATTTGACTGAAGGTATTAGAGATCCGATCAAAGTTTATGAGTATATGAATTTTTACTATGTAGTTGAAGGCAACAAGCGTGTCAGCGTGCTGAAGTATTATGATGCTGTAAATGTCAGGGCAGAAATCACAAGATTGATTCCGAAGTATGATCCTGATGATGAGAACATTGTCCTGTATTATGCCTTTATAGCGTTTTTTAAAGTGACAAAAATAATCAACATTTGGCTATCTAAACCATACCGATACAAGAGGCTTTTGGGTTATTTGGAAAAATACAGCCCTGAAGGACAAGACGATACTACCAAATATGAGTTTTTCTTAAAAGAAGTTTATATGCCATTTCGGAGGCTTTATCTTGATGCGGGTGGTGATGAACTTCCAATCACTACGGGTGATGCGTTTCTTCTATACGCGAGGCTCTATGGTATATCCGATGTTTTGGATGTGGAACATGTAAAAACCATAATGCCAAGCCTGATTAAGGAATGCAGCAAATATGGAGATCAAGACGAACCTGAGATAGTGACTACAACTGAAAATGTCGATCGAATAGCTTTTTTCGATGCCATTTCTTCCTTCATTGCTCCCAAAAACATTAAAGTGGGATTTGTTTATGCAAGAACTATAGAACATTCAGGATGGACTTATTCACATGAACTTGGAAGACAATACGTTGAGAGTCTTTTTGGTGATCGTGTTAAAACAGGATATATAGAAGAAGTACCAGAAGATTTTTCAGCTTATGACATGATCAAAGCTTTTGCCGAGGAAGGTTATGATCTGGTTTTTACTACCAGTGAAGTGTATCGAAAGGCAACTCTGAAATGTGCAATAGAAATGCCAAAAGTCAAGTTCTTCAACTGCTCCGGGAATAGACCTTATGTCCATATGACCAATTACTTTGGAAGAACCTATGAACCCAGATTCTTATCGGGAATCATTGCGGGTGCTCTCACTAAAACTGGAATTGTAGGTTATACAGCCACTGACCCTAATCCTGAGGTGATCTCATGTATCAACGCCTTTGCCCTGGGCATGAAAATGACCAATCCAAATTCCAAACTGCTTGTGACGTGGACAGGGGAGTGGAACAACCCAAAAGTGACAACGGGGCTCAGTGAGAAAATGATAAGCAGAGGAGCAGATCTGATCAGCAATAAAAATCTGCTCGTACCAAGGGATGTGACGCTAAGGTATGGTGTATACTCAATGCTTTGTGATATTGATCCAGTTACAATGAAACCGAAAAATTATTTGGCTTCTCCTATTTGGAAATGGGGCACATTTTATGAACGAATCATAAGCAGCATACTCACTGGTTCTTATCAGAGAATGGTATCGAGTGACTCGGAGGGACAAAAATTGATAAACTTTTGGTGGGGAATGGAATCGGGGGTCATTGATTTGTATGCAGCCGAGGATAAATTGCCACCAGATACCCTGAAATTGATCCAATTGATAAAGAAGATGATTGTTACCGATCAGTTTCATCCATTCACTGGACCGATAAGTGACGTACATGGCGAAATTCGTATAGAGGATAATGAGATTTTATCAGCAGAAGCTATACTGACTATGGATTGGTATGTAGACAACGTGGAAATCATGGATTAGATTTCAATAATCGTGTAATCAAATGCATTGATAATTGTAGTCGACTTGTATTGGATTCGCCTTTCAAAGAGACCGTAATTGAGATGTTTATGACCATGAACCATAAGTTTTGGTTGATATCGGTCCATGAGACGTGTAAATACTTTAAAACCCGTGTGGGCAAGATCACCACCATCACCTAATTCAAATGCGGGTGCATGAGTGAGTAAAATGTCAAATCCCCTAATATATTTGAGGCGGTTCTTGGCAATACGCAGAGCCATTTCGCGTTCTGTGTATTGAAAAGGACCGCCTTTATAGCACATACAGCCACCAAAGCCTAAAATTCTGACACCTTCATGGACATAAATTCGACCGTCAATACAGATGCATCCTTCTGGTGGAGATTCGATCAGACGTGAGTCATGATTTCCATGGACGTAGAGAACTGGTACGTTAAGCATGGTCGCCACAAAAGAGAGATAACTGGCTTTTAGGTCACCTGCAGCCAAAACTAGAGAAATATCCTTAAAGCGCTCTCGATCGAAATGATTATGTATGTAGTTGCTTTCAATATCAGATATGGCCAGAATTTTCATAAATCTCCTCTTGTCAAATTGTTCATATTCAAGTTCATTTTATCATTGATTGTATTTTAATCAAAGAAATACTTGATAAAATGAAACCGGTTTCCTATAATTGAATTAAGAAAGTGAGGTGTTTGGCATGGACTTCAAGGAAAAAATGAATTATCAAAAGGAAAAATTGGAAAAAGATTATTTTTCACTATATCCTGGAAGAAAAGATGCTTTGAACCGACTCTATACATTGATGAGAAAGCATCATTCAAATAGGAGTGATGCACTAAAAACCAGAGATCAATCCGGTTCGGATTGGTTGAATGCCCCTAATACAATTGGTGTAATGCTTTATGTGGACTTGTTTTCAAGCAATCTAAACAAGCTTAAGTCGCATTCGGATTATTTTAAAGAACTGGGAGTTACTTTGATTCATCTCATGCCGATCCTAAAACCCCGGAGTGGTGAGAATGACGGAGGGTATGCTGTTCAAGATTATAGATCAATAGATACACGTATCGGAACTATGGAAGATTTTATGGCCTTGGTGAAGCACTATCACAATAATGGCATACGAATATGTATTGATTACGTGGTCAATCATACAGCCAATGATCATGAATGGGCAACAAAAGCGCTCTCAGGGGAAGAAAAGTATCAAAATTATTATTATATGTTTGATAGCGATGCTATACCAAGACAATTTGAAGCGACTCTACTTGAGGTTTTTCCAAAAGTAGCTCCAGGCAATTTCACCTATTTGGAAGAACTTGAAAAATGGGTGATGACAACTTTTTATCCATTTCAATGGGATTTGAACTTTAGAAATCCAGAAGTGTTTTACGAAATGGTCGATAATTTGCTCTATTTGACTGATATTGGAGTAGACATGATTCGCCTGGATGCGATTCCGTATATTTGGAAAACCATTGGAACGGATTGTAGAAATCTACCTGAAGTACATGTGCTTTTGAGTTTGTTCAGAAAAATAATTGAGATATGCGCTCCATCAACTACATTGCTTGGAGAAGCGATAGTAGAGCCGGATGCCATTGTCAAATATTTTGGTGCTGAAGAGCGTTTGGAATGTCATTCGCTATACAATGCGTCCTATATGGTAGAAATTTGGAATTCAATCGCCACGAGAGATTCTAGGCATATTGCGTGGATGAAGGACTATGAAATTCCATTTGGCAGTGTCTGGATCAATTATGCGAGGTGTCATGATGATATCGGTTGGGGACTTGATGCCGAAAGACTGAAAAGGATGGGGTTTGATCCCAATGCTCATAAATCATTTCTTATCGATTTTTATCTCGGTTCTCTTGAAGACAGTTTTTCAACAGGAGAGCTCTATGAATTCAATCCAATGACTATGGATGCGAGAAATTCCGGTACACTGGCCAGTCTAGCAGGACTTGAAAAGGCAATCAAATTTTCAGATGATTATCTGCTTGAACTTGCTCTCAAAAGAATCCGTTTGATCAATGCACTATTCCTGTTGAGAAAAGGAATTCCTATGATTTACAGTGGAGATGAAATCGGTCAACTTAATAATACGAGTTATCTCGAAGATGGTTATAAGAAAAATGATTCAAGATGGTTGCACAGGGTGGAGTTTGACTGGGAGAAAATCGGAGAGACTCAGCCATCCGAATCGGTTCATCTACAAGTATTAAAGTCTATGAAACAATTAATTGATACAAGACGGAATTATTCAGGGGATGCATTTATTGCGAATGAAACCGTTTTAATGCAATCGAATACTCATTTGCTCGTCATCCATCAGATTTCAGAAAAAAATGAATCCATTCTCCTGATTTTCAATTTCTCTGAAGACAGACAATGGTTATATAGCAATGAATTGAAGCGCTATGGAGTGGGTGGCGTTTGGAAAGAAATTATACAAGGTAAGATAATTGATTTAGACAAAAAAAGGATTGTATTAGGTCCTTATGAATTTTTTGTAATGAAAATATGAAAAAAAGGTTGCAAACGTGAAACCGGTTTCCTATAATGTAATTATCAGATTATTCTGATGTAAAAATGGGTATTGACTACATAGCGGTATTTATACATCGCATAAGTCAACTGTTAAAACTCAATCCGATAAAGGGGGAACAAAAATGAAAAGATCTTTAGCATTATTAATGGTTATGGTTCTTATGGTCGCCATGTTGGCAGGTTGTGCGCAATCTGTTGAAGAAGATCAAACTGTTGTCATCTATCAGAACAAAGTTGAAATTCATGAGCAACTTACTGCTTTTGCCGCACTTTACGAAGCGGAGACTGGCGTAAAAGTGACAGTCAAAACATCGGGTGGAGATTCACCTTATGCTGAGAGCTTGAAGGCAGAATTCCAATCAGATCGTCAACCTGATATCTTTGTTATTGAAGGTATGGGCGGTTATAACACTTGGGAATCGAAATTGACACCTTTTGAAGGTCAAGAGTGGATGGATCTCACCACACTTGAATTTGTAGTGGATGGTCAAACATATGGATTCCCTGTAGCAGTTGAAGCTTGGGGTATGGCATATAATTCTGATTTACTTTCACAAGCTGGTATTGATCCAGCAACACTGACATCTCAAGAAGCTTACAGAACCGCATTTGAGAAAATCGATTCAATGAAAGACGAGTTAGGCATCAAATCTGCAGTTGCAATGGCTGCAGGACCTGATATGAGATGGGTTACTGGACTTCACAATTTCAACGGTTATTTATCAGCCGGTCTTCCTTATGGAGACACTACAGTGCTTGATAAGCTCAACAACGGTGAGGCTGATATGCAAAGATTGACTGAATATGCCGATTGGGTTGAACTTTTATTCGAGTATTCAGACAGAGCTGTTTTGTTGACAGGTAATTATGATGCTCAGGTTGGTCAATTCGCTAATGGTGAATCCGTGTTTATTCATCAAGGCAACTGGATTGATCCATGGCTTGTATCCAACGGAATTGATTTCCCAATGGGTTTCGCACCTCATGCATCAGTCAAAGGTGAGCACGATTCAATTTTCATCGGTGCCCCTTCATTCTATGTCATCAACAAGGACAGTGAAAACGCAGACGCTGCAAACGCATTCCTTAATTTCATGGCAACCAATGAAGCTGGACACAATTACATGGTCAATGAGGCGAAAATGGTCCCTGCATTCACAAATGTAGAACTTAAGCCTGACACACCACTATCTGCAAATGCTGCTGAATGGTTAGCAAAAGACGCCAAATATACTTGGCTCCAAAACGATATGCCTGATGGTTTCGGTATGGTTACAATAGCTCCAATTTATGAGAGTTATGCAAAAGGCGATATCGATAAAGCTGAGTTCATCAATCAACTGGCTTTAAAGATTGAAGAGCTTAAGTAATATTACACAATAAAAAAGGGGTGTTTTACCACCCCCTTTTTTCTTTAACACCTGTATTTGATTTAAGAAGGAGATATTATGAACAGACATGTTAAGGACAAATTGGTGTTTTGGTTGTTTCTGGCACCGGCTTTGATTTCTTTCTTAGTGGTAGTAGTTATTCCATTTTTCATGGGTTTATATTATTCAATGACAGATTGGACTGCCGTAGCTGATTTGAAGGCGAATTGGGTCGGACTTGAAAATTACAAAGCCATGTTTTCAAGTATTCCATTTCAATATTCATTTATAAGAACTTTTTTATTCACTTTATTAAGTGTCTTGTCAATAAACTTCATCGCTCTTACATTTGCATTCTTGGTCACCCGTGAAATCAAGTTTAAAAATTTCTATCGAGCAGGATTTTTCATTCCAAATCTGATCGGTGGTTTAGTACTGGGTTACATTTGGCAGTTTATTTTCAAAAGTGTTGTTCCGGCAATCGGCTCATTATTTGGGATCAACTTTCTTGAGGAACTGCTTTTACTTGCCGATCCGAATCTGACTCTCTTTGGATTGATCTTAGCGTTCACATGGCAATATGCTGGATACATCATGATGATCTACGTAGCAGCACTCTTGAACGTGCCACAGGAATTACTTGAGGCAAGCGAAATCGATGGTGCCAACTTCTGGCAGAAATTATGGAACATCACTGTTCCTATGATTGCACAGGCTTTCACTATCACATCATTTTTAACACTGGTTAATTCGTTTAAACAATATGATATAATTGTTGCGCTCACGAGTGGAGGACCGACAACAATTTTTAAAGGGCAAACAGTAAACTCAACTGAGCTTTTGGCGGTACATATTTACAATGTGGCTTTCAAATACAACAATATGGCAGAAGGTCAAGCCAGAGCCATTGTATTTTTCCTGGTCCTTTCAGTCGTTTCCATCGGACAAGTTTACTACACTAAGAAAAGGGAGGTTGAGATGTAATGGGGAATAAGAAAAAAATCACTAAAATTATTTTAACGGTTGTCACAGTTACACTTTTTTTATTCACATTGTTCCCATTTTTCATTGTATTGATCAACTCCGCAAAATCATCACTTGAAATCATTTCAGATCCGATTGCATTTCCTGATAAATGGTCACAATTGTTTGTAAACATTAAAGAAATTTGGACAAGTCCAAGTATCAGATATGCTTCAAGTGTTTATACATCTGCAATCATCACCATATTGTCACTGATTACAATCTCGATATTCTCAGCTATGGCTGCCTGGGTTCTGGTCAGGAAAAAATCTAAAATGTCGACATTTGTTTTTTTACTTTTCATAAGTGGATTGATCATCCCCTTCCAAGTGGTCATGTTTCCTCTGGTGGCTCTTTTTAGGATGATTAACGAAGCCATCGGACTACCAATGTTAAGAACCTTTCATGGGATGATTTTCGCTTATATTGGTTTTGGAGCTCCACTTGCCGTATTTATGTTCCATGGATTTATCAAATCGATTCCTTTAGAATTGGAAGAAGCCGCGTTGATTGACGGTTGTTCGAAGACTCAAATTTTCTTTCTGATTGTCATGCCTATTTTAAAGCCCATTTTTGTAACCATAAGCATTCTCAATGCCATTTGGATTTGGAATGATTTTCTATTGCCATCACTCATCTTGGGCATTGGTCAGGAAATTCAAACCATACCGTTAGCCATCGCAGCATTTGCCGGATCATTCGTAAAAAAATGGGATTTGATCATGACTGCTGTACTCATGGCTGCCTTCCCAATTATTGTAGGTTTCATACTTGGTCAGAAACATATTATCAAAGGAATGGTTTCAGGTTCAATCAAGTGATGTAGGTTAATGTACTGGGAGGTCGTCATGAAAATCACAATTAAAGATATCGCAGATCGTGCAGGTGTTTCAAAGGCAACTGTATCTAGAGTACTCAACAATTCAAAGCCAGTTAGTGATGACGTGAGAAACAAAGTGCTTTCGGTCATTGAAATGACAAAATTCAAGCCAAATGCTGCTGCAAGAAGTCTGTCCCTTAAAAAATCGCACTTGATCGGGATCATTTTACCAGACCTTTCAAATCCTGTGTTTTCTAGAATCATATCAGGGATTGAGAATTATATTCGCGATAAGGATTATTCTTTACTCATAACCGCAACCGATTTTAATGTCGATATGAAAATCCAACATATCCGTATTTTAAAAGACAAAGGTGTCGACGGTTTGATTTTAGTAACTGACCATGGCAATGATGAATTTCATGAAGAACTCATGAATTTTAAGAAGCCTGTGGTTATGATAGGATCGGATAGTGCGATTGAAAGCATACCCGTCGTAAAAATTGATAATTATCGTGCAGCTTCTGAAGCGACACAGTACTTATTGGATTTGGGGCATCAAAAGATTGCAATGATCAGAGGACCACTTACGGACCCACATTCAGGAAAGGAACGTTATGAAGGATTCAAAGACACTTTGGAATCAAAAAATCTGTTTAATTCAGACTTGATTGTAGAAGGTTGGTATTCTTTTGATGACGGCTATAAAGGAATGACTGCATTACTGAAACAAAAGACTGCACCTACAGCAGTTTTCTGTGCTTGTGATCTTTTGGCGATAGGTGCTATGAAATGTGCTTTAGAGCAGGGTTATCGAGTGCCTGAAGAGATTGCTTTCATTGGCTTTGACGACGTAGAGATGTCAAGAATGTACAATCCTTCACTGAGCACGATCAGGCAACCCTTTGAAGAGAAAGGGAAACTCGCTGTCAGGCAATTGATTGCGATGCTTGAAAAATCTGATAACGTGAAGAATCCTGAGATTTTTGAGAGTCATACGCTCACGCATAGATTGATTGTAAGACAAAGTACTGAGAAAAGCCATGGGAGGTAATATGAAATCAATCCTTTGCATTGGTGAATTGCTTATTGACTTCATTGGTGCGGAAACTGGTAAAACAATTTCAAAACAAAGTTCTTTTATGATGAAAGCTGGGGGTGCCCCAGGAAATGTGGCCAGCACCATAGGTGCTTTGGGCGGTGACTGTTATTTTTCAGGTGCCGTTGGAAAGGATGGCTTTGGGGAATTCTTAATTGAGACATTGAAGAAGTTCAATGTAAGAACCGAAACCATCAAGCGGTCCAGTGAACATACCACTTTGGCTTTTGTTTCTCTTGACCAAGACGGAGAACGGGATTTTGTTTTTAATAGAGGTGCCGATGTTGATTTGGAACGTGATGACATTGACATCAATACTTTTGAGGCGTGTCAAATTATCCATTTTGGTGCAGCAACAGGCTTTTTAGAAGGTGAATTTAAAAAAACATATATTAGGGTTTTATCTGAGAGCTTTGAATCCGACTATTTCATTTCATTTGATCCCAATTACAGAAGTGCCTTTTGGGCGGATGACATTGAAGGTTTTGTAAGATCTGCAGCACTTTTTATTGAAAAATCGGATTTGGTCAAATTGAGTGAGGAAGAAGCCTTAATGATATCAGAAACTAAAAATATTTCTGATGCCTCACAATTCTTTAAAGAACGCTACTCGGCTGTGTTTGCAATTACACTGGGAAGTGAAGGCGTTAGAGTGTTCAATAGGTCGTGGGATGTTAAAGTTCCTGCTCCACAAGTGAAAGTGATTGACACAACAGGTGCAGGAGATGCTTTCATTGGTACCCTTATTTATGAAATTAGTAAAGCTGAGATTCCTAAAGAAGCGATACAAGATAAAAACAGGATGATAAAATATGCGGAAAAATCCAATCGGATTGCATCCATCATATGTACTGAATATGGTGCACTAACCGCACTTGATAAAATTTGAATTTAATAGTTCAAGGAGGAAGTACTCATGGCTAAAGTAAGAATAAGCAATATCAACAAGATATATCCCAATGGGTTTCACGCAGTCAAAGATGTCGATTTAACCGTTGAAGATAAAGAATTTATGGTTTTTGTTGGTCCGTCAGGATGCGGTAAGACCACAACACTACGAATGATTGCTGGTCTTGAGGATATTTCTAGCGGGGACATGTACATCGGAGATCAAATCGTAAATGATATATCCCCTAAAGACAGAAATATTGCAATGGTTTTTCAAAACTATGCGCTATACCCACATATGTCTGTATATGACAATATGGCATTTGGTTTAAAACTTTCTAAAACACCTAAAAGCGAAATAGAGGAACGCATTCAAAAAGCTGCTAAGATTTTGGACATTGAACCACTCTTAAAGAGAAAACCGAAGCAACTATCGGGTGGTCAAAGACAACGTGTCGCACTAGGAAGAGCGATTGTCAGAAAACCGGAAGTTTTTCTGATGGACGAGCCGTTGTCCAAT
>JAGXHV010000011.1 GCA_024636005.1 Bacillota bacterium
AAGAAATGCCCATATTGTGGGGTAGAACTAATAAAATAATGATACATATAATCAAATATTGACACGATGAATTTTCCGTAAGTGATTATGATATAAATAAGTTGTAGGGGGCGTCATGGCGAGTGACCGTTATGAAAAAAGACGAGCGTATTTATTAAACAATAAAAATTTGTACAAGACCACACTTTTTTTAGCGTGGCCTGTTATTATACAGTCACTCTTACAGGTTTCTGTTGGAACCATCGATATGAAGATGGTGGGAACTGTCGGTGTTGACGCAATTTCTGCAGTTGGAACGAGCCGAAATATCATTATGATTTTTATGGTACTTGTCATTGCAATTTCAACAGGCACCACTGCTATGGTTGCGAGATTTGTAGGAAGAGATGATCAAGAAGGTGCCAGTATTGCTGCTGGTCAGGCTTTTCTTTTATCTTTGATTCTTTCTGCTTTTATTGTTCCGCTTGGATTGATGACCAATGAGTATAGTTTAAGACTTTTAGGGGTTACGGATAGTGTTCTCAATTACGCCGTTGACTATATGAGAATATTCTTCTTTGCCATTCCATTTTTTCTGCTTCACTTTATGGCAAGGTCCATCTTTCAGGGGGCAGGCGATACTAAAACACCTCTTTATATTGATATTATGATGAATATCATCAATGTGATAGGAAATTATATATTTATTTTTGGAATGTTCGGTGTTCCAGCGTATGGTGTTGCAGGTGCTGCAATAGGTACAGCTCTATCGAGGATGATCAGTGCAATGGTATCATGGGGGCTTCTATTAAGTGGTAAATTTGATGTGAAAGTTAGACTTGTTCATATGTTCAAACCAGTTTGGGAAGCCTCCAAACAGATTATGGACATCGGTATCCCATCCGGACTTCAAGGACTATCCAGAAATGCGACTACTTTTGTGATGTTTGCTATTTTGGCAAGAACTTTGGATGCTAAAGTAGCGGTGCCTGCTTTTGTAATCGGTACGAATCTCAATCAATATGCACTGATGCCAGGTCTTGCAATTGGAACAGCGGCAGCCACACTTTCAGGAATGAATCTGGGAGCCAAACAGTTTGATAGAGCCGAAGCGAGTGGTAGAGCAACGGCTATACTCGGAGCTATTGTGATGTTTTGCATATCGCTATTGTTTGTGATTTTTTCAAAATCATTTATTAATTTCTTTTTGGATGTTCCAAGTGATTCTGTTGTAAGGATTGGGACGTTATTTTTGATCGTAATTGGTATTTCTGAGCCCTTTCATGCAGCTTCTATAATACTATCAAGGACAATGCAAGGTGCTGGATACACAAAAAAACCATTTCAGATTACTTTTGTAAGCTGGGTGGTCATAAGAGTCATATTGGCATTTATCCTAGGTATAATTCTAGGGATTGATTCCACTGGAGTATGGATTGCAATTAGCGCAACAAATATGATTTCTGGAATATGGACTTATGCGGTGTTTAAAAAAGGAAAGTGGAAAGAGGTAAGTATTTATAATGTCAGTTAATCATGATGGTACCCAATAACTTCAAGAGGGTATAATGATGTATATATGAGAATTGGAGGTGTAAAATAATGACAAAAAGAATGAAAGTGTCGCTCATTGGTGGGGCTTTGCTAGGGATTGTTTGTGTGATTGGTGCATATGTGAGATCCGGTTTCACAGCTTCACCTGAGTTTGTGTTTTCACTATGGTATAACCGTGTAATCCTTGGTCTGGTAGTGGGAGCTCCTTGGGTTAAGGCCGTAAGAAGCAAAGCATTGCTTCGTGGAGCTTTGCTAGGACTTTTAGTGTCCTTTGCATTTTACAGTTCGACAGGATTTCAGGATCATTTCAGTTTCGTAGCAGGCATTTTATATGGTGTGATACTGGAAGGATGGCTTAGTAGGAATCATTCCGATTATTACTGATCATCAAGATCTATCTGTGGAAAAGCCAACCGTTTAATACTTTGGGGAGATGGTTGCTAGATACAGATATATATTGAACAGGAGGGCTAAGATGAAAGCGATTGTACAGGAGCAATATGGTAGTGCAGAAGTCCTAAAAGTATTAGAAGTAGAAAAACCAAAGCCTAATAACAGTGAAGTATTAATTAAAGTAAAAGCTACAGCATTAAATGCACCTGACTGGAGACTTTTAAGGGGGAAGCCATTTGTAATGCGAATGATGACAGGACTGATCAGGCCTAAAAACAAAATCAAGGGCTGTGAATTTTCAGGACAAATTGTTGAACTTGGTCAGGGAATTACGGATTTTCAACTAGGTGATGAAGTGATTGGAGATATTGCTGACGAAGGATTTGGTGCTTTTTCAGATTATGTCTCTGTTAAGACATCACTGTTGGCTAAAAAACCACAAAGTTTAAGCCATTTGGAGGCAGCTGCGTTACCTTTAACAGCCGTAACGGCACTTCAAGGAGTTAGAGACATTGGACAATTAAAAGCTGAGGAAGATGTATTGGTGATTGGTGCCTCTGGGGGTGTTGGGAGTTATGTTCTTCAGCTTGCGAAATATTTTGGTGGAAATGTAACTGCTGTCACCAGCGAAAGAAATTTAGAACAAGCCAAAGACCTTGGCGCTCAAGAAGTGATCGATTACACTAAGAAACCTCTTGTTAATATTGGAAATAAATATGATTTAGTCATAGCAGTTAACGGTTATAACAAAATAAAGACATATAGAAAGTTATTAAAACCTGAAGGTCGATTGGTTATGATCGGTGGCAAATCTATGAAGCAAATTATCTTTGTCACAGCATTTGGAGGATTGCTATCCCGAAAAAACGGCAAAAAATTCAAAGGTCTACTTGCAAAAGCCAATGGCAAAGATTTGTCATATATTGTAAACCTTGTAGATAGAAAAGAAATTCGACCTGTCATAGAAAAAGAAATTATCTTTGAAGACATTCCTAGAGGATTAGCCGAACTGGAAAAAGGTCACGTCAGTGGCAAGATTGTTGCTTGGGTCAATAAAGATTAAGGCAAAAAACGTATCTGTTACCAAGTGATATTTGACGTTCTAAAGAAATAAAGGTATAATTTCTTTAGAATGATAGAGGAGGGATAAATTATGCCAAAGATTAAATCCAGTACTGATTTGCGCAATAATTATAATGAAATCTCCAGTTTCTGTCATGAAAGTCGTGAGCCTGTATATATTACCAAAAATGGGCAAGGTGATTTAGCGGTTATGAGTATTGAAACTTATGAAGCACTAAGCGGTAAGCTTGATCTTTATGATCTTCTTGATAGGGGTAGAACAGCTGTTGAAGCAGGAAAAAAACGTCAACTACATGAGATCATGAAAGACATTAAACAGAGAATAACTGATGATGAAATATAGAGTGGACTTATCTGAACCAGCAGAAAAGGATCTAATAGATATTGTCAAATACATCGCTTCTCAGCTTTCAGTACCAATGTCAGCTTATCACATGATGGAAATGTTTGAAGAAGCAATGGCAAGCTTGTCCGATTCACCTCAGAGATGTCCGCTAATCGCAGATGAGCGTTTATCACAATTGGGATACAGAAAGCTAATCATTGAGAACTATATTGTGTTCTTTTCTGTCGATGAAAAAAATAAGGTGGTTGACGTTGAAAGAATTCTATATGCTAGACGTGACTGGCTTAGATTTATTTAGTTCAAATCACTCAGAGAATAGACTCTGGGTACCACAAATTTTCATGCCATCGATTGATTATACAACTCAATCTTATAGCAGATGGAAATCGTATTTTAACTTGCATTAAGGATACTGGTATTGGGATTATGTCAGAAGAACTTGACAAAATTTTCAATATGTTTTACAAGGCTGATACGGACATGAAAGGTTATGGACTGGGTTTATATATCAATATAGCAATCATTGAAGCGCATCAGGGTGAAATCTAATTAGTTTCCGAATTTGGACAAGGAACTTCAAGCGGTTTCTATTTAGATTTTATTTAAAAAAATCAGATGCACATCTCACTAATTAAGAAAGGAATCATGATTAATTCATGGTTCCTTTGGGGGTAAAGGAAAACACTAAATGTTAAATATTAGAAGATTTATAGTACGCATACTCATTCTCTTGACCCTTACATCATTCCTAGTATTAATAACCGCCTGCGATGTAAAGGATGAACCGATTATTACTGAGACAACTGAACCCACTGCTGAACCCGTCACAGAACCCGTCACAGAACCCGTCACAGAGCCCGTCACAGAACCCATCAGTCGCGATGCAGTGCTTTTAGAGGATGCTCAAAAAACGAACGGCTGGCAAGTTTTCATAGATGACATTTACGGACTTTATGGCTTTAAGGATTCAGCCGGAAATATTGTCATCGAAGCAAGTTTCCTTGATGCTGAAAATTTCGAAGGTGGAAGAGCTATTGTTATGGTGGAGTCGGATGAATATTTTGGGATCCTGGACGGTGGCGTATATGGTTTGATTGATCCTAAGGGTGAGTTCATCATCGAACCAGAGGGACTGATTACCCGTGTGGACCAGTGGCATTACCTATATGCAATGGGAAATGATTATTATCCTGCCTACGGTATAGATGGATTTTCCATGATGAAACGAGACTTCTTAGATGCAAATGGTCAATTGCTGGGTGATGAACGATACTATTACGTGGAAGCAATCAACGAAGATTTATTCTTAGCCAACATAGGAACAAAATCATTATTTATTAACGGTGAGGGGATGCTGCTTAAGGATTATCCAGAGTTCGGCTTTGCAGTGACCTCGAAAATCAGTGGCGACACCATAACCCTCATACCACTAGACGAGCCTGCAGAACGTATTCAGTATATGATGTCAACCGATGGAAAGTTGCTTGAAAACAAGAGTTCAAGTGGATTGCTCACTGAAGGAGTGACTTATAAACTTGAGATGATTTCGCCCTATATTGGATCTTCAGTGATATTTCCCGTGCTGACAATGAACGACTTGACCATTCAGGACAAGATGAATCAAGCGATACAAAATTTCGCTACAAAGTCTATTTGGGAAACTGATTTATCAGGTGAGAAAATTGAAAACTATGATGAGCTTGAACAGATCAGTCAAACAGTGGTGAACGAATTTTCGATGTCCCTTCAAAACAATCTGATGAACTTGAACTCGTTTGGATATTTTTATGGATTTGGCGCAGCACATCCTAACAGTTTCATGTCCACCAAGTATTTGGATTTCAGAACTGGAGAAGTGCTGTCACTTGAAATGCTTTTTGAAGAGAATCATGACTGGCGATTGGCGATCGTGAAGGAAATTGATTATCTGTTTATGTCAGATGAAGAGGCATACTTGTATATTGAGAAGACCCAGACAGAGGCAGAACGTTTAAAATTATTTTATGATGCACATTTTGAGGTTTCATTTGAGGAAGAGTTTATGATCGTTTATTTTCCTGTCTATGAAATCGCACCTTATGCAGCAGGAATACTATCTTATGAAATTTCCTATGCGGTGCTGGATGATTTTTATGATTGGGACTCTGATTTCTACAGTGCGCTCTTTAAGTATTAAAAGTCTTCATGGGGACACTGGGTATCACGTACCACCCTTGCGGTAATAGCGGCAAATATGTTCATCAAGGAGCAATAATATGAATAAAATATACATTGAGTTTTTTCATGACGTTATATGCAGTTTTTGTTTTCCGATGTCTTATCGGATGCGTCAACTTCAAGAAATGATGCCAGATGTGCAAATCGTGCATAGATCTTATGCGCTGGTCAAATCGGTCGAAGATTTTGATTTTATGTTTGGTTCAAGAGTGGCGGCTAAAACGGAGATCATGAGCCATTGGGAACATGCAAATCAGAACGATGACCTACACCGATTTAATATTTCAGGAATGCGAGAGACAGACTTTTTGTTTCCAACTTCTATGAATGCCCTAATTGCCTGCAAAGCTGCTTATTTCGTTGCGGGTGATGCTGGATATTGGGATCTTTTTGACAATCTGCAAAACGCCTTGTTTGTACAAAATCAAAATATTGAAGAAAAAGAGATTATTGATGACTGTGTAAGAAATAGTTCTATTGACTTTGATGCATGGGAGCAACACTACAATAGTAAAAAGACAAAAGACGCAGTGGAAAAAGATTTTCTTCTTGTAAAAGAATATAACATCCAAGGGGTTCCTTGCCTTGTCATAAATGGAAAACAGCAGATTAGTGGTGCACAACCACTTTCTAGAATTGTCCAAATTATAAACGACATCATAGATGGAGCATAAAAAAAATATAAGAAGTCAAACGACAAGATCTTGGTCAATATAAACGACCTAGAATTTTGTCGTTTTTTTATGGTAATTGCTCAATTGTCAACTGATTTCAAAGAATAAAACAAGTTCTGACTTTCCATGACATTAAAACCTAACTTAAGTTAGGGGGTTTTTTTTATGTAATACGATATGCTAGTAGAGTAAGAGTTGAGGATCAGAATTACAACCTTTAAAGATAAGTTTATATAGCTTTGAAGAATGATCAAACATTATCGCATCAATCTCAACTCATTTAATTTGGTGTTTCATACCATTATAATATACAATTTGATGTTATATTTCATAACATGAGTTGTCAATTTACATGAATACGCTTTAATATTAAAAGGAGAAACCAATGAAAAATGTATTAATTATATGGGGTGGCTGGAATGGTCATAAACCTCAATCATTATCAGATCGAATCGCAATAGAATTGGATAAAAAAGGATATAATCATACTGTGACCAGCGATTTTTCATGTTTGATTAATGAAGATTTGAAGAAATACGATGTTATTATTCCAATATGGTCTTGCGGAATTAAAGGTGATTTTTACCTAAGCATGTTACTTGAAGCAGTTAAGAATGGAGTAGGTTTATTAACTTTTCACGGTGGAATTAATTGGTTTGAAGACGAAAAGTATTATGATCTGATTGGCGGTTTTTATATTAAAGATACTCAACCAGAAACTTATATAATCAGAGTAAATGACAATCATCCAATAACTTCTGGGATGATTGATTATGAAATTTCAAGTGAAAAATATGATTTAATGACAAGCCCTCATAATGAAGTTTTAGCTTATGCCGACTTTTCCGGAATAAATATGCCGATTGCATGGGTTAAGAATTATGGAAAAGGACGCATATTTTATTCGGCTCTGGCACACGATGAAGAACAATTTTTCAGAGATTCCAATCTGAAGATGATATTAAATGCAATTGATTGGGTGGCGTGTAAAAATGAATAACGCAAAATTAATCAATATATTTATTCCTGTTGAATCAAGCTTTTAAGCTTTTGGTTTATCAGATGCAGAACAGATTGCACTCTTGTAAAATGATTATTAATGCTATTGATTGGAGGACGCATAAAAAGTAGACATTTTTTATGTGAGAAATATTGTAACCATTTGCATTCATAAGGGGTCTATATAATATATTAAAATATTGGAGGATCATTTTATGAAAGAAAGAATTATTGCACCTTGTGGTATTGATTGCAGCATATGCGAAATGTTTGAAAAAAATGTAACAGATGAATTTCAAGAAAGAATATCGAGCTCGATAAAAGTACCTAAGGAATTGATTACATGCAAAGGTTGTGCAAATGGTCATCAATGCACTTTTTTAGATTTACAAAAGAAAAGATGTAAAACGCTGGAGTGTGTTGAGAAAAAAAATGTGCAGTATTGCTTTGAATGTGACACTTTTCCATGTGAATACCTTATGCCACTTGCAGATGGTGCCACCAAGTTCCCACAAAATATAAAAGTGTACAATTTATGTTTAATGAAAAAACTTGGTGTTGATGAGTGGGCAAATCAGAGTAGAGAAATAAGGGATGTATATTTCACAAAGAAATTAGTTGTTGGTGAAGGTGGAAGCAAATAATTAAGAAGAGTTTAATAATATGCTCCTTTGGATTCACAAAATTCACTGGGGCTATTGTTGAATTATTCCTCTAGCTGAAGAGCCCACTTATATTGAAAAAACAAATGAAAATTTGAGGAGATATGCATATGAGATTGTTCGTAAGACCCAAGAAAACGATCACTGCTCTTTGGAGCAAAGGTACTAAAGTAATGACAGAGGAATACGGTGAATTGGTGGATATGGAATCAGGGTGCTGGGCGGCAGTACTTGGGCACAACCATCCCGATGTGATTAAAGTTATTCATGAGCAGGTGGATACATTATTCCATACCCATCAGTTTTTTGAGACGGAACATCCGAAGAAATTTGTTGAGGAGTTAACTGAGTGTGCGAACCTTTCTACTAAGTACAACGCAAGTTTTCTTTCTTCGGGGAGTGAAGCGGTATCCTTGGCTGTAAAATTGTCAGAAATACTCACCGGTAGAAGAAAAAAGCTTTGCATGAATATCACTTACCTAGGTGCTAGTGCAGATCTAAGGCACCCGAGAGATAACACGTATTGGGATGATCTTGATGTAACTGAGTGCCTCATGTGTAGTAACCAAAACACTAACGAAAAAGAATGTTCTACTTGTAATAGATTTAGCCATTTGGATTTTAGCCAGTACGCTTCTTTCGTGTTCGAACCAGGAAACTCTGGGGGTGTCGTACTTCTACAACCCGAAAAGTTGGTTGCCTTTCTTGCTGGTAAAGTACGAGAAACAGGTGGTCTGCTTGTAGTAAACGAAATCACAACTGGGTTTGGTCGAACAGGTGAATGGTTCGGGTTCCAGCATTATGGATTTTTGAATGATGCGTTACATTCGCCTGATCTCATCGCTCTTGGTAAAGGAATTGGAAATGGCTATCCAGTAAGTGCAGTCTTGGCGAGAGAGAACCTTGCAGAGGCTGCAATAGAGACTGGATTCAGTTATATTCAGTCCCATACCGACGACCCTCTTGGGTGCAGAGTTGCCAGAGAAGTAGTCAAGGTTATGATGAAAGAAAACTTGGTATTAAACGGACGCACTGTTGGGGAATACCTCAGATCAAAACTAATGGATATAGCGATTAGAAACAAAGGAATCAAAGAAGTCCGTGGAAGAGGTCTGATGAATGTCGTTTTATTAGATAAAGGTGTAAGCGCAGAGGAAATTTTTAATGGACTACTTGATGCAGGATACTTCTGTGGTTTCTCGGAGCAGTCTGGCATCATACATATGTATGCCCCTTTAATCATCAGTAAAAACGAAGTAGTGGGGTTTTGCAGTGCGTTCGAGCAAGTATTAAACAATGTTATGGATAAATAGGATGTAAGATCAATCAATAATTTCTTACAAAGGTGAAGTAATGAATAATTATACTAATACTAATACGATTACAATCGAATCATATTTAATTAATCATGGTTCAGTAATTGATCGCATTGTGTACAATTTTATCTGTGCTGAATTTTTTTTGAGTAATGATCAAATAATGTATGCGATTAATGCATTTAAGGATGCATGTGATTTGAGTATGACCTCAAATTTAAATAAATATCTAAAAGAACATCACTCTCTCATGAATAAATTATGGCCATATCTAGATATAAAATATAGAAATAGCATATAATATTAATGAGAAACACTAAATTATACACTAAGTTTTAAAAAAAATATTACCTTGAGGAGGAACTATGAAAGCACAAATAGCACTCGTAACAATATGGACAAACGACATTGAACCAATGAAAACATTTTATCGTGACACACTTGGTTTTGAAATTATCAACGACCTTGGCGAATATGTGGAATTTAAGAATGATGGCGTCCGATTTTCACTTTGCCTCAGAAATGTCATGTTTTCCTTTAGTGAAGAATTCAAATTGAAAAAGGAAGGGCAAGCATTTGAGCTCGCATTCCCATGTGATAGTGCTGAACTAGTTGACTCAAGCTATGCGAAAATCATCTCAAAAGGCGCTAGAGCTGTTCAATCACCAGAAAATATGCCTTGGAATCAGCGGACAGCACTTTTTGCGGATCCAGATGGTAATATTCACGAACTCTTTTTTGACTTAAACTCAAAATGAATTCAAGGAGTCATTGTTAAAGAGTAGAATTTACATGTCAATAAATCAAAGAAGCATACTTATTCGTGATCTGTTTAGACGAAAGGAATGATGTATGATGCAAATAAATGAAAAAATGATTATTGAAAATAGGGTGACAGTGGAGTTTCAAAATCAGTATCAGAAGCTTTTTGGTATGGTCTATCGTATGACAGAGAATCTTCAAGATACCGAAGATGTCTTGCAGAACGCTTTTATTAAGGCTTACAATAATATAGATGGTTTTAGAGAGGAATCGAAACTGTCTACATGGTTGTATCGTATTACTGTCAACGAAAGTTATCGTTACTTAAAAACATGGAACAAATTGCCAGTAGTAAGTATTTCTGAAAATTTGGGCGTTTCAGAGAAAACTTTTTTTGAAAGTATTGATTGCACAGAAGTCGAATACGACAAGTTAATTATTGAAGAAATGCGTGAAAAATGTATGAGAGGTTTCTTAAGATGTGTGCCACAGAAAATGAGGGTATGTTTTTTGTTGAAAAGTTGTCTTGAACTTAAAAACAAAGAAATAGCTGCAATTATGGATATTTCTGAGGCGAATGCAAAAGTGTTATTATTTAGAGCCAGACAGAGATTGAAAGAAATGTTTGAGTATAGGTGCAGTCTTATTGATCCCAGTAAACCGTGTAAGTGTTATTTGTGGATTAAGTACATGAAGGATAAAGGACTACTATTGCCTAATGAAAAAATAAATTATAAAAATGAAGAACTTGAAAATGAGCATTTTAAAAATATGGAACTTTTAAAGCAAATAGAATGTATGTATCATGTTGAGCATAATTATACTTACCCAGAGTTTATAGAGCGACTAAAAAATATTTCAGCCATATTGTAACCATGAGAATACCAAAGCAAAACCTTGGAATGACAAATGGACTTTTGAAACTGCTTATAAATGACTAAATACTATTTATATTTCTCAAAATTTTGAATGAATTAGAGAAAAAGTTGAAGATACTCGGTGTAACATAAGATCTCATAATTTCTATGAGGTCTTTATTTTTATTTTATTTAGACACTTGCATTGATTTTTATATCATATTATACTCAGATCATCCAAATGGATTACAGAATGCAGCCAAATTTGAAAGGAGTACTATGCTAAATAATTTAAATGAAATCATTGCAACTGATTATGATAATATAAATGGAATAGTTGTCATGAAAAACAACAAATTGATTTATGAAGACTATTTAGGTGATGTTTTGCCGTCTGATTCCATTCATATTGCGAGGGATCTGAATCTTGTTGTTGCAATCACATCAAGCTTCAAAGCGCGTTATAAAGATCGGATTAAATTGATTGAGGAACATATTGTACCATATCTAAAGTGAACAAGCCGATTTGAGTTAACTCGAAAATGAAACTTGAAATTATTTGTATTTCATTTATAATATAATTTGGCTTATTACAATAGAACTATGGAGGAAGCATGTTTAAAGTTAGAACTTCTGGCGTGTGCGCCAAAGAAATTCATTATGAAGTAGAAAACGGCATCATCAAACACGTTCAATTTGTTGGCGGATGTCCTGGTAACGCAATCGGCCTGAGCAATATGCTCGCAGGGCAACTCGTTGCAGAAGTTGTTGAAAAACTCAAAGACGTCAAATGTGGTGGTAAGAACACTTCATGTCCGTCACAACTTGCGATGGCACTTCAGGTGCACTTATAAGGATGGTCATAAATTCAAATCAATAAGAAAAACGCTGGAGTAATTTTAATCGCTCCAGCGTTTTTTTTGCGTCGCAACAAATCCTCTTGCTTATAGAAGTAATGAAATTGATTTGGTGCTGAATGCAGTACGCGACCGGCGGTTACCAATTTGACAAAGGTAATTTGGTAAACTAGAATAAAGTAAATCAGTTAAACAATCGCTAGATTGCTAGGTGATTAATTGCCTTTGTATATATCGAATTATTGCTTAGATGAGAGGAAGAACTTAGGAAACGGGACTTGATGATGAACAGGAGGGTCAAAAATGGACAATTACAAAAAAAATAGCTTAACATTAATTGGAGCTGTTTCATTGGGAACAGGAGTTATGATTGGAGCTACCATCTTTTCATTACTTGGACAAGTAGCAGAACTTTCTGGCGAGTGGTTCCCATTCATATTCTTGATTGGAGCAATTTTAGTGAGCTTCAGTTCATACTCTTACATAAAAGTTTCTAATGCCTATCCTTCTTCGGGGGGCATCGCCATGATTTTAATAAAAGCTTACGGTAAAACCACCATTGCAGTAGGCTCGGCTTTGTTAATGGTGTTTGCCATGATTATAAATCAAAGCTTGGTGGCTCGTACTTTTGGCACCTATACCATGCAGATTTTTGACAGTAACACAGGAAGTTTTTGGGTACCTTTGTTAGGAGTATTATTATTGGTAGTGACCTTCTTGATTAATTTTGCAGGAAATAAGACCGTACAAAGAATGTCACTCATTATGGCTATTTTAAAAGTAGGTGGAATTGCGGTTTTTGCCTTGGGCGGACTATGGGTAGCGGGATTCTCATTTGAATCGATAATCCCTTCCGGAGTGTCAGAAGAACTCAGCATCGCAAGCTATTTAGGAGCTTTTGCCCTCACTACACTTTCCTTTGCTGGCTTTACCACCATCACCAATAGTGGTGCTGAGGTCAAGGAGCCTCATAAAAATATTGGCAGAGCCATCATCATTTCTCTTTCAATATGTACTGTGGTTTATTTATTGGTTGCCTTTTCCGTATCTGCAAATCTTTCTGTGCCCCAAATCATTGAAGCTAAGGATTATTCGCTTGCTGAAGCAGCTCGGCCCTCATTTGGTAAATATGGACTTTGGTTTACAGTTGGTATTGCAATTATTTCAACTATTTCAGGGGTTGTTGCCAATGTTTTTGCTGTTTCACGGATGTCAGCTATGTTGACTGATATGAAACTCATTCCTCACAGCCATTTTGGTATGCCGGGTAGTATTCAAAAGCACATGTTGGTTTACACCATAGTCATTGCCATTGTATTAACCATATTTTTTGATTTAACGCGGATTGCCTCACTGGGTGCGATCTTCTACATTGTTATGGATATGGTTGTTCACTGGGGAGTGTTGACTAGGTTACGAAAAGATGTGAATGCGAATCCTGTTATTGTTATTACCGCCTTGCTATTCGACGCGATTATCCTAGTAGCATTCCTTTGGATAAAAGCATCTTCTGACCTTTTTGTTGTGGCTTTGTCCTTTGTTATGATGGTATTGATTTTTGCTGGTGTTAAGTGGTTTTTATATAGGAAACAAAAAGAATAGAGCCAGCGAAGAGTGTTGAAAGAAGTAAAATAATGATTGGGGGTGAAGACGAATGGGGATGTTTAGCACAATATTATTAATGTTTTTATTCGCTACACTTTTATTAATTATTGGTTTAGTGAAAAAGAGCAAATTACTTAAATCTCTTTCGATTGTATTATTTGCAGTCTCAGCGGTTATGTTGTTTTTTGTTTGGAGTTCTATGTAATAGAACGGGAACTGGCAATTGACAATGCCATAGAGCGTGTTACTCATTAAAAATGAATTAGGATTAACAAGGAGTTTAAGCAGTTCAGCAAATTTGAATTGCAGATTATTTATATAAGGTGGTGTAAAATGCGGACAATAATTGTCGAGCCATATGATCCGAAATGGGCTGAAGAATTTGAAAAAATTAAAAGCGAAATATTACCCTTAATCAGTGACAATATAATTTCCATTGAGCATGTCGGAAGCACTTCCGTTGTCGGTCTGTGGGCAAAGCCTATCATTGACATTGACATTATCATTGACGACGGAATGTTACCTATTATCATAGAAAAACTTGCTAGAATTGGTTATGTCCACAAAGGAGATTTAGAAATCATAGGTAGAGAAGCTTTTGGGTACAATGATGAAGAAAAAGCAAATCTTATGCAACATCATTTATATGTCTGTCACAAGGATAACGCCGAGTTAAGGCAACATTTAGCTTTCAGGGATTATCTTAGAAAAAACCCTAAATATTGCGAAAAATACAGCAAAATAAAAATTGAAATGGCAAAGAAATATCCGCATGATATTGACAGCTATTTAAATGGTAAAGAACCTGTCATCATGGAAATAATTAAGCTTTGTGGAATCAAGCCATGGAAGGAGCAAAGGAATGAGTAATCACGATTCTTGCGCACTGTAACAACACTGGCGGTATAGGCATTAAAAGATCTCGTAGTTTCTATGAGGTCATTTTTTTTATTTACTTGTAGGCAGTAGTAAGAATCATTCCAACCAGTAGAATCAAAATGGAGGATTGTATGGGAAATATCAATTTTAAGAAGCTTATTATAAGGATGGGCGACTCTTAATATCTATCTTTTTACTAAAGAGTTAAAACATGATGAATGGGTATAAGTTTAAATAATCAAGGATTTATAACTGCTCTATATCAAAGTGGAGGGGAAACATATGAAGAGTATTAAGAAAAAAACCATTATAATTATATTAGCACTGGTTATAGTATCATCATTAACAACAGCTGCGCTTGTTTTATTCCGAAGCAATCAAGTTATGAACACTGCAGTAGATTCACAATTTACTGAAATGCTTACTGGAGCCGAGCGGATGCTCGAGTTATATATTAATGAGCAATTTGGTGAACTCTCCATATCTGGAGAGGGGAACTTAGTAGATGAATCGGGTGAATCAATTGACGGGAAATTTAATTATATAGATGAATTCTCAGATGGTCTTGGTGTTGAAGCAACTTTATTCAAAAAACAAAATGTTGATTACATTAGAGTCCTCACTTCAATCATAGATGAAAATGGCGAACGTGTTGTAGGTACCAAATTAGATGCTTCCGGCGCGGCTTATACTGAGGTTTCAAATGGTAAACAGTTTGTTGGTACCGCCAATATCCTGGGAACAGATTATGTTACGATTTATAAACCCATTCTCTCAAGTGGTGAAATTATTGGTATTTATTTTGTTGGTGTTCCAAGTCAAACTGTATCCACTATCATATCTGATGGCTTCATTTCTATTATACGATTCGTTGTATTGGGGTTAGTAGTGATTATTGCGTTATCCATCATTGCAAGTTATTTGTTAGGGGCGTCAATTGTTAATCCAATCATTGCGATTACCAATGTTTTAATCAACCTTGGCAAACTTGATTTTCAATTTGATCCTAAGGATCCAGCGGTTAAGTATATAGGCAGAAACGATGAAATCGGTGTCATGATACGTTCTGTGAAGGAGATGAGAGACAATGTGGCAAAGTTTATTGAAAATGCTTCTCAATCAGCCGAACAATTGGCAGCGACTTCAGAACAACTGACTGCAACATCTGAACAGTCAGCAACAGCTGCCGAAGAAGTGGCACAAACAATCAATGAAATTGCAAGAGGCGCAAGTGATCAAGCAGAGAGCACAACCCTTGGTGCAGAGCAACTAATGCTCCTTGGTAAAGCTATTGAAGACGACAAGTCAAATATTCATGAGTTGGTGATGGCTTCAGAGAGTGTCTCAAAGAGTATCAAACAAGGACTTGAGATTGTCGAAGACTTGGAGCGAAAAACAAAAGCCAATGGAGATGCTTCTTCGATAGTTTATCAGGGTATTATCAAAACCAATGAAAGTTCAAGTAAGATTAGTGATGCAAGTGCAATGATTGCTTCAATTGCAGAGCAGACGAATTTGTTGGCACTTAATGCGGCGATAGAAGCGGCTAGAGCTGGAGAGCACGGACGTGGATTTGCTGTTGTGGCTGATGAAATTAGAAAGCTCGCAGAGCAATCTTCACGTTCTACGAAGAATATCGATGAGATGGTTATTGAATTAGTTGGGAATGCAGAGACTGCAGTAGAGAAAATGCTTGAAGCGGGTGAAATCGTTAAAGATCAAGAGGTCAGTGTAAACAATACGCGAAATATATTCAATGAAATTGCATTGGCTATGAATAGTGCTCAACAAATGGTAGAGCTTATAGAGAAAGCAAGTTTGATTATGGATAATCAAAAGAATCAAGTTCAAGATGTCATTCAAACTTTATCTGCTGTTGCTCAGGAAAATGCAGCGTCCACAGAAGAAGCTTCAGCAGCGATGGAAGAGCAAACGGCTTCTATAGCGGAAATATCTAACGCCAGTGAAAACCTTGCTGAACTTGCAGTTACATTAAGGTCATTAATTGAGCAGTTTCGCGTATAATCAAAATTAGGGCTTTTGTTTTCCTTTGCATTTTACAACTCAGAAGTGTAATCCAAAAAAAGATCACCAAGTACATCTCAACAAATGTACTTGGTGATCTTTTTTAGTTACAGCTGGCTTAAGCTATCCTTATAACTTCAACTTCATAGCCATCTGGATCAGTTACAAAATAGTATCTTGGTGCTTCCCCTGGAAGTCCCATAAGTTTGGTGACTTTATAGCCCATAGCCTCATGACTTTTGTGCGATGATTCTAAATCAGGCGTGCCTACAGCTATGTGACTAAAACCATTGCCTATGACATAAGGCTTTTCCGGGTTGTAATTATAAGTAAGTTCAATATCATAATGTCCGGATTCATCTGTTAAAAAAACCAAAGTGAATTCATGTTCTGGAAAATCTTTGCGATTGGTTTCTCTAAATCCAAGTGCAATTTTGTAAAAATCCAAAGATTTTTCAAGATCCATAACACGTAAACAAGTGTGTAGCATCGAATATTTCATAGTCGGTCTCCTTATGTTTTAGGCGTAATATCCAGAAGTATTGCTATTAGACCGTTAGTATAGCATATATTGATAAAATTTGAAAGGAGCAACAACATGAAAACAATGAAGAATGTTCGTCCAAGGTTTAGCGGACACGAAATTTCAAAGATTGATAACAAGATTTCTTAAATCGGGTATAATGGTAATAGGAATCAAATATGATACTCACTCTGGCACCCCTTGACCAAATAACGCTTATTCAATCGATTTACCATTGAAAGGATATATTATGTATACATTTGTTCTCAAATTCTTTAATTGAAAGCATGCGTTATGATCTCAGGAGAAAAATAGTTCAAGATTTTCATATTCTGATTTCTCTTTGAGATTATTTTTTTTGATGTAATAAAGAAATTCAGCAAGGAGCAGGGTAGCCATTTCATTTCCACAATTACTCTTATAGAGAAGTTGTAAAACAACCCAACTATTGAGTTTTTCGACATGTGAATATGTGTTGCCACTGGTTATTTCGTTTAATTCACACACATAATCATAAATTTCTTGTCGTTGTTTATTATTCATTGAATCCTCCATAATATAACCTAAGTTCATTCTACAAATACAATTAAGTTAATACAAGACTAAACCATTAAAATGAACCTTTAGTACTAGAAAAGATGAGGTAAATACAGTGGTAGCCCGGTGTATATTTTTAGATACTTGGTAGAAAGAAAAAAGTTGTGATAACACAAATAAATAAGAAGTTGAGGTTTAACCATATGTTTGGTAAGGAAGATAACACTTATAATGAACTTAGAGATAATTCGG
>JAGXHV010000076.1 GCA_024636005.1 Bacillota bacterium
CTCATTTAGATTCAAAAAATCATATCTTTTAAGTTTGAATTTGTTTTTTGATCGACTGCCATTTGATAATCGCGTCTTTACATTTGATGAACTTGCTCAAAAGTATCATGAAGTGCCTCTCATCATGTCTCAACTGATCACCTTGATGAAACCTACAGATTCCATCGTCAACACGCGTTACAGACTCATTGGTTATTTTAATATGTATTTATTCGATTTATATTCTGTCAGATTAAAAGAAAAATACCTCGATATTAAAAAGAAAAACTATGATCAGTACCTGTTTCGATTTTACAAAATAAATGCATACATTAAACTGCATTATGCAGAAAAGATCACTCTTGATACGCTCTCTAAGCTTGTCAATATCAGCACTCATCGATTGTCTCATTTCATCAAGGAAATTCTTGGCATATCATTTCAAGAATATTTAAAAAATGTTCGACTGGAAAAGGCCCTTTACGAACTTAAGAATTCAAACACGCCCATTCGAGAAATTGTGAAAAACTGTGGTTTTAGCGATCAAAAATACTTGAATGCCATTATGAAGGACAACTTTCACGTCACTGCACTTACATATCGTAAGATCATGAAAGATGATGTGCATTTTGGTGTCAAAGGTTTCAGTTATCCTATAATGCTGATGGAACTAACACGTAAACTCCATAAAATCAATGATCACTCCAATATTCAGGATACTTATGGACTAAAAATGAATGTCCTCGAAACTCAAAACAAGCATTTGATGCAGATTCCATCTTCTGGCACAAAAAAAGTCCCTCATTGAGGGACAATCATTTATGGCATAATCAATGTGTTCAATGCTTCTTTTACCTCAGAAAAACTCAATCCATTTTCAGTGCAATAGCTTCGCACACTTTGATTTTCTGGAGGCATTTTCCCTCCAATAATCGCTTCAATTTCTTGCTTAGAAACACCAAAATCTATGACTTGTGAAAACGTTGTGTTTCCATTGACTTTCAATCCTTCTGAATCAGTTTGAGCCTCAATTTCAGGAATAGCACCATTTGAATAAGCTTCAACTTGATGACTCTCAAGATATGTTAGAACTTCTTCAGATCTATTAGGATTCTCAGCAAGCAGTACTTGAACCGCACTCACTGGAAGCATTGCATCCGACCCGCTTATATCCAGTTCTTTCATTATAGCAACAAAGACTTGAACCGACTCATTGCCAATTTCAATATCATCTTCCAATTCACCGTATAAGGATTCAAGATCCTTGGACTTAATCCCTTTAGCTTCTTCGACGTCCCCTAATTGAAAAGCTTCAGCGAGCAATGTGATATCCATCTCAAACACATCCGATATTTCCTCAAAACTATAAGAACCTCTGATATCAAATGGATCATAGGATCCAGCACCAATACCTTCAGACAATTTTACTGGGATTTTATCTGATTCAGTCACCCAAAGATCAAACCCTTTGGCGATATAGATACCCCCTATCAAAATAATAACGATTAATACTCCGATCTGGTTGTTTTTAAGTTTCATCACTTTTCACCCCACTTGATTTCCACTGTTTCTGGAACAGGACAAGTGCTTTCAGAAGAACACTCAAAACAACTGATACATTGGAGCTGAGAGATTTTTTTGCTGTTTGCAACATCGATGTTCATAGGACAAGACTGGTTGCATAAGTCGCATGATATACATGTGTTTTCATCTCTATAAATCTTGAATATTTTGATTGAATTTGCAAACCCTAACAGCGCACCATAAGGACACAAATATTTGCACCACGGTCTCTCGACAAATAATGCGCCGATAGCTGTAAGTACTAATATCACCAAAGCTTGAATCGCCACCTCACCCGTCCAAAAGTTAAACAGAGCATAATATGGATCCACATTTGTAAAAACCAAGAGTCCAGTTTTAGCGGTAATGTAAATCACCCATACCAACACAAGAATTCTAAAATATCTCATGAAACCATCTAAACGTTTGGGCACAAAAAGGTTGTACCTTTTTTTAAAAATACGCTTGCCTAGCTTACCAATCCACTCTTGAAAAGTTCCAAGGGGACAGATCCATCCACAAAAGACCGGTCCGAGTAAAATCGACAGTAAAAATACCAGTCCCATCAATACCAGTGCAGAGCTGTGAATTTTTTGGACATAATCGCCAACCGTCAATAAATTGTAGATTGATACAACGCCTCCAAATGGACACACTGAATGAAGTGAAGCACTTGATAAGATTGAGCTCCCACTTCCATTTTCCACGAAATACTTATTAATTGCAATCACTGATATCAGAAGAAAAAAACCAAGTTGAACCACATTTCTTATTCGCCATTTTTTCTTCATTGATCTACCTTTTTTCTCCATCATAATCCCTCACATAATTATTATTTCTTTAGCTTTGACTATATGTGATTATATCTTGGAAATGTGATGGAATCGTGAAAAGGCATTTATTTCTTTTCATGTCTTTCTATAAATCTCATTTTTACTGTGATCAAATCTTCCAGGGAATACAAATACTGATGCAATGCGATTCTGTTTTGCAGTTGGTTGTGAGTGGTTGGTAGCTCTGATTCATAAGTAAAATGTTGTTTGATATTTTCAAGCATTTCAATTTGGAAAACACAGGAATTTAATACTTTGGTGTTGTTGACAAAGTGATCAGTGAAATCCTTAAGCAACTCAACTTCCTTATGTTTCAGAAATCTCTGGTTGATAAACTCTTGCATGGATTTGACAGTGTAGTATTGTTGCTTTCGCATAATAAAATACTCGGCGTAATAATTATTTTCGTGAATATAATAATTGTTCTTATAATCATAAGCTCGAGCTTCAGCGCTAGATAGAACATTTTTAAGTTCGTCTAAATCTTCCTTGACTACTTCAGTTTTGCACTCGTTCAATAAGCATTTTCCCATATATTGAAAAATTCTGTCAAACAAGGTTTCCACCTCTTTTTGGTAAATAATGAGTTCATCTTCTATGTCTAGTATGAACATATTGATGACAAGAGCAATTGAAACTCCAAGAATCATTAAACCAAATTCATTGATTAATATGGAAAATGATATTTCCTCCAGGGAATAAATGTGCATCACCAAGACGACATTCAGCACAATCGCAATTTTCGTGTCAAATTTATACATCAGAAAAGTGAATATTAAGATGTACAAAGCAAATACAGGTAATGAAAATCCGAACGCTGTAAACAACACTGAAGAAAGCGCTAATGAAACAATGGCTGCCAAAAGGCGGGTTGCAGCCAACTTAATGGATTGCTTTTTTGCAGATAGCATACTGACAATCACAATTGTTGCCACAGAGGAATAAAACTCCATTTTCAGAGCCTCTGCAATCAGGATCGCAATTACTACCCCTATTGTGATCTTCAAACTTTTTATAATTTGTTCTTTTACCAACATATTTGATCACTCTTTCGCTTGCTACAACGCATTTACTTTGACACCCTTAACGTCCAGCGTCGTTGCAAATAAAAATCTACCCGCTACAAACTCTAATCTGTCATTGAAGGTATTGACGTTTTTCTTCACATAAATGGTTATACCATCTTTATGATATAGATTGTAATGCTCCAGAACCTCTGGAACCTGATACCCGACATCGGGAATCGATAAAGATCCACATCATCCGCCACCAGAACGGATTAAAGACACTGTGAGGACGGTTGAATTCTTTTTATCAAGGAAATTTTTGACTTCTCTATTGATGATTATTTCCATATGACTTACCTCCTTTTTACTTTTGCTTTTTCAGTGCTTGATTAAAAAACTCCAAAGCATAGTCGTGCTGTATACTTGCTGATAGCTCTCGATCCAGTTCTCCTGTGAACCCAATAATGCCTGTAAGACTAGAAAACATAGTAGACATCGTGAAATCAATATGGGTTGTGCCATCTATTTGAATTAACTGTGCTTCATTACTGGATTGTACCAGTGGTATTAAATAATCATCATTAATACCGCCTTCCCATTGTTCACTTCTCAAAAACAGCGCAGGCATCGATAAACCACTGGTCATGTGATCCATCCCCAAAGGTTCTACCCATGCGTCCATGCCAAAAATTGCTTTTACCCGATCGTCACTGAGCGCTACAGAAACGTCAGCACCACCACCGGTGCTATGCCCCATCAAACCAATAAGAGACAAATCCAACTCGCCATTGATGATTTTTGTATAACCTCCATTATTTATACTCTCGAGGGCATTTAAAACCAGCTTTACATCCCCCGCATAAGTGAGTACCAACCGATTGGCATATTTTATGAAATCTGGTGTTGACTCTCGATTAGGTAATGCCTTTTTATCCACTTCTGCAGCGAAATCATCTTCAAAAACAGTCATTTGAGCGCCATAAGTATGATCAATCCCCAGAACGATAAAACCATTGCTCGCAAGGAGTTCAGCAAAATCATTGTGTAGATTTCGAAAGCCCATCCACCCATGAGACAGTATGATTACAGGATAATTATCCTTCTGATTACTTATGGGCGCTCCCAAATAAGTGTTCGAAAGTAAATCTGTTGTATGATCTAATGCGAAAAATGGAAGTTTCATTTCCTTTGCGAGTGATCTTGATAATTTTATACCATCTTGAAGCCAGGCCGCGCGTTCATACCCACTGACGTCATCTGAAGGATACCATGCTTGAACTCGGATACGTCGCAGAGTATCGGATCCCTCTGTGGAATCACCATACTTTTCAATTCTCTCTGGATCCGTCAGCTCAAACGTAAAAGTTCCAATAGAAAATTCACCCTCCGGCGCAGGTATTTCATAAACAGGAAAAATGATCATCAATAGTCCTGATATTACAATTGCAGTTATTCCAATAATCGCAATCTTTTTTTTGTTGTTATAAGGAATTCGATTATTTTTTCTCATTAGGAGTTCAATAGTTGTGACAGTGCCACTCATGGCAATGAAGAAATAAAGCGGAAACATTTGCCAGTTCGTCACATCAAATAGGATATGTCCCATCAATAGACCAAATCCAGTAAATGAAAGAAAATTTACAATCTTGCCTTTTGATATAAACTTGGCAATTACATAAACAAAAGAAACGCAAAATAAAAGAACTTCAAGCCATGACATTTTTATCCTCCAAATTTTATAGAACTTTAGTCTTATATTATACTATAATTTCATAGATTATTATAGGTGTCCTCCCCTGAACCGATTGTAGATTGCGAAATATTATTGTTGATTAAAGAATAAATAAAATGTTAAAATAACATTAAAGTCAGGAGGAGTTATGAATAAGTTTATTGCTCGATTAAAAGATGAGCGCATATTGCTTTTATTGGCCTATTCCATTGGTATGGTCAATTTTTTCGTAATAAAATATGTGAATGCAGTCCTTTTTACGAAACAAAATGAGGCCATTTTAAGATGGTTGCCTGTGATGAGGGTGTTCGCAACTGTAGCTGCAATACTTACATTTTTAGCGCTATTTCTTTTTATTTTAAGGAAAGCACCACGATATAAATGGTGCGGCTATGCTTTACTGATTACATCTGTAATCAGCGGTATCTTTACAGCTACAAATGTGAACTGGTTTGCCAGTGCATCTATGGGGCTCAACAACTTATCTTTGCAATTTGTATTCTATGTCACCCTTAACCTAGCACATGTGATCCTTAATTTATTAATTGCTTATCTCATTGTTACATACCAATTCTTTAATGAAAAATCTTACAACATCGTGGTCGCTATAAAACTCATTAACACGTCGTTGCTCTTGGGATTTCCACTGATCAAGCTGCTCCCTTTTGCAAGAATAAGTCCTGGAATTTATACCACTTTAATGAATTTAGATCCGATACTTAAATCTGCTATCATTGTTGTTTTGTTGCTGAGCCTATTTAATGATAAGACAAAAAAACCTTCTGCGTGAGCGAGAAGGTTTTTTTTATGTCTTTTGATTTTTCCTAGTATATACTTTGTATAAATCTTTTTAAATTTTCGTTTTGTGGATTTTCAAAAATTTCTTCAGGCGTTCCCATTTCTGCAATCTGTCCTTCACTAAGAAATATGACTCGGTCTGAAACCTCTTTTGCGAAGCCCATCTCATGTGTTACGATCAGCATGGTCATCCCTTCTTTTGCCAACTGCTGAATGACCTGAAGTACTTCTCCGACAAGTTCAGGATCAAGGGCTGATGTCGGTTCATCAAAGAGCATTATATCTGGATTCATTGCAAGCGCTCTAGCGATGGCAACACGTTGTTTTTGTCCACCAGAAATCATCGCAGGATAAACATTTTCTTTGTCTTCAAGACCAACTTTCTCAAGTAATTTTCTAGCCTGAAGCTTTGCTTCTTCTTTCGATGTATGCTTAACCACACGTGGTCCCAATGAGATATTATCAATAATTTTTCTATGCGGAAAAAGGTAAAAATGCTGAAAAACCATGCCAATGCGTTCACGTAATTTTGTATAATCACGTTTGACAGCTTTCCCTTCAAATATAATATCACCTTTGTTTTTTCTTTCGAGCCCATTGATACATCTGAGGAGTGTACTCTTACCAGAGCCACTTCCACCGATAATACTGATCACTTCTCCTTCATAGACATCAAGGTTAATGCCTTTAAGTACTTCTAATGCTCCGAAATTCATGTGAAGATTGTTGATTTTCAATATGATTTTATCGTTCATTTACTTTCAACCTCCTCTCAATATCTCGTAAGCCAAAACTGAGGAGTGAGATGATCAAATAATAATAACATCCTGCCACAAATAGAATTGGAAAAGGATTATACGTTGCAGCAACAAACTGTCTTGCAATGAGCATTGTTTCTGTAATGGTAATTACACTTGCAAGCGACGAGTCTTTCACTGCAATAATAAACTGATTTCCAAGGGCAGGTATTGCTTGCTTGACTGCTTGTGGCAATGTGATGTAGTAGAAAATCTGAAGGCGGTTCATACCAATGGCTTTTCCCGCTTCTTCTTGACCATAGTGAACACCGTTGATTGCCCCTCTAAAAATCTCACTGATATAGGCCCCACTATGAAATGCCAAGCCAATCACTGCAGAAGTAAAACTGTCAAATTCAAGTCCAAGCATCGGCAAGCCATAAAAAATAAAATAAAGTTGCAAGAGCAATGGTGTTCCTCTTACGATAGAGATATAAACATCTGTAATTTTTTCTAGAACTTTAAGTCGCGTGAGTTTTAATAACATCACAAACAAACCAAATACTGTACCCAGCAAAATTGATAAAAATGACAATTGAAGTGTCAATGCAACAGCTGGTAAAAATTTTGGTGCAAACTTTATTGCGACTTCAAAAAAGGCCATTATACTTTCAATAAATATTGTCATAAGTAATACCTATCGCTCTAACAAATTAACACCAAACCATTTTTCACTGATTTCTTTATACGTTCCGTTCTCAATAATGGTTGAAAGTGCCTCATTTAATTTTTCAAGCAACATCGCATCATCTTTTCTTACAGCAATTCCAATTTCTTCTGCATAAAGCATTTCGCCTGCTGGTACAATATCCACATCATATTTTTCTGGTGCTTGTAAGCCAACAAATATCCCAGTGACAAGTCCATCCATGCGCCCTTGCTCAAGCGCCATAAAATTGTCTACATCACTTTCAAACTGCATAATGTCAGCTACGTTTTCTTTTTCTTTAAGCATGTCGTGGAACGTTGTGCCCGTAACTGCTCCAACGGTACCATCTACAAGAGCATCTAAACTTGTCACATCGGACTCGCTTAAGACAAAAAACTGTGCGCCATCATAGTAATACGGATCAGTAAAATTCACTTCTTCAAGTCTTGATTCAGTAATTGCCATACTTCCGATAATCGTATCAAATCGCTTACTTGTCAGGCCTCCTAAGATGCCATCCCATGCTGTCGTAACAGGAACTGCTGTAATCCCCATCTCATCAGCAAGTGCATTTGCAATATCAATATCAAAACCTGCCAATTCTCCATCATCGTTGATAAAATTAAATGGCGGATAGGCACCTGTCATAGCAAATGTCATTTCACCTGATGACTGTATTTTATCATAAGTAGTCTCATCTGATGATTGACATCCAATTAATGCAAATAGCATAATAGAAAATATAACCCCTAATATAATTCTTCTCATCGTTTTCATTTTTTCCTCCTCATTTTAAGTTAAATAGTTAAAATCTACAAATAAAAAAGACACTCCAATTCTATTTGATATCAAATAGAGTTAGAGTGTCTAAATTTCGCAAAGTTTGCTCATTTTATGCCACTAGCCAGTAGCATAAGTCATGACGTTATCGTCCTAACCAGACCCCAGTTCTAAAAAAAACATTTTTCAGTCAAAATTTCATTTACCAAAAAGCTTACATCAATCTGCTGCTATAGCTTACTCATGCTCACAATTCAACTACTCAAGTAACATACTTCACTTATTTTTTTTATAATAATATCACATTTATCTTATCATGTCAATTTTCATGGGATTGATTGCCCCACTCAGTTGGATTTTGATAAATTTTAAGATCAAAAATAGGTACAACAGAAATGAGGTGATCAAATATATCACCTTGTATCATTTCATAATTTCCCCAAACAATATCATTGGTAAATGCATATACTTCTATCGGTAATCCAGAAGCATCCGGCGCTAGTTGTCTTGACATAATGATCATGTCTTTATGAATTTTGGGGTGATTTTCGAGATACTTTTGAATATAAGCTCTGAAAACACCAATATTGGTCAAGTGTCTACCATTGACTTTAAGAGTTATATCCGTTCCAATGCTTTTATTGTATGCTTCTATTTCTTCATTTTTTTCATCGATGTACTCTGCAATATAACCAATCTTTTTAAAACGCTCAATCATTTCATCGGTACAAAACCTAATACTTCTTTGGTCGATATAAACAGCTCTTTTGATTCTTCGGCCACCAGTATCAGACATCCCCCTCCAGTTTTTAAAGGAATCATTGATTAAAGCATGTGTTGGAATGGTTGTGATGGTTCGGTCAAAATTCTCCACTTTTACAGTGGTGAGTGCTATTTCTAAAACATCACCATTGGCATCGTACTTGGGCATTTCGATCCAATCGCCAATTCTAAGCATATCATTAGCAGTGAGCTGAATTCCAGCCACCAATCCCAAAATGGAATTCTGAAAAATAAGCATAATAACTGCCGTCATAGCGCCTATACCACTTAACAAGTATATTGGACTCTTCCCAATGATGTTCGCGATTATAACAATTGCAGCCATTACATAAACGAAAATCTTTATGACCTGAAGGTACCCCGTGATCGGACGAGCTTTCGATACAGAGTGCGTTTTATAAATAGCTTCCGAAGAATTCAATATAGCATCCAAAACCATAACAATTATCACTACAATATATAGAGAAATCAGCTTGTCCATTGCAGGGTTGAAATTAGGAAGCCACTTCGAAAAGCCATACAAAACAACAGCTGGAATCAATTGTGACAGTCTGGAAAATACTTTTTTTTCAAGCATGATGTCATCAAATTTGTACTTATTGTTCTTGATATAGTGCTTCAAAATCCGAAGTATCACTTTTTTAGTAAGAACATACGCAATCAAACTGGCAAACAATCCAATGATCAAAACAATCGGTTCTGCCCATTGCTCTGTAATGCTTTCGTTCACTCCTAACCATTTCAAAAAAACTGTCCTATCCACTATAATAAATCCACCCTTCTATTTATTCTAAAGCTTGAGTTGCATAAATGGGTTCTCCACCCTCTTCACTCATCATAGTCAATCTGCGTTGATCATCGTTCGTATGCCAGAACACATATCCACCAGCAACATTGATGCTAAATATGTCTGATCCAGCATAAAACAATTGATTGTTGCTGCCATCTCGATTCATTCGGTACACACCTTTTTCAGGCATCTCATCATTTCCATTGCTTAAATAATAATAAATATAGTTTTCCGAAACGTTAATGTAAGAAGTATTAAAGTCAAAGGACGATGTCTTATTATTACCATACAGGTCAACCTTATAATAATCACTTGAATTTTCACGGGTTAAGTAATATATATAGTCGTCGCCCATATGAAAGTTGCCTCCCCAAATGGAGTCTTCCATCAATTTTTTAGGCGTTCCTCCTTCTAAAGGCAGAGTGTATATATAATCATAATCATCTGAATCCAAAAGATATGTCTGAATATAAATGAGGTCATTGGCGATCGCAAAAACATCATATGTTCCTTCGAACAACAATGTGTCTTCTGAACCATCTGGACGAATTCGATACAAGCCACCATCCATATCATCAATATAGTACATCCAATTGTTATAAAGGGTCATATAATTATAATCCCCTTCTTTAATCAACTTAATTTCCTGATCTTCTAGAGACATTAGGAACATACCTTCTCTGCCGGAAAACAGTTCTTCTCCATCGTCTTCATAACCTGCCATAAACAAATATCCATTATTGACATTGATACTATGGTAAGTTCCTTTGACAATAAGTTCACTCTCACCTGTCGATATTGATGTACGCCAAATACTACCAGCCATCATTTTATCACTGTGGTAAGCATACCCCTCGTATTCAGCCGCGATGCCATCATTAATGATGTTGCTTGAAGTATTGCCGGTGCCACTGAAATCAGGCAACTTATAATCTCCATCATTCTTTGTAGTCGTTGTCTCATTTGAAGCAGTTGAAACATTTGAATCCGTTGAATC
>JAGXHV010000077.1 GCA_024636005.1 Bacillota bacterium
ATGCGTCAATAACAGGTCCACTTTCACTAGATTTAAATTTGCAAGCCGTAGAACTGGCTAAAACTTATGGAAAACCGGTGGTGACATTGATTGTGGCGGGTAGACCTTTGGTGATTGAGGAGCATTTGAAAGACTGGGATGCGGTTGTTATGAGCTTTTTGCCTGGTACTGAGGCACTTGGCATCACAGATGTGCTCTATGGAAAAATGCCGTTTACTGGTAAACTGCCAATCACATGGCCAAAGGAAACCAGCGGATTTGATATTACCTTCATGGATACAGACCGCGAAGCAGAAATTCTATTTCCTTTTGGGTACGGATTGGAGATCAAATGATACAAAATTGACAATGGGCTTTTCTTTTCGATCTTCCTATGTTATCATGTTATCATAATTGAATATTAAGTTATCGGTCCTTTTGTTCACACAAAAGGTTAAAAGGGAATGAGGTTTAATGCCTCAGCAGCCCCCGCTACTGTAAGGATGTACGAAATCTCAAAATGCCACTGTTCAATGGGAAGGCGAGAAAGTAGAATGATATCCAAGCCAGGAGACCTGCCGTAACTCAAGTAACAAAAGAACTTCGGTGGGAGGTTCAATTGAGTATGCATGATTCATGTATAGCCAAAACACAACCATCGGGTTGTGTTTTTTTATTTTAATTTTGTGAGGTGGAATATGAAAAGAGAAGCTATATTAATAATCGCTCATGGCAGCAAGGTCAAAGAAACTGACCAAATAATGGAACAGTATATGAAAGCACTCAGACATAAGGATTCTGAAATGCGATATGAAAAGTGTTATCTTCAGTTGATGGAACCTTCACTCGATAGTGCGATTGAACTGTTGGTAGCTGAAGGAATAAACAAAATTATTGCATTTCCTTTCTTCCTGTTCAATGGCAATCACATAAGAGAAGATATTCCAATGGAAATCACTAAAATATCGGAAAGACATCCAAATCTTGAAATCCAATTTCTTGATAATATCGGCTTTGATGATCAGTTGGTTGAAGTGATTTTAGAAAGGTTAGGGCGCTCATGATTTACAACAAGAATCCGATGGGAATAGAAATCAAGAGTTTTGAAATTATCGAAGAGATCATATCTGAAAACGGATGGTCATTTGCGTCTGCGGACACAGTTGAAAAAGCGATATTCAAAAGAGTGATTCACACTTCGGCGGATTTTGATTATCTTCAAAATTTGAAAATAAAACAAGGGTTTATAGAAAAATTTCAAAAGGCTTGTACTCGTGAAGTGACAATCTACACGGATACGAACATGGTCTTATCGGGAATCAACAAAGCTTCATTTTCAAAATGTCCATGGCAAATAAAATGTTTTGTCTCAGATTCAAGATCTAAAGAATTGGCAGAATCTTTACAAATCACAAGATCCATGGCGGCAATCAGACTTGCAATAGAGGAACCAGGTGAGAAAATCTTTGTCTTTGGTAACGCACCGACCGCAATATTTCAATTGCTGGAAAGCATAGAACAGTTAGGGGATACTCTGATTGGCGTTGTTGGGGTACCTGTAGGTTTCGTTGGTGCTGTGGAATCCAAGCAGGCACTGTATGAAAGTGAAATATCTTGTATTACAGCGTTGGGTAGAAAAGGTGGTAGCAATATAGCCGCAGCTATCATCAATGCGCTGCTTTATGAAACAGTGGGCAGGAGTTGACATGATCAATCAAAGTATACTATCGGATAATGGAGAGTTCCTTCGAACTGGTTATACGACAGGAAGTTGTGCAACTGCTGCTGCGACAGCAGCGATTAGGATTCTCATGAAGAAAATGGATGTACATGGTCTTGAAGAACAGTCCATTGTTCTTCCTAACGGCTTCAACATGATTATTCCTGTTGACCAAGTTCATTGGAATCCAGATGATAGTGTGACTGCTGTTGTGACAAAGGACTCCGGAGACGATCAAGATGTAACACATGGATTGGAGATTCATGCAACAGTTCGCATGACCCAAAAACCTGGAGCAATAGAAATTATAGGTGGAGAAGGTGTTGGAACAGTAACTCGAGAAGGGCTTCAAACACCTGTGGGGTCCTGGGCAATCAATCCAACACCACTTATGATGATTCGCGTCAATGTCAGTCCGTTTATTTCAGAGAATGAAGGCGTGGAAATAAAAATTGTGGTTCCAAGAGGACGTGAAATCGCAAAGAAGACATTCAATGGAAGACTGGGAATCCTGGGTGGGATATCAATCATTGGAACATCAGGTATTGTCAGACCAATGAGTGAAGATGCATTTAAAGATTCCATTTACTTGGAACTCAAGCAAAAATACGCTTTGGGCGTTCGCCAGTTGTACTTGGTTCCAGGAATGCATGGTGAGAAATTCGCACAGTCGCAATTTGGTGCTGATGGCAATACTGTTGTGCATATGAGCAATTTTATCGGTTTTTCAATTCGTGCAGCAGAAAAAATCGGATTTGAAAAGTTGATGATTGTTGGTCATATTGGAAAGTTGATTAAACTAGCAGGTGGTATTTTTAATACACACAGCAAAGTTGCAGATGGAAAAGCGCATATTGCTGCGGCGCATTTGGCGTTGATGAAAGCGCCATATGAGCTGATTGAAGCTGTATATCATGCCAATACAACGGATGAAATGTCGGATATTTTATATGAAACACCATATAAGGGTGTTTTTATGACTATAGCATGTGAAGCCAAGAAGAAGTGTATAAGTCATCTGGATTTTATGCAAGATATTGAAATCGTTTTATACGATATGAAAGGAAGACTTTTAGCCATGACTGACGTAGAGACTGAGGAGGCAAACCAATGATTCGTGTACTCGGTATTGGACCCGGAAGTCCAGAACTTCTTACTATAGAAAGTATCGACATCATACTTCAGGCTAAGCATTTGATTGGCACTCGTAGACAATTGACAATTGTAGAAAAAGCGTTGGCGATTAGGGGGAGTAGTTCTGAACTACTGGAGTGGCATCCCTATGACGGAACTCTCGGTGTATTGGCGGAATTGATTCAAGTCTTGCTTGATCAACATGAAATTCCAACCGTTTTAGCATCTGGGGACCCCAACTTTTATGGTGTGGGCGATTGGATCAAACGGCATTTCCCAGGTGAAAAGATTGAAGTTACACTGGGGTTGAGTAGTGCGCAATATATGTTCAATCTTATCAATAGGCCGATGCAGGATGTTTTTATGACCAGTGTACATGGTCGAGAACCCGACTTCAAGCTTTGGTCGGGAATGAAACGCCTTTGTGTTCTGACAGACAATAAATGGACACCGATTACTATAGCTGAGGCAATCATTAAAAATGGGTATAATCCGACCTTGTATATTGGGGAACGATTATCTTATCCTGATGAAATCATGACTGTTTGTAAGGCGGATAGTGTGCCATTAAAAGAATATGCAATGAATGTGGTGGTGATAGAGTATGAAAGATGATGCCTTTATTCGCGGTGAGAATCCGATGACCAAAATGGAAATACGAAACACCATTGTCAGTTATATGGCTCTGGAAGATGGACAAAATGTTCTGGAGATCGGTGCAGGGACTGGTTCGGTAAGTGTCCAAATGAAAAAGCAATATCCCGGAATTCATTTGTCAGCGATTGAAAAAACAGTATCTGGCTGCAATTTGATCCAAGCCAACGCTGAAAAACACGACGTTGAGATAGATGTGATTCATGGTGAAGCTCCTATGATTTTATTGGATGTTGAAGTTAAATTTGACCGGATTTATATTGGTGGTACCGGCAAACGTTTTGTTGAGCTGATGAACTGGCTTGAATCCAAACATATGAAAAGTGGAACGATTTTGGTGTTTTCACTAATCACAATAGAAACCATCACAGAAATATTTGAATACATTACGACTCCCGAACATTGTTATAGCGACATAGAAGCGAGTCAGTTGAACGTCAGTAGATTGGATAAGCTTGGAGGATATCATTACTTTAAACCTCTGAATCCATGTACTGTCATAAAATGCAAATTTGGAGGTGCGAATGGCTAAATTCATTGGAATCGGTGTAGGTCCAGGCGACCCGGAACTGATTACAGTCAAAGCGATTAAAGCGTTGGAAGCGCTTGATATATTGGTTGTCCCAACTGGAAAAAAAGGTGGTGCAAGTGAGGCGTTAGCAATTGCTGAAAGCTATGTTCCCCTAAAAATAAAAATTATTAAACGTGAGTTCCCCATGACGAATGATGCAGTGTTTATGTCGGAGTCTATTAATAAAATTGCGGATGAAATATCTTCTTTGGTTTTAGAGGGGTCCAATGTCGGTTTCTTGACTTTAGGAGATCCTATGCTTTATAGCACTTATGGGTATTTGCTCAAACGATTGATTGATCAAATACCGATTTCAACAATAGCTGGGATCACATCTTATACTGCAATAGCATCTGGTGAAAATAGAATACTTACGGAGGGCGACACACCGCTTGTCATTTACCCTTGCGTCGGAGATTTGAAGCAGTTGGAGACACATCTCACAAGTCGTGACTCGCTGGTGCTTATGAAGGTCTATAAGTCATTTGAAAGGGTAAAACAATTGATTATAAAGCATGGTTTGTCATCTAATGCATTGATAGTTTCAAATTATGGGAAACCGAATGCAGTCGTTTTTTCAGATATCGAACAAGTCGATCAAGAGGATTTGAGTTATTTCACAACAATTCTCATCCATAAAGGAGCGTAAAAATGAAGGTGATATTTGTAGGAGCAGGTCCAGGGGATCCTGAATTATTGACAATCAAGGGGCATAAGGCACTAAGTAGCGCGGATGTGGTAATTTACGCAGGTTCTTTGGTCAATCCGGCACTGCTGGATGCCTGTAAAGAGGCATGTCAAATCTATGACAGCGCTTCGATGAATCTGGAAGAAATCATAGAAGTCTGTCACAAAAGTATAATTGAGCATAAAACTGTCGTCAGGTTGCACACGGGTGACTTTTCAATATTTGGGTCGTTGAGAGAACAAATTGAAAAATTGAATGATTTGGGAATCGAATTTGAATTGATTCCTGGAGTCAGCAGTTTCTTAGGGGCTGCTTCATCACTTAAAATTGAATACACTGTGCCTGAAATTTCCCAAAGCCTGATTATAACACGAATGGAAGGAAGGACCCCGGTCCCTTCCAAAGAGAGCATAGCTTCATTTGCGAAACATCAGACATCAATGGCCATCTTTTTATCTTCAGGTATGGTGAAAGAGGTTGTTGAAGCACTCCATGAGGGAGGCTATGCACTTGATACACCTGCAGCTATGGTTTATAAGGCCACTTGGCCAGATGAAAAAATTCTTAGGGGAACACTTAGAAATATTGCTGAGTTGGCTGAAGAAGCTGGTATCAGCAAAACAGCTCTTATTATTGTAGGGAACTGTCTGGGTATGGATTTTAATAATTCCAAGTTGTATGATAAGGATTTTAAGCATGAATTCAGAAATTAAAGGCAAGAAATGGCATGTTGTGAGTTTTACGCATTCAGGGAAGTTAATCGTAAACTGTCTCAAACAAGAACTTAATGTTCATCAAGAGTACGATAAATATAAACATGTCAGTCTTGAGAGCTTCGTTAAGGATGTGTTTGAATTGAACGGTTCAACACGTTCAGAAGGATTGCTTTTTATTGGAGCAACAGGAATCGCCGTCAGATCGATTGCACCATTCATCAAAGATAAAGTAAGCGATCCTCCTGTGATTGTCATTGATGACCAAGGATTCTATATCATAAGTCTTTTGTCTGGACATCTCGGTGGCGCAAACCTATCTGCGAAGTGGATGTCTTCACTATTGAAGCATCATGGATATCATGCTGAGCCGGTAATCACCACTGCGACCGATATTCGTGGTCTTTTGGGCATTGAAGAAATTTTAAAACGATACAACGTGCCTATAGAGCCTAATCGTGAAAGTATAAAAAAAATCAACATGCACATCGCCAATGGCGGGCAACTAAGGATAGAATTTGATCCTCTTTTGACAAGCGAAGGCACGATTGAACTTGAAGCGAATCATGGAGATGGTGGAATGGCATGTGTTGGTATTGCGCTGAGAAAGCCAGAGACTTGGATCGGTAATCGAAGTATGGATTATGTCTTTTACAGCAAAACTTTGGTTGTGGGTACGGGGTGTAAAAAAGGACTCGATTTCCAGAATTATAAAACTCAATTACTTGAAGCCCTTGATGAAAGTGGATTTTCTATAGAGTCTGTTGGGATCATAAGTTCGATTTCTATCAAGTCGAATGAGCTGTGCCTAAATGAGACAAGTGAATGGCTTCAAGCACCCCTTATCTGTCATGATGTCAATAAATTAAAAGCTTATGAAGCACAATTTGAAGGATCCGATTTTGTTAAAAAACAGGTCGGTGTATCTGCTGTCGCTGGACCAAGTGCCATGGTCATCTCTGAGGATCATCTGGCACAGACTGTTTATAAAAAGACAGGTTGCACATTTGCATTTGGGAGGATAAAGAAATGATTTATGTTGTGGGTATTGGACCTGGAAATGCTGAACACATGACACATCGAGCAAAAAAAATAATTAAAGAGGTCGATGTTGTTGTTGGATATAAGGTGTACATCAAATTGATAGAGTCATTACTGACCACTCAAATCGTGGAAAGTAATGGCATGCGCGGTGAAGTTGAAAGATGCAAAAAAGCCATAGAATATTCTAGAAATGGTAAAACAGTCGCAGTGATCAGTAGTGGTGATGCAGGTGTCTATGGCATGGCGGGGCTAGTACTGGAATTGAGTGATGGTCAAGATCATGTGGAAGTAGTGCCTGGTGTGACCGCATCCAGTGCCGGCGCGGCAATACTTGGAGCGCCACTCATGCATGATTACTGCCATATAAGCTTAAGTGATTTGATGACACCTATCGATAAAATTATGAACCGAGTCAAAGCCGCTGCGACGTCAGACTTTGTCATATGTTTTTACAATCCCAAAAGCCATGGGAGACCAGATTATATCAAACAAGCGATCAATATGATTTCAGAGATTCAAGGGGATGATATTTTAGTTGGACTCGCTAAAGATGCAGGTCGAGATGAAGAAGAGACGCATATTTATAAGATTGATGAAGTGAATTATGACTTGATTGACATGACTACAATCGTTATTGTTGGAAACAAAGGAACGAGAATGATCGGGAATCTTATGGTCACACCCAGGGGTTATGAGCTATGATTCTGATTCTTGGTGGGACACATGAAGGAAAAAAAATAAGCGCATTAATGAACGAAATGGGTTTGTCGCATCAGCTTTCTGTTGCGACTGATCTTGGCAAAAAGACGTATGAGGATGTGGATACTCAGTGCATTGTAAGACAATTTACTGAAGCGTCATTATACAGTCATATCAAAGCTGAACAAATAGATTGTGTTATAGATGCGACTCATCCGCATGCACTTGAAATTAAAAAAGTAGCTAAATCTGCCTGTGAAAAAGCGGCAATAAAATATATACGATATGAAAGACCTGCAATCGTCACTGAGACATCAATGATACAAAACTTAAATTCATATAAGACCATGGAAGAAATCATAAGTACTTTAAGGGGTCAACAAAAGCCTGACGACAAGTATTTGATCACGGGAACTAAACATATTAAAGCCTTTTATGAGGTGTTTCCCAAGGAAAAATGTTTTTTTAGAATCATGCCGAGCGTGTATTCATTGAAGCTCTGTGAAGAGCTTGATGTACCTTTAAGGAATATCATCGCTATAAAGGCCCCCTATCCACTTCAATTGAATCTATCTTTGTTTGCCACTTATGGGATAACGCATTTCATTTTTAAAAACAGTGGTGAAGGGAGTGCCTACGAATCTAATTTGGAAGCGATTGAAAATTCAAAGGTTCAAGGACTTGTCCTATCATTGGACACACCTTTTGAAGCAGATTCTGTAGCGGATATTGAAATGCTTCGTACATTATTAAATACAACAATGGAAAATGGGGGGGAATATGCTTAATACAATACTTGGGTATGGACAATTGACGTATGCCATGCACATTGGCGAAGGTTTTCTGCCTCAAACTTGGGCATTCTTTTGGACGCTAGTCTTTACCCCTTTTTTAATCTGGAGTATCGTTGAATTAAACCGACAATTTCGTGAGGATGCCTCGACTAAACTGGTCTTTGCCTTGATGGCGGCTTTTGCCTTCACCTTATCTGCCCTGAAAATTCCTTCAATCATTGGAAGCAGTTCACATCCGACGGGAATGGGTCTTGGTGCGATTCTTCTTGGACCACTGCCTATGGTTGCGATAGGTACTATTGTGCTTATTTTACAAGCGCTCCTTATAGCGCATGGAGGCATTACTACTTTGGGAGCAAATGCTTTTTCAATGGCGGTAGTAGGACCTTTTGTTGCATTCGGAATCTATAAAATCATGAGAAAAATGAACATCAACACAAAAGTGAGTGTGTTTGCTGCAGCGATGATTGGAAGCTTAAGCACCTATTTCGTGACGAGCATACAGCTGGGAAGTGCCTTTGCAAACGGTAATTTCCTTTATGCGACCACGAAATTTTTAGGTGTATTCATGTTTACCCAATTGCCGATTTCAATAGCGGAAGGGTTGCTGACCGTTGTGGTTTACAACCTATTGAGTCAGGACAATCGATTTCCAAGGCTTGCAGGAGGACAAAGATGAAAAAACAAAATATAGTCCTGCTGTTCATATTTGCGTTGCTTATAATCGTGCCTCTGGTTCTCAACCCATCAGCCGAGTACAGTGGTTCTGATAGTAATGCTGAGAGCATGGCATCTGAAATCAATCCAAACTATGAACCGTGGTTCGAACCTCTGTGGGAGCCTCCGAGTGGAGAAGTTGAGAGTTTATTATTTACTCTTTTTGCTGTATTTGGCGCTTTGATCATAGGGTACTACCTCGGAACACTTAAGGAGAAAAAAGCGTGATTCATGTCGATGCCATAGCATACCAAAGTAAATACAATCATGTCTTTACAGGGACTCGGATCACCATGACATTAATTGTTTTGGTAGTCAGTATCCTTGTGGATTTTTGGGCTTTATATTTTGTCAATTTGGCAGTCGCTTTTGCAATGATTTTTAGTCTTACGAGAATCAGGGTCATCACATTGGTAAAGTTGATGATGGTACCAGTTGTTTTTACAGGGATTACAGCTCTGATGATTGCTTTCGACATCACTCAGAGTGTGTCACCAGAACGAATGCTTTTTGCTTTAAGTGTATTTTTGAGATCAGTCTCATCATTTGCGCTTATGTTCAGTCTTTCGCTGACGATTCCGATGAATAGAATCATCGATTGGATGGTTATGTTGCGTATGCCAAGTGCTTTTGTACAGTTGTTTGGACTCAGCTACAGAATGCTTTTTGTCATTATTGAAGAGTCGGTTGACATGATTCTATCACAGCAGCTCAGATATGGTTTCATTAAACCGAAAACTGCTTTTCTAAGTGTTGTGCAGATGTCATCCATGTTGTTTATGCGTGTTTTGAGTAGGATGGACGAGATGGAATCTGCAATGAGGATAAGATTTTATCACGATATCAGGAGTTGAATATGATTAAATGCAATCAGCTGACATTTCATTATGAATATAGTAATCAAGGCATTGAAAACATTGAGTTTTCCACAGAGAAAGGCCTTGTTGTCGGCGTTATAGGTGAAAATGGTGCAGGAAAGTCGACGTTGTTCAAATGCCTTTTGGGGCTACACAAACCTCAACGAGGAGAAGTGAGAATAAATGGGGAGAAAATGGATTACAGCAAAAGTGGTTTGATCAGTCACAGGCAGAAGGTCAATATGGTCCTACAAGATCCGGAACGACAGCTCTTTCATACGTCGATTCATGATGATGTATCAATGGGACCGAAAAACTTGGGACTACCTAAAGCAGTCGTAAGTGAGCGCACTGAAAGATGCATAAATTTGGTGGGAGCGGATGCGTTTGAAAAAACCCCTATTCAATATTTGAGTTTTGGTCAAAAAAAGCGAGTTGCTATAGCTGGCATTCTTGCACTGGAGTGTGAAACGATACTACTGGATGAACCCGAGACGGGGCTTGATCCCAAAATGAAAAAAGACATGGTTTACTTGATAAAGAAGTTGGCTATGGAAGGTCGAAGTGTAGTTGTCTCAAGTCACAATATGGATTTGATTTATGAACTATGTGATCGCATTTACGTCATGCATCAAGGACGAATCATAGCAAATGGTAAGACACATGACATCATGTCACAACAAGAAGTGATGCGTCAAGCATCATTGGAGAGACCATTATTGATCAGAGTCTCAGAAAAATTCGGTATAGATACGAAATTGCTTTGGGAGGGCTTATGAAAATCGGGGTTTTGGGAGTAAATCATGACACAGCATCGGTGGAACAACGTGAGCTTTTGTCACATCAAAACACGTTAGATCAAATCAAAGATGATTTGAGGTTTTGGGACGGGATAGAAGAATTCACTATTATTGCAACTTGCGGAAGATTTGAAATCTATTTTGTCAGTCCCATGAGCGATTACTCAAAAGTAAGTCATGATTTAATGGTCTATATTGGTAAGCTCTTCAACCATCAACTGGATATAATTTATCATAAAACACAAACCGATGCGGTCAATCATTTGTTTAAAGTGGCTTGTGGGCTCGATTCCGCGGTTCTTGGTGAAGATCAGATATTAGGACAGGTCAAGAATGCGATTGCAGCGGCTACAGAAGAAGGTTTTGCAGGGAAATTATTGAACAAATTGTTCAGAGAATCCATTTCATTTTCAAAAATGGTGAGAACTTCATTGAAATTTTCAGAAAATCCACTTTCTTTGAGCTATATAGCAACCAAAAAAGCCTATGAAGCTGGATATTTGACAGCAGATCATAAAGTGGCGATGATTGGACTTGGAAAAATGGGGGGATTGGCGATAAAACATTTGCTTGAATCACCTGTTCAACAAATAGTCGTTTCTATTCGATCACCAGAGAAGCTTTCTGAAGATATCTTAAATCACCCGAAAGTAAGGATAGAGACATTTGAAGCCAGGTACCATTGCATCCTGGATAGTGATCTTGTGATCAGTTCAACAGCGGCCCCACACACTGTGATCAGAAGAAACGATCTTATAGGGTATAAAAAAGGCGCACTATGGATCGACCTTGCGATGCCCAGAGATATAGAAAGTTCCATATCTGAAATTGAAGATCTGACCATATGGCACGTTGATCACTTGAAAGACATCTCTGAATCCAATTATAAAAAAAGAGAGTCTCTTGGAAAAACAATAGAAGGTATGATGGTAGAGCGTGTCGATCAGTATATTACTTGGGTTGAATCAATTGGAGTCGACGATGTCATAAGGGAATGGCAAACGACCATTCAGAAATTGACACAAGAAACAATGCTTTCAATAAAAAGAAAGAATCTCGCATCCGATGAACGAAATCTGCTTAGAATTGAACGGCTTATAGAATCATCACTTAAAAAGATGGTGAAACCACCGATTGAACAACTGAAAAACATATATGATCAAGATAAGCGCACAGCGTATATAAAAATGCTCAAGGAGTTGTATCGATATGAGTGAAAAGGCATACACGATCAAACCAATTGCACTGAACACCAATAAATTGAAAGTGTTGATTATAGGAAACGGCTTGATCGGTACAAGAAAAAAAGTTAACTATGAAAGCTGTTTGGCAACTGTTACTACAGTAGACCCAGATATTGATTGTGGTGCGGATTACGTGATGTGTTTTTCTGATTTTTTCGAGAGACATAAGGAAATTTTCATGGAACATCATCTCGTAATCATCTCTACTGATAATAGTTCAGTGAACCAACAAATCACGGAAATTTGTGAGACGTGTCATAAACTTTATAACCGTACCGATGACGGAAGTAAAGGCATGTTTTCGGATATGTGCTCGATCACTCATGACGATTATGTTGTGGCAGCATCTGGAAAAAACCGTTCACCTTATGTGGCACGTCATATCATCAGCGAATTAAAACCAGTGCTCAATGAAATGGAAACGGAGATAAAAAAAATTTCAATTCAATCAAATGAGGCAAAAAAGATGCATATGCCTTATGAAACGCTTATTGAAAGATTGAGAAAGGAATAAATATGCGTCAGATAATCGTGGGTACAAGAGGAAGTCGTTTGGCGGTCACTCAAACCGAATGGGTCATCAGCAAGCTTCAGGAAAAATGGGAGGATCACGAGTTTGTTTTGAAAGTGATTATTACTAAAGGCGATCAGATTCAAACGACACCACTGGATAAAATTGGTGATAAAGGTTTATTTACACGTGCAATTGAAGACCAATTAAAAACAGGTGATATTGACTTTGCAGTCCATAGTCTTAAGGATTTGCCAAGTCATTTTGAGCCAGAATTATCACTCGCTTCTATTCCAATGCGTGAGGACGCAAGAGATGTTTTAGTACTCAGGGAAGGATTTGCTACATTGGATGACCTGCCGGCTGGGGCGAGAATTGGTACCGGTAGCAAACGTCGGCTGTATCAGCTTATGCGAATCAGACCAGATCTTGTGCCAGTTCCAATTAGAGGCAATGTGGAAACTCGAATCAATAAAATCACAAAAGAATCGCTTGATGGTGTAATCCTTGCTGCTGCCGGTATGCACAGGTTGGGGATCAAAGAAAAAATCACACAATATCTGGATGTTGATTTAATAGTTCCCGCACCTGCACAAGGTGCACTCGGGCTTCAATACAGAACGAACGACAATCATGTCAAGATGTTATTGAACTCTATTTGCGACGAAGTATCGGATGTTTGTGTTCGTGCTGAAAGAGCATTTTTGGAAGCTATAGAAGGCAGTTGTCACATACCAATTGGTGCATATGCGACTTTGAATGGGCGTCAATTGAAACTTTCTACTGTTTTTGGTGATTCTGAGGGACGAAATCTGTATAAAACTGAACTTACAGGTGATCGAGATCATGCTGAGGAATTAGGAAAGAAAGCCGCGGAAGATACATTAAAGAAAATGTTTTCGGATGTGATGGTTTCATTGGTTGGTGCGGGTCCTGGTGATGAAGGTCTGATCACCATCAAAGCTGTCGATAGGCTCAAACAATGTGATGCGGTTGTATATGATAGACTGGCCGCACCTGCGTTTCTCAAATATGTGCCGGAGCATGCTGAGAGAATATACGTTGGCAAAGCGGCATCCGATCATGCCATGACTCAGGAAGAGATCAATAGAACACTTGAAAAATTGGCAAAATCATATAAAAGGATTGTTCGATTAAAAGGCGGTGACCCATTTGTATTTGGACGCGGTGGCGAGGAAGCCATCCACTTGAATTCAAAGGGTATTCCATTTGAAGTGATTCCAGGGATCACCTCTCCAATATCCGGATTGGCATATGCCGGCATCCCAATAACACATAGGGACGTTGCTGCGTCATTTCATGTTTTTACAGGTCATTTCAATTCAGAAGAAAAGAGACTTGATTTTGATACAATCTCCAAACTGGAGGGCACTTTAGTTTTTCTCATGAGCATAAGTCAATTCAAGAACATATGCAGTGAACTAATTGGCAAAGGTAAAAATCCTAAGACTCCTATAGCAGTTGTTTCCAATGCCACGCTTGGAAACCAGATGGTTTACGAAACGACCATGGATGACGCGGACAGCATCTCCGGCGTAGCATCACCAGCTTTCTTGGCAGTGGGAGATGTGATCAGCTTGAGAAAAGAGCTGAGTTGGTTTGAGAATAGGCCTCTTTTTGGTAAAAATATTTTAGTGACTCGAGCCAGCTCTCTGGCGAGTTCATTTTCAGAAAAATTACGTCACCTCGGTGCGACGGTAATTGAGAGCCCTTCAATAGAAATCTATGAGGTCGATGAAAGTCCACTCGTGGATCAGATAGCTCAGTTGAAGAGCTACACACATCTATGGTTTACGAGTGCAAGTGGTGTAAAGTTGTTTTTTAAGGTTTTACAGGAACAAGGCATGGATTCCCGTCAACTTTCACATTTGAAAGTTCTCGCAATAGGAACCTCTACTGCGAGTAGTTTGATTCAATATGGCATTAAAGCCGATTACACTCCTGAGCAATTTACTCAAGAAGGGATCGTCAAATTGATGAAACCATTGATCAACAGAAAAGATAAAATACTGCTTCCAGGAGCAGAAGACATAAGAACTATATTATCTGATACTTTTGCTTCAATTTGTGACTTTGTTCACATCCCAGTCTATCGAACTTGTCCATCAACCGCTATGGAAATCACAGCAGAAACATTGAGTCAAGTGGACTACATCACATTTACAAGTGGCTCGTCCGTCAAGTATTTTCATGAGTATTTATTGAGTCATGACTTTAAAATTGAGGATGACAAAATACTGGTATCCATTGGGCCTATAACCACTGATGTTTTGATGGAAATGGGATATAAGGCTGTTGTAACATCAAGGAGCCACACTATAGATGGAATGATAGAGACAATCATAAGTGAGGAGAATAAAAATGGATCAATCGTACACCTGTGATGTAACACATCGTTTTAGGCGTCTTAGAGAAAATGACAATTTGAGAAATATGGTGAGAGAAAATCATTTGTCGATCAATGATTTAATCACCCCAATCTTCGTTGTTGAAGGTCAAAACATCAAATCGTCAACTGAGGCGATGCCAGAAGTTTATAGGTATTCACTTGACAGACTGCACGAAGAACTGGATGAGTTATTGCAATTAGGATTGCATCAAGTTTTGTTGTTTGGCATTCCAGAACAAAAAGACTCTGTCGGTTCTGGTGCGTATGATGAAAACGGTATTGTACAAAAGGCAATACGTTATGTGAAATCCTACTCGCCCAAGTTTTATGTCATTACAGATGTATGCCTGTGTCAATACACGGATCATGGACATTGTGGCATTCTGACCGATTCAGGTTGTGTTGACAATGATCCTACTTTGGCACTTTTATCTAAGATAGCGGTAAGTCATGTCAAGTCCGGCGCAGATATGGTTGCGCCTTCAGACATGATGGACGGGCGTATCGGTGCTATGCGACAATCTTTGGATCGTGAGGGTTTCACTTACATCCCAATCATGTCTTATGCGATTAAATATCACTCAAGCTATTACGGACCATTTAGAGCTATTGCCGATTCAAGTCCTAAACAAGGCTCTAGAAGCAGTTATCAAATGGATTTTCATAACAGTAAAGACGTGATCGACGTCGCCAAAGCTAGCATTGATCAAGGTGCTGACTTAATTATGGTCAAGCCAGCCATGATGTACTTGGATATATTGCATGAGTTGAATGGGTCAATCAACAAACCTCTTGTAGTTTATAATGTCAGTGGGGAGTACGCACTCCTCTATCAAGGAATCAAGTCTGGCTTTGTCAACGAATCTATCGTTTATGAAACGATGATTGGATTCAAGCGGGCGGGGGCCAAATTGATCATTACCTATTTTTCAAAGTTAATTGCAGAGAAGTGGCTGTAGCCACATATTGAAGTTGGAAGTGAAAGGAAACATAATGATGAATCATGAGCAGTCAAACACACTTTATGAACGTGCAAAACTTGTAATACCTGGAGGAGTAAATAGCCCAGTCAGAGCTTTTCGATCAGTGGGAATGGACCCGATAATGATTGAGTCCGCTTCTGAGTCGATTCTAACTGATGTCGATGGAAATGAATATATAGATTTTATAGGATCCTGGGGGCCAATGATCCTTGGACATACACCTCCATTTATGAAAAACGACTTAAATCCGATACTATCGAGAGGATTGAGTTATGGTGTGCCTTCAGCACTTGAAGTTGAAATGGCTGAACGATTGGTTGGTGCTTATCAAGGAATGGATATGGTACGTATGGTGAACTCTGGAACTGAAGCGACTATGAGTGCTATTCGAGTCGCACGGGGATTCACTTCAAGAAACAAAATTCTTAAGTTCGAAGGATGTTATCATGGACATTCGGATGCACTGCTTGTGAAATCGGGCTCAGGTACTTTGACATATGGTGTTCCAACATCGCTAGGAGTTCCAGAATCGGTGGTCAAAGACACGATTGTATCGAGATACAACGACTCAACTGCTTTGATCAAAGCGTTTGAGGAATACGGGAAAGAACTCGCGGCTGTGATAATAGAACCTGTCGCAGGCAATATGGGTGTGGTGCCAAGTGAAATATCATTTTTAATCACTCTTAGAGAATTATGTGATGAGTATGGTACGATTCTAATATTTGATGAAGTGATCACAGGGTTCAGGTTGGCCTATGGCGGCGCATCCGAGGTTTATGGAATCATTCCGGATATGGTTTGCTTTGGAAAAATCATCGGAGGTGGTTTACCGGTTGGTGCTTATGGAGGCAAACTTGAAATTATGTCGACAGTATCTCCACTTGGCGGTGTGTATCAAGCGGGGACTTTATCAGGGAATCCACTTGCGATGTATTTTGGAATTCAAATGTTGGATTATTTAAAGGAAAATCCAATGGTATATCAAAATTTGGAAGATATGGCGAAGTATTTGGAATCGGAAATGGTGCCTTTCATTGAAAAACATCAACTTCCAGTATCATTCAAGCGCTATAAATCGATGCCTTGTCTTTTTTTCGTCGAAGGTGAAATCAATAATTATGATGATGTGAAGTGTTGTGATACAAATGCTTATGCGACATATTTCAGAGCAATGCTGGATCAGGGAATTCTACTTCCGCCTGCGCAGTTTGAAGGGTTATTTTTGTCGACAGCTCATACTAAGGCTCAATTGGATGCCTATTTGGAAGCGAGTAAAACCGTATTGACGAAGATGTATCGTTGATAATAAAAAAACAGTTGCACCAAACAACTGTTGCGTGGTACAATTTGATTAGGAGGTATTTCAATGAAAGATTCTGAAAGAATTCGGGAATATCTGAGACAAATTGAAAGGGCTCTTGATCAACTGGATCAGGATAAAGCCACATGTTGTGACACAACAATGGCTCAGTGCCACGCTTTAGTTGAACTGGGACGACTTGAGAAAGTTTCTGTCAATGGATTGTCCGAGGTTCTTAATCTGGATAAAAGTACAACCAGTAGAACCATACAGCAACTTTATGAGCAGAATAGGGTGGAGAGAACGCCCAGCAGTGAAGACCGGAGACAACTGGATCTGACTTTGACTGAAACTGGATTGAATGATTACAGGAAAATTGAATCGGCTATGAACTCGTTTTTTGAGAAAGTTTATAATGAAATTCCTGAACCCTCTAGAGAACAAGTCGTATTGGCAATGGAAGTACTTTCAAAGGCCATTAATGCAGCTAGAAAATAGCTGTATTTTTTTAATAATATAGTTGTTATATGCAACTGTTGACAATAACAATTAAAGTGGAGGTTGACATGAATTATTTGATTTACTTGTTTGATACCATCAAGTATTACATTTTTGCGGATGGAGTGATTATTATCCTTGGCATAATGATCGCATCAGCCATGAAAGCGTATATTGATCCTAAGAAGCTACAGGAAAAACTTATGAAAAATAACAAAGCCGGAATATCATCGACGGTTTTACTCGGTGCACTAACTCCACTATGTGCTTGTGGATCCATGGCGGTTGTCCTATCGTTTATCTTGACCAAAATGCCGTGGGGACCTGTAATGGCATTTTTAGTGTCATCTCCGCTCACGAGTCCAGCTGAATACATGTTTGAGGGGGCATTCATGGGGTGGTCGTTTGCCAATTGGATGCTGGCTTCATCGATTCTACTTGGATTGATTGCTGGATCGATAGCCTCTTATTTGGAGAAGAACACGAGGTTTTTAGATGGACAGTTTAGATTATCAAGCAAACCTCAACCTGAAGTGCTACTTGAATCCTTTCCGATGAGTTTGCCTCAAGAAGATATCGCTCCTAAGATCAATGAGAAACACAGGCGTTTTTTTATTGAACTCTGGGAGACCGGCATTAAGAAAATTTTGTTCTATTTTATC
>JAGXHV010000078.1 GCA_024636005.1 Bacillota bacterium
CATTGTAATATACATAAGGTGAGTACTGAAAATACCAGTCTTCTCCTCCAAGATCCATTTTCACAAGTCGATGATTTTGTCTTGCCGGGTGCTTGATATTGCCACCATAACCCGCATTTTCCACACAAAGTAAACACTTTGGATAGACCGAAGGCTTAGCTTCTTTCATCATCGCTATCTCTTTGGGACTCTTCTCAGGTTTGGAAAGATTGATGGTGATATCAAGTTCTCCAAAAGCTCCATTTGAAGTCCAGCTTACATTGTTTTTCACCCTGTCCATTCTGATATACGCACTTCTATTCGACAGAGCGTAGAAATAGGCTGTAGCTTTTTCAGGTGATTCTTTGTGAAGCGCCCAAAATTTCTGATTGAGTTCAGAATTCCTCGGTAACAGTTTTGACATCAACTCAGCCTGAAAAGACTCGATTTCATATTCGAGCTCAAGGTGATCTTTACGATTGGATACAAATGCACCAAGTAAATCATAAATGTCATCATTTGAGGGTTCCGAGACCACGTCATCCAGATCACATTCAATCTTAAGAAAGCGCCAAAGCTCATTTCTGACTACTTCGACATCACAGATTGTCATTAGCTCATTTTTGATTCCATAATCCAATAATTTTTCAACCAAAACAAAATCATTCATTCCATACTCCCGCTCCGCTTGAAATAACGGCTTTATAAAAACTAGGAACAAGTCCTGTCTGATCAATGTAAACTCTACGGATGTGAACCTCGTAATCTTCAACATGTGCCTTGTGCACAAGAGCTACGACACAGCCTCCAAAACCCGCTCCTGTCATTCTGGCACCAAGTACACCACGGAGTGGTCTACCCGCGTCGACAATGACATCGAGCTCATCACAACTGACTTCGAAATGATATCTGAGTGAATCATGGGACCTATACATCCATTCACCAAAAGCCATCAGATCTCCGGATTTCAGTGCTATGCTTGCCCGCTGTGTCCTATATTGTTCCATTACCGCATGATGTGTGCGTTTGTAAACTTCTTCAGAAGGCATCAGTTCTGTCAATGACAACCATTCTTTCGGTGTCAGCTCGCAGATTCCACTGAGAGGTCTAGCTTCATTAAGCGCTTTAAGTCCAAGGTCACAGGCAATCCGTCTCGCATTATATGCCGAGTCCACCAATCCTCTTTTCTTGTTGGTGTTGACAATCATCAAAAGATAGTCACCAAGTTCAAGGGGCACATGATCGTACTCCAGTGTATTGCAATCGAGTAAAATGGCGTGGTCCTTTTCACACATGGCAATGGAAAATTGATCCATGATGCCACAATTAACACCGTTGAACTGATTCTCAGATCTTTGACTGAGAGTAGCAATGTCTTTTTTGGAAAGTCCGAGTGCATAGTGGTCATTGATCATAGTAGCAGTCAGTACCTCAATTGATGCTGACGAAGAAAGACCAGCGCCATTGGGTAAATCTCCGTAAAACAGAACGTCAAATCCATGATCAAGCACATTACCCATCACCTGAATCTCATTGAATATCCCCATAGGATAGTTGCACCAATCCATTGCGGCGTCATATTTGATGCTGCCAAGGTTGAACCTAAATATACCCTGATCCTCAAAATTGAGGGAAATCATGTGCACTTCACGATCAAGTCTAGGTCTAATCAACGCGTAAGTTCCAAGGTTGATGGCACACGGCATCACCAGACCACCATTGTAGTCGATATGTTCCCCGATCAAATTGACTCTGCCAGGTGAGAAATACATAGACAAATTATCTATATTATCATCGAAATATTCAATGAATTTACTTTTCATATTTTCCTTCACAATTCTTCCTCCATCTATCAAGAATTCGCATAACCATCGGGATGTCCTTTATGCCATCTCCAAGCATCTGTAATCACGCGCTCTACGTTACTTAAGCGCGGTTCCCATCCGAGAATTCGTTTTGCTTTTTCAGCGGATGCGACTAGAACTGAGGGATCTCCTGCTCTGCGAGGTCCAATTTCGACAGGAATAGGATGTCCGGTAATTTTTCTGGAAATATCTATGATTTCCTTAACTGAAAAACCTTCTCCGGTTCCAAGGTTGAATATGTCACTTTCATTGCCAGTTCTAAGGTACTCGAGAGCCAATAAATGCGCATCAATCAAGTCGACCACATGAATGTAATCTCTGATGCAGGTACCGTCCTTGGTCGGATAATCCTCTCCAAATACGGAAATGGCCTTTCTTTTGCCAAGAGGGACCTCTAAAACCAAAGGAATCAGGTGGGTCTCAACGACATGCGCCTCTCCGATCGTTCCAGACGAATCCGCGCCTGCCACGTTGAAATATCTAAGTGAAACATATTTTATGCCATGGGCCAAATCCGCCCATTTGAACATTTTTTCCATCATCAGTTTCGACTCACCGTATGGACTTTCAGGCTTTGTCTCACAATTTTCAGTAATCGGCATCTCACTTGGTTCACCATAAACCGCTGCTGTGGATGAGAATATGATTTTCTTCACACCAAACTCGTTCATGACTCTGAGCAGCACATTTGCACCGGTCACATTGTTGTCAAAATATTTTATGGGGAGCTTAACCGATTCCCCAACAAGCGAATTGGCGCTGAAATGCATGACTGCGTCAATGGTATGCGCCTCAAAAACACCTTTAATTGCTTCATAATTTCTAATGTCCACATTATAAAATGTTACACCGGCTCCAATTGCTTCAATATGTCCGGTCTCCAGATTGTCTGCGACAATCACTTCCTCACCTCTGTCAATAAGCATCTTGACAGCGTGACTTCCAATGTATCCTGCACCGCCTAGAACAAGTATCATAGCGTCTCCTTCTTTTTCCAGTTGATTTGTTACTACAATCATACCATATTGAAGAACAACGTCAATATTTTAGTAAATATTTACTTGGTTTTTTCTTGCGGTTTTTCTACAAGAAACTTCCAATATTTTTTTGGCATCATGTGCATTTGTTGCCTTGGATTATTGCGACGTTCTATTGCGATTCTTTTAAAATAAGTCTTCCACATGTCTTGATAGGCTTTCTCCGAACCAGAAAGTTTCAAATCCTCCAGCTCATCAAGTGGACGAATGTACACTTCTTTTCCATCATAAAAAGCAGCGATTTTCCTTTTGGTGTCATGAATGACCCATATCTGGTTTGAGAGTCGCTCTTTGAAGTGCCCGGTCAGAAGGGTCAATATATTGGCTGTCGGTTCGAAGGTCGCATATAAAATACCGTTTTCCAGTTCCATAAACCTGATGAGCCCCAGTAACAAATGTGATTCCCTACATACTCTATTGTAGATTTTATAAACCTTGTTGATGTCTTGGTCGGCAAAAAAATCGAGTCCTTTTTCTCCCAGACGGTTCATCTTTTTTAGGAAACAGAATAGATATGTCCCGTATTGATCATCATCGGACAAATAGGCATAGGCTGCTCTCCTAAATCCGATCTCTCCGAATTCTTCCAGCAGCCACCTCGTGACTTTCTCAGCTTTTGAAGGATCGGTCTCCACTTCGGTCACTTTCGTGAAACAGTCCCTTTGATATGTTGCCGCCCAGACCAATCTGGCTTCGCCAGCTTTCACACGGTCATTGAACATTTGGTAAATACCCGTTAATGCGCCTTCAAAACTCCCATCGTACAGATAATCTTTCATGATGACACCCCGAATTGGTTCGGATAAATCTCAAATAATGAGATCTGAGGAGATACGTCAGCTAGCAATTGTCTGATCAGAAATGGATTTTGATCCGCTGCGGTCATCATCTTGCCTCTACAGGTTATGAAATATTTGGCGCGCTTTAGAACTACTCCCATGCGCTTCAGCGCATCAAAGTCCAGAGGACCAAATTTTCTGGATGCTAAAATCCGCCTGGCCGTCACATTTCCGATGCCTGGTATGCGAAGCAGTGTCATTAGATCCGCTCGATTGATTTCAATAGGAAAATATTGCATGTTTCTGAGCGCCCATTGGCATTTCGGATCAATCATCATCTCGAGAAATGGATCTTCTTCGGTCAAGATTTCTCCAGCCCGAAATCCATAAAATCTGAGTAGCCAATCCGCTTGGTAAATCCGATGTTCCCTCATGAGTGACATTTCACCGTAAGGCTGGCAGCTCGGGACATTGCCTACTGGTATGTAACTGGAATAGTAGACGCGTTTAAGGTCCATTTTCTTGTAAAACGATTCCGCGATTCTAAGAATGTTGTAATCCGCTTCAGGTGAGGCTCCAACAATGAGCTGTGTGGTTTGCCCGGCAGGAACGAATTTTTGAGCATTCTTGAAACGTCCCTTGTCGCTCCTGTACTCTTCGATTCCTTCTTTGATTTGCATCATCGGATTGATCATATCGATCCTGGACTTTTCAGGTGCCAGCAGCCTAAGACTTTTGGTTGTGGGCAGTTCTATATTGATGCTGATCCTATCCACATATTTCCCAGCTTCCTCAATCAGTTTGGCGTCCGCTCCAGGAATACCCTTGAGGTGAATGTACCCATTAAATCTCTCTACCGTTCTAAGACGCTTCACGACTTCAATAAGTTGTTCCATAGTATAATTCGGATTCCTAACCACACCCGAACTTAAAAAAAGACCTTCGATATAATTCCTTCTATAAAACTGGATCATCAGATCCACCAATTCATCTGGCGTGAACTCAACTCTTTTGAGTTCATCGTTGGAACTCCTGTTGATGCAGTAGCCACAGTCATAAATGCATTTGTTGGTATAAAGAATCTTCAGAAGCGAGATACAACGCCCATCATCACTGAAACTGTGGCAAATTCCTGGAAGAGATGCGCTTCCAAGGGCATTTTTCTCCCCCGGTCTCGAGCTTCCGCTGGACGAACAAGAGACATCATATTTTGCGGAATCCGCCAAAATCGCCAATTTTTCAAGCACTTCCATTTTGCACCTCCCAAAATTAGAACACGTGTTCTGTTTTTATTATATACCTCCTTCTCTCTGATGTAAATAAAAAAAGCGGAGCACCATGGCTCCGCAATCCTTTGATTAATAATAGAAGTAATCGCCTTCTATGTTTTTGTAAAAATCTTCTGCTTTTGACTTGAATGGTACCATATTGAAGTACAGACAATCTTCAGCGACCTGGATTC
>JAGXHV010000012.1 GCA_024636005.1 Bacillota bacterium
TTCTCCAATTGTTCAGAATCGAGATCAATCAGATCCATAATTCCCGAACCACCAGAAATGATATTGATATCATGTAATCCCTTGACAATAATATCTTGAACAGGAATCTCTCCCTTGATGACATGTGACAAATTATATTTAGGCACGAGTCCAAAAAGAACGTCAACATTTGCAAGACCAAGATCTGCATCTATTATAGTGACACTTTTGCCTTGTTTGGCGAGAGCAATACCCAAATTGACAGTGAAGTTAGTTTTTCCCACTCCACCTTTACCACTGGATATTGTAATTATTCTGGCATCAATGACATCCTTGGCTTGGACTTCTTGGTCGCCTATTATATCTCTGAGCTTCTGAGCTTGATCCATTTTTTCCCCCGATAAAAGCCTATTTTTGAACATCAAAAATATATTGTATGATTTTTTCCTTGTCAGCTTCTTCAATATCATCAGGCACACTTTGTCCGATGGTGAAATATGAAAGCGGTTTTCCTGTAACAACCTTGAGGTTCAGGATATTACCATATGAAGTCGCCTCATCTAGTTTTGTGAATAACAATCTATAATCGTCCAGAAAATCATAAGACTCAATGATGCTTTTCATATCTTTATAACTGGTGGTCATACTCATGACGAGAAAAACTTTGACCGAGTCAAGAAATTTGATCAGTTCGTCAAAATCGGATTTGAGTTCCTTGCTCTTGTGGCTTCTTCCTGCAGTATCAATAAGTATATAATCCTTGTCGCGGAACTTGTAAAGAGCTTCTTCAAGTTCACCTGCCTCATAAATAACTTCAAGAGGGATTCCGAGAATCTCACTATAGGTCTTGAGTTGTTCAACTGCTGCAATCCTGTAGGTGTCTGCCGTAATCAATCCGATTTTTTTGTTGTCCACAAGTGTAAGTCTCGCAGCAATCTTGGCGAGCGTCGTTGTCTTGCCTACACCGGTCGGTCCAAGAAACATATAAACATTGGGTTTACCTTGAATATCACGATCAATCGTCTTGATATCTCCAAGGTATTCTCTCGCAATGACTTTCATAGCATTGATCACAGTATCATGATTTTTTTCATTAAGGCTTATTTGTCTTTGAACGATTTCCAGGATCTTTTTAGCAATGGTTTCTTGGATATCTCTCTGCTTTAGAAAATCCACATAAAAATCCTCCTGAGATGTCTGATTGACTTCAGTCGCTGGACTTTGATGTTCGATATGATCCACTTTTTCGATGAGCAATTGGACCATTTTTTTGAGTTCCACCATTTCAGTATTTATAGTGGTATCCATCTTTTTCTCAGGATCCAGTGAGGAATGATCTGCTGGTTTTGGTTGCTGCGTCTGGACGATTTGCTGTTCTTGTGGTCGACTCACCCGTGTTGTCGTGATAGGTTCATCTATGGCAGCCACAACCTCAATAACTGGTTTCTTGAAGAATTTGAACAAGCCTCCAGACTTTATTTTACGTGTATTGAGAATGACTGCGTCCATCCCCAATTCATTTTTTATTTTGATCATTGCTTCATTCATATCTTTGACTAAATATCTTTTAACTTTCATTAAGCGCTCACCATCCCTGCAGACTCAACATCAATATCCGTTTCTATTTCATTATATGATAAAACCACCAGTTCTGGAATTGCCTGTTCGGTAATCCTTTTAAAGTAAAACCTTACAATTGGTGCTGTTACAACAATTGCTTGCTCTCCCATCTGCAAAAGCTTTTTGATTTCTTCGGACAGATGAGCCAGTATCGATTGAGTTGTCATTGGATCAATGGAAAGAAAAGTACCGTTCTCATTTTGATCAATGGATTCCATCAACATGTTCTCAAGCGATTGTTCAAGTGTGACAACTTTTGCTTGACCAAAAGGAAAATATTGTTTTGTGATCTGTCTTGATAGCTTTTGTCTGACATATTCTGTGAGTATATTCACATCACGTGTCGAACGCGCATGATCTGCAAGCGCTTCCAAAATAGTCACCAGATTTCTTATGGAGATGCTCTCCTTTAAGAGATTTGAAAGCACTTTTTGAACATCACCAATCATCATCAAGTTTGGAATGAGTTCTTCAAGTAGCGCTGGATTAGATTCTCTTATGTTATCGATCAATTGTTTGACATCTTCTCTACTCAACAACTCATGGCTATGTTTTTTGATGACTTCAGTGAGGTGCGTCGATATCACAGATGAAGGATCTACAACGGTATAACCTAAAAGTTCAGCCTTCTCCCTCAGATCGGATTTGATCCACTTTGCAGGCAATCCAAAAGCAGGCTCCACTGTGTCAATGCCTTCAATTTCACCTTCAACGGCACCCGGACTCATTGCTAGATAGTGATCAAATACTATATTCCCAAAAGCAATATCATTGCCTTTGATTTTTATCAGATATTGATTGGCATCAAGTTGTATATTATCTCTCAAACGGATCATCGGTACAATTAGTCCAAGCTCGAGGGCTATCTGCCTTCTGATCATCACCAGTCTGTCAAACAAATCGCCACCCTGGTTGGGATCAGCGAGTGGAATAATTCCATAACCAAATTCGAGTTCAATCGGGTCTACTTGAAGCAATGGAATGATATTTTCAGGTCTTCTCATGTCTTCTCTTGTAGTATCTTCAACTTTTTCTTCAGTCTCAGCTTCAAGAGCAACTTTTCGATCTCCCTGCACCGATCTGTATCCCAAAATAAGTGCAATGGCTCCAACTGTCAGAAATGGTATGGCCGGAAGTGGTGTTCCCGCTCCAAGTAAAATTAAAACGCCTCCGACAATATACATGACTATAGATCTGGCAAATAATTGATTGACCACATCTGTACCAAGGCTCTCTTCAGAAGCAGATCTTGTTACAATAATACCAGTCGCCACTGAAATCATAAGCGCTGGAAGTTGACTCACAAGACCATCACCGACAGTCAACAATGTGAATTTTTCAATCGATTCTGGAAGAGACAATCCCATTGTGAAGGAACCAAGTAAAAAACCCGCGAGAATATTGATTACTGTAATCAATATTCCTGCAATGGCATCACCTTTGACGAATTTACTCGCACCATCCATAGCACCATAGAAATCTGCTTCACGTTGAATTTTCTTTCTTCGTAGCTTTGCGTCATTCTCATTGATCAAACCAGAATTCAAGTCCGCATCAATAGCCATTTGTTTACCGGGCATCGCATCTAACGTAAAACGCGCCGCTACTTCAGACACACGCTCTGAACCTTTTGTGATGACCAAAAATTGAATGATGACAATAATGACAAAAATTATAAAACCGACAATCGCGTTTCCACCGATAACAAAGTTTCCGAACGCGGCAATAACATCTCCAGCTTCACCAGTACTGAGTATATATCTGGTTGTGGAAATGTTAAGTGCGAGCCTGAACATGGTCGTTATCAGCAATATGGAAGGAAATACACTGAATTCCAGAGTTTCCTTTACAAACATGGATAAGACCAATATGGTCAATGCCAAAGATATATTGAGTGCTAAAAAAAAGTCCAGAAAACCGAGCGGAATTGGTATGATAATCAACATTATGATGATTATGACCAGTGCCGCAACACCGATGTCACTAAAACGCATTTATTGCCTCCTAAGCGTCTTTTTTGAGTGTATATACATATGCCAAAACTTCTGCGACTGCCTCATAAAAATCGGGAGGTACAAATGTACCGATATTCACAGATTTATATAAAGCTTGAGCAAGAGGTTTGTTTTCTACTATTGGTACTTTGTTTTCTGTTGCAACCCTTTTTATATTTTGTGCGATCAAATCTTGTCCTTTGCCTACAACAACAGGAGCGTCACCTTTATTGGTATCGTATTTGATAGCAACTGCAAAATGGGTTGGGTTTGTGATGACAACATCAGCTTTTGGAATTTCCTGCATCATTCTACTCATTGCAAATGCTCTTTGTTTCTCTTTGATTTTAGCTTTCAGTTGGGGGTCGCCTTCACTTTGCTTATATTCATCTTTGACTTCCTGTTTAGTCATCATGATATCTTTTCTGTTTTTCCATCTTTTAAAAGCAAAATCGAAGACCGCAATGATGAGTAAAATAAGTGCAGACCTAACAACTACACCAAAGACCATGTCCCACATGACAACTATGATCTGACCAGTCTCAAGTTCCATAGTAATTAGTAGCTCTTTGAGTCTAGAATTCAAATAAACCACAGAAACATATATAATCAAAGTCGCCTTGAAAACAGATTTCAACATTTCCACCAAAGATCGGGTTGAAAACATATTTTTCAATCCCTTTAAAGGATTGATTTTACTCAATTTAGGTTTAATGGTTTCAACAGTGAACAAAACACCAACTTGCATATAAGAAAGTAGCACACCTAAGACCATTGCGACTAGAAGTGGTGGCAATGACAATTTCAAAATGAGCAAAACAGTTTCTTGCCAAAGCAAGTTGATTCCATTTCCGGAATAAAGAAGTGATGTGTCTTCAGTAAGGTGCATTGCGAATCGATAGAAGCCAAACATCTCATCGATATAAAACTGACTTAAAAATGAGAGCGTTGCAAAAACAGCAAGTAGGGACAGAGCGCCGTTTAAATCTTTCGACTGTGCAATCTGACCCTTTTCCCGTGTATCCTTTATTTTTTTTGAGGTGGGTTGCTCTGTCTTTTCCTCAGAAAAGAGCTGTAAATCAAAATATTTAAGCATGAGTCACCTTCTTATGGGAATAGACTGAAAAACTTTTGCACATAATAGAAACCCGAATGAAGGATTTCTGAAAAAATCTCATAATAAAATGGCATCAACATGATGAAAAGTAGAAAACCAAAAAAAATCTTAAATGGCATACCTAGTATGAACACATTCATTCCAGGCATTGCTTTTGCAAGAAGTCCAAGGATGATGTTCGCAATCAATACTGCGATAACGAAGGGAGCTGCCACTTGAAATCCGATAATAAAAGTCTGCGCAAGAATCTCGAGAATCAACGCATATGCATTAAATGCAAAGAAATTCGATCCCAGCGGAATACGCTCATAAGAAACGACTAAAGCTGTAATCAACTGATGATGCAGATTAAGTTGTATAAAAATCAATATTGAAAAAATGTAAAACAAGTTTGCAGTGATTGGAATCTGTGATTCATCCATAGGATTGACCACATTTACCATTGCGAATCCCAAATCCCTATCTATTATATCTCCAGCGAAATAAACAAAATTGAAATAAACAGTAAGAATGATTCCAATAAAAAGTCCGATAAAAATCTCATTGGTCAAATGATAGGCAAAATCCCACACATTACTGACATCATAAAGTATATTTGAGGTCACCAGAGGATTGATTAAAATTGTGGAAAAAAGTACCAAACCGATTTTGATGAACACGGGATAATTTCGACTGCCAAAAAAAGGTGCGGCGAAAATCATACCTGCCAATCTAGCGCCTACTAAAATCAAATCCAACAAGGGTAACGAATATTGCATGAAATCCCCCTAATATATGATTAAGTCGATCATATTCATTATTTCGTTAGTGAACTGAACCAATGAATTGATAATCCAAGATCCGGTGAACATCATAACCAAAAAAACAACGATAATTTTCGGCACAAAAGCCAATGTGGCTTCTTGTATCTGAGTCGTTGCTTGAAAAATCGCTATGAGAAGGCCTATTAAAAGACCACTCAGGAGCATAGGCGCAGAGAGAACCAGTATGATTTTAATTGCTTCCGAAAATAAATCTATAATCATTTCCTCAGTCATATCGCACCTCTATCATCTTATACTCAAAATCAATTTTTCAACCATCAGATACCAACCATCCACCATTATGAACAGCAAAATCTTTATAGGCAATGATATCATAACTGGTGGCAACATCATCATACCAAGAGCCATAAGTGTAGATGCAACTATCATATCCACAACTATGAATGGTATAAATATCAAAAAACCAATCTCAAAACTGAGTTTGAGCTCGCTAATTATAAAAGCCGGCACAACAACTGTCAGGGGTATATCATCATTCGTTTCTACAGTATCTATATCCGCAATATCCAAAAAAAGCGCTAAATCTTTGGAACGGACTTGTCTCAACATGAACTCCTTAAAGGGTTCAGATGCAGAGTCAACTGCTTCTTCCAAAGTTAGAGTGCCTTCAGATAATGGAACATATGCGTTTTCGTAAGCATCCGTAAAAACCGGGCTCATGACAAAAAAAGTCAAAAATAAAGCCAGGCCAATCAAAGTCTGATTTGGTGGTGTGGATTGCAGTGAGAGCGCTCTTCTAACAAAACCAAGTACAATGACTATTCTCGTGAAGGATGTCATCATAATCAATATGGATGGCGCAAGTGATAGAACAGTCAACATAATCAAAATCTGAATACTGTTCGCGACTTCCACATCCCCGTTTTCACCACTGATGCTTATATTGATATCCGGCAAACCAATAGTTGTTGCTCCAAATGTTGGTGCCCCAAACTGAAGTAAAACCAACACAACAAAAAAAAGCAACAAATTTTTTTTCATTCCCCCAAAATTATTCATCCCTTGATTCCTTATCTTTATCTCTTTTTATTATGGATCTCTTAAGTTGATTAACAAACGATTTGCCCTGGACATCTTCCTTGACAAACTGTTCATGAGTTAAGTCCTCACGTTTGTCGATCAGATGAATACCACTTTTGTCCATGGCTAATACATAAAAAATATTCTCTAATTCCACTAATAACAAACTCTTATCGTTTGAAAGGAGGGTTCTTTCTACCACTTTAATGCGTCTGTCCTTCAAAGAGATATAATTTTTCTTAGTTATAGCCTTAGAGAATATCCATAATATGCATATAAATAATGTGGCTACAATAATGTATCTTATTGTAAACCACAAATCGTCCGTTCGATTATAACTTGTAAGCGCATAGGTGAAATTGTACATACAAAATCACCTATCCCAATACTTTCTTGACCGCTTCAATTACACGATCCGCTTGAAATGGCTTCACAATAAAATCGCGTGCACCAGCTTGTATGGATTCGATTACCATAGCCTGTTGTCCCATAGCCGAGCACATTACTACTTTTGCATTCGGATCAAATGATTTGATTTCTTTAACAGCCTGGATTCCATCCACTTCTGGCATTGTAATATCCATGATCACGAGTTCGGGTCTGAGTTCCTTGTATTTTTCAATCGCCTTTTGACCATTCTCCGCTTCACCGACAACATCGAATCCATTTTTTGTTAAAACATCTTTAATCATCATTCTCATAAATGCTGCATCATCAACAACTAATATTGTATTAGCCATAATTGTCCTCCTTAAAACTATTCATTAACTCTTCTTGGTATTATGATATCGGTAATTCTTATGCCGTAGTTCTCATCTACAACCACTACCTCACCTTTTGCAATTCTCTTTCCATTGGCAAGTATATCAAGCGGTTCTCCAACAAGGCGATCTAGTTCAATCACCGTTCCAACACCAAAATCAAGAATTTCATTGATTTTTTTACCCGTTTTACCGAGTTCAACTGTGATTTCAAGAGGAACATCCCGAATCAAGTCTATATCATTATTATAATACATTTGAGCAGAATTGCTATCAAAATTTTCGAACTGTAGCGGCACTGCGTTTACTTTTTCGCCACTGGCTCTCTGTTTTGGCTCATCATCCTCATAATAATAAGCTTGTTTTGGAGGTTCTGCCTTAGAAGAAACTTTCTCTTTCGCTGGCAATTCAGAAGCGCGTTTCGGAGCTTCAACCTTTGGTTCCGGTTGAGATTTCCCACCTATCAATGTAGAGACCATTTGTTTGGCGACCTGAATTGGAAGTACTTGCATGATTTCACTGTCAATAAGATCTCCTACAGTCATCCTGAAAGAAATTTTAACAACACGATCATCTTCACTTACTCCGAATTGAGCATAGTCCAGTTCAGAAATTTTATTATGGAAAGCTTCTGGTGGTGAAATATCAATTTTTTTACCTAGCATTTCTGATAATGATGTCGAAGAAGATCCGATCATCTGATTCATTGCTTCGCTAATAGCACTCAAATGTAGGTCGTTGAGTTCGCTTGAGATGTTCGATCCATCGCCTCCCATCATGAGGTCAGTGATGATTTTAACATCTTTCTCATGCAAAATCAGAAAGTTTACACCCTCAATACCCATCTTATATGTGATATTGATGAGTACAGATGGATCTTTGAACTCTTCCGCCATTTTTTTCATAGTGGTTTCATAGACTTTTGGTGTGGTTATCGTTACTTTTTTATTAAGCAAAGTGAAAAGAGTAGTTGCCGCTGTTCCCATGCTTATGTTACCTATTTCTCCTATGGCATCTGCTTCTTCTTCAGTTAATTCAGCAACATCCATGGATTTTGATATTGGACTACCGCCGCCTAACAAAGCATCTATTTCTTCTTGAGAAAGCATATCAGTCATTTAATTCATCTCCTTCCTCTACTACTTCAGTAATCATAACTGCTACATTCTTTTTCTTGATTCCTGGTTTGCCACGGAACTTCAATTGATTCTCGACAAATATCTCAAATGGTTGATCCACGCTCTGATTCAGCAAAATGATATCACCTTTTTGAAGGTTAAGCAGTTCTGATATGGATATGGTCGATTGTCCCACTACTGTGGACAAATTTAACCTTGAACTGCTGATTCCTGATTCAAGCGCACCACGTTCCTCCTCAGTCACATCTCTTTTATTGCTGGTCGCAAACCACAGCCTCGAACTTAAACTCGGTAGAATAGGCTCTATGACGAAATGAGGGATACAAACATTGACCATTCCCTCTACATCCCCTATATGGATATTAAATGTCACAAGAGCTATGGATTCAGCCGGGGATACAATTTGAGCAAACTGTGAATTGGTTTCTATGTTCTCCAGTTTTGGCCTAAGTTCCACGATATTGCCCCATGGTTCTTTTAGAAGATTGATGAATTTGATCAGTATATTTCTAAGTAAAGTCATCTCAATTTCAGTAAGAGATCTATTTTCTTTCGTGCTCCCTTTAGATTTACTGCTTCCGCCTAAAACACGTTCAATCATCGTATAAGCTATGTCTGATGATACATCTATGATGATTTGACCGTCAA
>JAGXHV010000079.1 GCA_024636005.1 Bacillota bacterium
AAATATTTCCTCGTCAATCAAGGTCAGTTTTTTGAAGATTTGGGACTGACATATATTGGTCCTGTCGATGGGCATGATCTTGGATCATTAATTGATCATCTGAATATGGCTAAAAAAGCGAAAGACCCCGTACTTTTACATGTGGTCACACAGAAAGGGAAAGGGTACGGCTATTCAGAACAATATCCATATCTTTATCATGGAGTTGGACCATTTGATCCTAAAAATCTCATTCCACAGAAAGTCAAAAAGGATTATTCGCAATTGTTTGGTGACACCTTGGTGGACATCGGAGAAAAATATGACAATGTAGTTGCAATCAGTGCGGCTATGATAGATGGAACTGGGCTCACTGAATTTTGCAAACGTTTTCCAAATAGAATTTTCGATGTGGGCATTGCAGAGCAACATGCTGTCACTATGGCGGCAGGATTCATGACTCAAGGCATAAAGCCTTTTGTGGCCATTTATTCCACATTCTTGCAAAGAGCGTATGATCAGGTTCTACATGATGTGTGCATCCAAAATCTACCGGTGGTATTTTGCATCGATCGGGCTGGAATCGTTGGAAATGATGGCGAAACACATCATGGTCTTTATGATATTTCATACCTGAGTGCCATTCCTAATATGACTCTACTGTCACCTAAAGATGGTGACGAACTTGAATATATGATGCGTTATGCTGTGGAGTATAATGAAGGTCCGATTGCCATCAGATATCCGCGTGGAAATGCAGAACATTTGTCAACTCTACCAATTACCAATTTGTTGCCAGAAATGCTTCATGTGGGCGAAAATATCGCTCTTGTTGCAACCGGAAAAATGGTTGGAATCGCGCTTGAAGCAGCAAAAAAATACGAGTCCACTTTTGGTAAGCGCATCAGCGTGATCAATATTAGAAAAATCAAGCCACTTGATGTCGTGGAAATCAAGGCGCTTTTACAAAATCACAAGACAATCATAACACTTGAGGACCATTCTATAATAGGTGGGTTTGGTGATCAAATTGGAAACCTGTTACTCAATGAGAGCTCACAAAAAACCATTTACAAGATGGGCTTTGATGATGCATTTGTGGAACAGGGCAATGTGGAAGATATTTTTAAAGCACATTCACTTGATGTGGAAGGTGTATTTGAGAAGATTAAGGCGGTGGACAATGCCTAAGGAAAGGATCGACGTCCTACTGGTCGAGAAAATGGGATTTGAGTCTCGAGAAAAAGCACAGGCAACCATTATGGCGGGGTTGGTCTACATTGACAACATGCGTGTGGACAAGGCTGGTACAAAAGTGGATGTGGCATCGGAAATTGAAGTCAGAGGCAATGCGCTCCCTTATGTCAGCAGAGGTGGACTCAAACTTGAAAAGGCGATTCAATCCTATGATTTGTCTCTGGAGGGCAAAAGGTGCATGGATATTGGCGCATCAACTGGCGGATTTACGGATTGCATGCTTCAAAATGGTGCGATGCAAGTCTATTCGGTGGATGTCGGCTACGGACAACTCGACTGGAAACTCAGAAACGATGATCGTGTCACCAATATGGAAAGAACCAATATCAGATATGTGACAATGGATCAAATTGGAGAGCCGCTGGATTTCATCAGTATTGATGTTTCATTTATATCCCTTAAGCTGGTACTGCCAGTTGCCGCAATGCTTTTGAAAACCAGAGGGGAAATTGTTTTTCTCATCAAACCCCAGTTTGAGGCTGGTAGGGAACATATGAAAAAAAGCGGTGTTGTTCGGGATCGAAAAATACACACTCAAGTGATTGAGAATGTCATCAGTTTTGCAAAAGATAGTGGTTTTTGCATCAAAGACATCACTTTTTCACCGATTAAAGGACCTAAAGGCAATATAGAATTCCTAGCTTTTGCTATGAAAGATGATTTTTGTGATTCTTTTGCCGTAAATGTCTCTGCTTTGGTTGATAAGGCTCACATGGACCTGAGTGATAAAACCGTGGTGAACGAGAAATAGGAAGGATATCATGAAAGTCTTCAAGCATCTTGTCAAACTTTATATCATATTTTTCAAAGTAGGATTATTCACAATCGGTGGCGGGTACGCTATGCTACCGATTGTCGAGAAAGAACTCGTTCAGAAATCCAAGCTATCCACTATGGAATCGGTCATGGAAAGCTATTCCCTTGCTCAAACATTGCCTGGAGTAATCGCTTCCAACGCGGCGGCTTTGATTGGCTACAAGTTGTTCGGTATACCCGGTGCCATCGCTTCCGCACTTGGGGTCATTACACCCTCCATTGGAATTGTAACAGTGATAGCGATGGTATTTCGTAAATTTGGGCATCTGGAAGTTGTTCAAAATGCCTTCATTGGCATCCGGATTGTCGTACTGGCACTTTTGTTTGATTCTTTCATGAGACTCTTCAAAGTGGCGGTTTTTGATAAGAAAACATTTGCAGTATCCATGATTTCTTTTGTGCTGGTGCTTATGAACTGGGCTTCTCCGATTTTGATTCTCATCATAGGTGCGCTTTTTGGGCTTTATGTTTACAGAGAGCGGGTGGGGTCATGAGATTGCTTGCATTTTTATTTGAGTTTTTTAAAATTGGACTTTTCACATATGGCGGCGGTCTAGCCATGATTCCGATTCTCAGAGATATCGCTGTGAATAAAGAGTGGCTATCTGAAAGTCATTTTACGGATTTGATTGCGATCTCTCAATCCACACCGGGGCCAATTGCGATCAATATGGCAACTTATATCGGATATAGGGAATTCTCATTTTTGGGAGCCATATTGGCTTCACTTACGATTATCGCTCCTGCGTTTGTGCTCGCGATTATACTTGGTAAATTTCTTTCGAAATTCAATCGCCACCCTTTTGTACAAGCGGCTTTTGTCGGACTTAAGGCAACGATCATAGGACTTATAGCGACATCTGTGGTACAAGTGGCTTTGGTTTCACTTTATGGGAACAAACCTGGAAGACTTGGTCGGCCGTGGGTGGGTCTGGACTTTAAGGCGGTCGCATTTATGCTTGTTTTCTATTTTTTTATAAGAAAATATCAGAAACATCCGCTCATCTATATCACCATTGGCGGGATAGCAAGTCTCTTTATTTGGTAGCATTAGGAAATTAACCTTTTACTAAAAATTAATATTATAATATAATGTAACTGTTGGGGGGATCTTATGAAATATTCAAGACATTCAAAGATAATTGAAATCATTGAGGCAAAGGATATCGAGACTCAAGATGAATTGGCGATGGAACTCAAATTGTCAGGATTCCAAGTGACACAAGCCACTGTATCCAGAGATATCAAAGAAATGAGATTGATCAAAGTGCTCACAAAGGATGGCAGATACAAATACGCATCCATCAGAGACAAAGAAGGTGTCGTCAACGACCGCTTTCTTAAAATCTTTAGGAATTCAGTAACCTCAATAGATTTTGCTGGAAACATAATTGTCATAAAGACTTTGGTGGGTTCCGCAAGTGCCGCCGCTGTTTCCATTGATGCATTTAACATAAAAGAAATCGTCGGAAGCATAGCCGGGGATGACACCATATTTCTAGTGGTTAAAGAGACTGAGAAAATTGATGAGTTGATGAATCGATTCAAGGATTTGTTGGTTTGATTTCTAAGCGATGGAGGCTTTATGCTTTTTGAACTACATATTAAGGATTTTATACTGATTGATGAAGTGAAAATAGGATTTGAACATGGTTTTAACACCATTACTGGTGAAACCGGAGCGGGAAAATCGATGATTCTAGGAGCAATCGATTTGGTGTCCGGAGAGCAGGCCAATAAGGATTCTGTAAGAATTGGTGCGGATAAGACTCTCATCAGTGCCAGCTTTTACACCAATGATAAAGTGAACATCTATCTGAAGGAAATGGGCATTGCCTGTGATGAGGATATAGTCACACTATCGAGAGAGGTCCAAGTTAAAGGGAAAAGCATCTCGAGAATCAATGGACAAGTCGTCACTCTCAATCATTTGAAAGAAATCACAAAGAACCTGATTCAAGTACATGGACAAAACGACAATCAAACGTTATTGATCAGAGAAGAACAATTGAATTTGTTGGATAAGTTCGGTGGAACTGAAAATATCAGAACCCGCCAACAAATCCAGCATTTGTTTAATGAGATAAGAACCTTGAGGTCAGAAATCGCTTTACTTGAAGAAAAATCATATGATCGCCAAAGACAAACTGACTTTTTATCATTTCAAATTGAGGAAATTGATAATGCCAAATTGAAAATTGGTGAAGATCTGGCACTGGAAAAAGAGTTTGAACTATTGACTCATCTGGGCAGTATAGTAGAGATTTTTGAGCGTGCAACGGGATGGTTGTCTGGTGAGTACGGAGATGGTGCTGTATCAGAAGCGTCATCCCTAGCAAATGCCTATTCGAAATTGGTGCATTATGATGAATCACTGGATGATTTTTCGAAACGATTCAAAGAAATTTATTTTCTGATGGATGATTTGTCAAAAGATGTGGTCGATTATAAGAGTAAACTGGATCAGGATCCCGAGAGACTGGAATGGATTGAACGCAGACTTGATGAAATCAATCATCTCAAATCAAAATATGGTAAAACGATTGAAGTCATTTTTGACCTCAAATCGAAATTTCAGACTGAACTGGATGCTTACGAAAATGTGGAAGAACAACTAAATTCGGAGAAACAACGTCTTGATAGTTTGCTAAAAGAGTATTCTAAGATTTCAGAACAATTGACATCACTTCGTTTAAAAGCTTCAAAAGCATTTGAGGAATCACTCCAAAAGGAACTGATCGAGCTCAATATGAAGGAGACCAGTTTCAAAATTGATCTCAATAAACTCTACGAACCGACCGCTCATGGTCTGGACGACATAGAATTTACAATTTCAACGAATATTGGTCAACCGTTTCGACCACTCAAAAAAGTGGTTTCAGGCGGAGAGCTATCCAGAATCATGCTAGGAATCAAGATTGTACTTGGAAAAATGGATGCGATTCCAACGCTGGTATTTGATGAAATTGATACCGGAATCAGTGGTGTGACGGCAAATGTAGTAGGTGAAAAATTGGCGAAACTATCGAGCTACAGCCAAGTAATCTGCATCACCCACCTGCCTCAGATAGCGGTGTTTTCAGATCATCATCTATTAATCGAAAAAAATGTGGAAGATCAGAATACCCTCACTCATATCAAACCGATCACATCCAAGGAAGTGGAAAACGAAATCAATAGATTGGTGGGTGGTCTTGAAGTGACTGAAACCACAAGTATCCATTCCAGGGAGATGATTCAGACTGCGCATAAAAAGAAAGAACTGTTCAAGAAGGAACATAAAAAATAGCACATAGGGGTTTGGGAAGATGGCTGTCTTATCAAAACTATTGTTTTCAGCAATGGGTGCGCTAGCAATTTTATATGGATTAAGAGGTATTGTTCCTGAATTCAAGGAACAAACCCGTTCGAAATCGATCGCGTTGGCAGTCATTTTGACTGTGTTTTTCGTTTTTTTTGACGTTGCGATCTTAAAGAACGTATTGTTTCTTTGCGCTATTTTGATTTACTATCTGAAGTGGGTTTATGGTAGGAGTTCATTTATAGCCTCTCTTTCGATACTTTTCTTGTACTTGATACTCATCTTGACGTCAATGATCACTTCGAATCTAGGCGTACTGTTACTTAATGAAGTATTGGATTTTAGAAAAGTGTTTGTTTCAGATAAATTTAACGCATTGATGATATTTTGGTTGATGTATGTCATTTTACTGAGATATTATCAACTGATTATGAAAATTTTTAAGAAGATTACCCATTTCAATTCGAGAATCGAGAGATTGTTGGTCGTCAGCAACGTTTTAGTGTTTTCTTTTATTGTCGCTTATCAAAAGATGACTTTTATAAATTTGGTAAAAATCAATTCAACAGGTTTGATTGATGTCGCACAGAGTTCTTCGGTGCCTGGATTTATGAATTCCACATACGTGCTTACGACCATACTCACATTTTCTGTGGTGATATTGATCAATAGACTCAGTATTGTGGACAATAATATGGAGAATTACAAGTACAAGGCTGAGACAGATTTGATGACAGGGGTACTGAGCCGGGAAGCCGGCCTAACATATCTGAAGGAAGAAATGATGAATTCGGTGATCAAAGGTCATGATCTTACAGTTGCCTATATTGATATCAATGACCTCAAAGTGGTCAATGACAAGTATGGTCATAAGGAAGGCGACCGACTGATCAAGGTCTTGTCAGGAATCATCCAAAATAATTTGAGAGATTTCGACGTTATTACCAGGCTTGGTGGGGACGAGTTTATGGTGATATTCAGAAAATGTAACATTTTACAAGCGCGCAAAGTGTGGTATCGTATTACTGATGAATTCTTAAAAACGAACACAAATGGAGATTATAATTTCAAGATTAGCGCCAGTGTTGGATTTACTGAGTATCATCCGTCCAAACATTCAAGTGTCATCCAGTTGATCCATGAGGCGGATGAGGCAATGTATCTACAAAAGAAATCCATCAAGGCGGCACGTTTGTAAAATATATACAAAATAATTAATAATTGCTTTAATAATTTGGGGATTAATATAAAATTACGTTAGGGGCTATAATTATGGAAAGATGCGTCATAGAATTTGAAACCTTCTTAAGAGATCAGAGAAAACTTTCTCTCAACACACTTCAGTCCTACAAAAGGGATTTGAAATACTTTGGCATATATTTGAGAAAGCAAAATATTGAACATTATCACCACGTATCCAGTGTTGACCTACTCACATATGTGATTCATTTGAAGAAGGAAGGGAAAGCTAACGCAACGCTTTCAAGAAATATCGCAACAATACGAACTTTTTATTCATTTCTTAATAATAAAGGGTATATAAAACATAACCCTTCATTGGAGCTCGAGTCGCCAAAGGCTGAAAAGAAAATGCCGGCTGTGCTGACACTTCAGGAAGTGGAACATCTTATTTCAAAACCAGATACCAGAACATCCATAGGCAAACGGGACAAGGCTATGATCGAGTTGCTTTATGCAACTGGCATTCGAGTGACCGAGTTAATATCATTGAATCTCTCCGATATCAATACGACAATGGGTTATATCCGCTGTAAGGGGGCATCTAAATCAAGGGTGATTCCACTTGGGTCGATGGCGTCCAAAGCAGTTGAACTGTATTTGAAAGATGGAAGAAATCAACTCGTTAACGAGGAGCATGAGGCACTTTTTGTAAACTATTATGGCAAGCGGATCACACGACAAGGTTTTTGGAAAGTCGTGAAAAGATATTCCGAAGAGGCGGGCATCGATAAAAATATCGCTCCGCATACTTTGAGACATTCTTTCGCATTGCATTTGGTACAAAATGGAGCTGACCTTAAAGCAGTTCAAGAAATGATGGGCCACTCAGATGTGACTACCACCCAGATTTATCTTGAAATGTCGAATTCCAAGATCAAGGACGAATATGAAAAAGCACATCCTAGAGCCTAGTAGAGGCTCTCGGGATGATGACGAAGTCTACAGTCTAAGAGCCTAAAATTAGGCTCTTATTTTATTTAATTGAGGAGGTTTTTATGATCAACAGAATTATTTTATTTGTACTCGACAGTGTAGGCATTGGTGGCTTACCTGATGCAGAGCAATTTGGAGATTTTGGTGTCAACACTCTTGGCAACATAGCAAAATCAACTGATGACTTCAAGATTCCAAATCTGAAAAAAATGGGAATCGGAAATATCGAAGGAGTGGACGCCATTGAGGCCGATCCATCACCTATTGGAGCGTTCGGAAGATCGCTTGAAGCATCAAATGGAAAGGATACGACCACTGGGCACTGGGAAATTGCAGGACTATATATTGAACATCCATTCAAAACATATCCAGATGGATTTCCGGATCATATCATCAAAGCATTCGAAGAGAAAACCGGGCGAAAAGTCATTTTCAACAAACCAGCTTCTGGAACGGTGGTACTTGATGAATTTGGTGAAGAGCACATGAAAACAGGGAATCCAATAGTATATACATCTGCAGACAGCGTTTTTCAAATTGCTGCTCATGAAGAAATCATTCCGCTTGAGGAACTCTATAATATGTGTCAGATTGCCAGAGACATGCTTCGTGGAGATGATCAAGTAGCTAGAGTCATAGCGAGACCTTTTGTTGGAGTTCCTGGAAATTTCCAAAGAACATCCAACAGAAGAGACTACTCATTGAAGCCATTTGACAAGACTGTTCTAGACTTCGCAAAGGAAGCGGGACTGGAAGTCAAGGCGGTCGGTAAAATCGTGGACATCTATGACGGTGAAGGCATCACCGAAGATGTTCATACCAAGGACAATATGGATGGCGTCGATCAGACCATCCGATTTATGAAAGAGGATTTCAAAGGAATATTGTTCACCAATTTGGTGGACTTTGATTCTAAATTCGGTCACAGAAGAGACATCGACGGTTATAGAAAAGCTCTTGAGGAAGTGGATGCTCGTTTTCCAGAGATGATGTCGCTCATGAAAGAGGAAGATCTATTGATCGTTCTTGCAGACCATGGCAATGACCCCGCATACAAAGGTTCGGATCATACCAGAGAATATATTCCGATTTTAATATATGGTAATCAAGTGAAAAAAGGCGTGGATATCGGCACAAGAATGACATTCGCAGATATAGCAGCGACCATCTCTGATATTTTGGAGATTCCAGCCACTCCTTATGGTACGAGTTTCAAAAATGAAATTCTTTAAACTACATCAATGGAGGTCACTGTGGGTAAATTAAGTGATAGAATGAACGAAGCAAAAGCATTCATTGAAAGTAAAACCGATTATAAACCGACACTAGGTCTCATTTTGGGTTCAGGATTAGGGGTAATCGCAGACAGAATTGAAGCACCCGTGAAAATCAAATATGGTGAAATTCCACATTTTCCAGTTTCTACAGTTGAAGGTCATGAAGGTCAATTTGTTATTGGAAAGTTGATGGGTAAAACCGTCATTGCCATGCAAGGCAGATTCCATTATTATGAAGGATACTCTATTCAGGACATCACATTTCCTGTAAGAGTAATGAAGGCACTTGGAGTGGAACATCTTATTGTGACAAATGCAGCTGGGGGACTGAGTCCTGAGTTCAGTGGTGGGACATTGATGCTCATCACAGATCAGATCAACATCATGGGGATCAGTCCACTCATAGGTGAGAATGAGCCGAGTCTCGGACCGAGATTCCCTGATGCATCGAATATCTATGACAAGACATTCAATTATAGGATACTGGATGAAGCAAGAAGTCTTGATATAGACCTAAAAGAAGGTGTCTATTTCTATTTCACTGGACCATCCTATGAGACGCCAGCTGAGGTTAAACTCGCACGATTGCTTGGAGGAGATGCTGTGGGAATGTCCACTGCTCCTGAAGCGATTGTCGCGACACACATGAGTATGAAAGTGACAGGAATATCTTGCATTACCAACATGGCGGCGGGTATACAAAAGACCGCACTCAACCATAAGGAAGTAGTCGAAACAGCCAACCGCGTGCAAAATACGTTCATTAAGTTGGTCAATAGGATTATTGAAATAGCTTAAAACAGGGAGGCATATAATGAGAGCAGTAGATGTAATCAACAAAAAGAAAAACGGTGAAATGTTGAATCAGGAAGAAATCGATTTTATGGTGCTGGGATATACCGGTGGTGAGATCCCAGATTATCAGATGTCTGCTTTTTTAATGGCCATCTATTTTGTCGGAATGGACAATCAGGAAATCGCGTATCTAACTGACTCATTTGTCAGATCTGGTGATACAGTGGATCTTTCGGCAATTCACGGCATCAAAGTAGACAAACACTCAACAGGTGGTGTAGGTGATAAAATCAGTTTGGTTGTAACACCTCTCGTGGCTTCAGTTGGAGTTCCTGTGGCAAAAATGTCAGGACGAGGACTGGGGCACACTGGTGGAACAATCGACAAACTGGAGTCCATTGAAGGATTCAAAATTGAACTTACAACTGAAGAATTCATCCATAACGTCAACACTTATAAAATGGCACTTGTGGGACAATCCGGTGATTTAACGCCTGCAGACAAGAAAATCTACGCACTTAGGGATGTTACTGGAACCATCAACAGTATTCCTTTGATTGCCAGTTCCATCATGAGTAAAAAAATCGCATCGGGATCCGATGCCATAGTGCTCGATGTCAAAGTCGGTTCAGGAGCATTTATGAAATCCCTTGAGGAAGCTAAAATTCTTGCTAGGACTATGGTCGATATAGGCAATTCACTCAATAGAAGAACAGTCGCGGTCATCACCAACATGGATCAACCACTTGGACATGAAATCGGTAATGCCAACGAAGTTAGAGAAGCAATTGAAGTCCTCAGCGGAAAAGGTGCTGAAGATGAAACTGAAGTGGCTCTTACCATCGCATCATACATGGCTGTACTTGGAGGCGCTTTCAAAGAGCTCGGTGAAGCGAAGGAGCATTTCAAAAAAACAATCGCTTCTGGTGAAGCGCTGGAACAACTGAAGATTTTCATCAAAATTCAAGGGGGTGACCCAGATGTGGTGGACCATCCTGAAAAATTGCCCCAAGCTTCAAAACACATTGAAGTCAAATCGGAGTTTGAAGGTTTCGTGAGTGGCTTTGACGCTGAGAAAGTTGGAATAGCGGCCATGATGCTCGGAGCGGGCAGACGAAAGAAAGAGGACAAAATAGACTATTCAGCTGGCATCACTCTGAAGAAAAAAATTGGCGATCATGTCAACATGGGCGATGTGCTTTGCATTCTTCATACAAATGAGGAGGAGACCACCGAAGCGGAGAAAACCGTTAGATCTGCATTTTTCTTCAGTTCTGTGGCACCTGAACCGATTCAATATATTTATGACGTCATAGAATAGGCAATAAAGATCAAAACGCTTCCTGAGCAATTGCAGGAGGCGTTTTTTATGGTTATAATAGAGGTGGGAAACAGGTTGGAGGTCGAAATGCATATGGATGAACGAATCTGGGAACAATTACTTGATATTCAAAGCAAAGGACAGTTTGTCTTTTATTTTGTTGGAGGATGCGTGAGAGATCTTTGTTATGGGATTCACTCGCGTGATATTGACATAGTATTTGAAGGGGACGCTGATGAGCTCTTTGAAAAGTTGAGCCCTAAACTGGAAAAGACGAACATACAAAGATCGAATCTGGCCACGCTTTCAATATATGGTGATTATTTTGAGTTTGATTTTGCCTCTCCAAGAAAAGATGAATATCCCAATCAAAACGGAATGCCAAGAATCGTGGAGGCCACAGTGGAGGAAGACCTGTCCAGAAGAGACTTCACAGTCAACACCGGTTATCTGGAATTCTCGGTTCAAACGATCAATTGGTTCAAAGGTGAATCGCCTGACTTGAAACAGATCATGAGCAAGATGAGGTATGCACACCCAATGTATGAGAGGGATATACAAAATAAAAAACTCAGAATTCTTCATGATCAATCTTTTGAGGAGGATCCGTCCAGATTGCTTCGAGCTGTAAAATATCAGACGTTCTTGAAGCTTGAACTGGATCAGGAGAGTGAGGTTCGTTTCAAAGCTGCGCTTGATGAAAGACGAATTGATCGATTGGATAAGGCAAGATATATGAGAATCATCTGGGATTATATTCACTTCGATCATGCAAATGGTCTGATGATTAAACTGGACGAGTACAATCTATTGCCAGGGCAACATAGATACATGGACCTTATTGAAAGAGTCGAAAGTATGAAATCAGAATGGCTTTGTGAGGCAATTGATTTAAAAACAGTTGTTTTTATTGCAATGTTCTATGAGTTCAAAGAACAAATGAAGACTCTTGGACATCTGCTCAACGGTATTGTCAAGGAAATGGAGTTTATACTTGAAGGCATTGATAGAATTTCCAGTGGAGATGCTCCAAAAAAGAGATACCTGACCTATAAAATATTGTATAATAAAAAGGTTGAAAGTATTGCATGTGCCAATTTGCTCAGCGGTGACTCAGAATGGATCAGACTCTACATGACTGAACTCAGCCACGTCAAAGTACACTTGACCGGTGGTGATCTCAAGCGGATAGGCATTCATGAGGGCCCTAGAATAGGTGAACTCAAAGAGGAATTGTTGATTTATAAATTGAACGAAAACCCCGAAATGGATATCGAAGGGGAAATAAGATGGATAGAGAGTGCGAAAAATGAGACTGGAAATTAAGATAGATGCTTTTGAAGGGCCACTAGACCTACTTTTGCATTTGATCACAAAAGAAGAAATAGACATTTACGATATACCAATAGTGAAGATTACTGACCAATATCTGAAAACTATCCAGTTCCTGCCTGAAATGGATTTGGATTTAACGACTGAGTTTTTGGTCATGGCAGCAACACTTCTCGAAATTAAATCAAGAATGCTATTGCCCGAACAAAACGAATCATTTGATATTTTTGATATCGAAGGTAACGACCCAAGACGTGAACTGGTCAAAAGACTTATTGAGTATAAGAAATTCAAGGATGCTGCAGGTGGTCTCAGGGAAAAGGAGAGCACTCTTGATGAAATCATATTCAAAGACCAGGAGGAACTCGGTGATTATACCAGAAGCATATCACCTGAGGAACTCAATCAAGGACTTGAAGCGGAACTGCTAACGGAAGCAGTCAAAAGACTGATTCAAAAAATCGAACGTTTCGACCATCACCGAAAGACTTTTTTCAAAGGAATCAAGCGAGATTTGTTCACTGTCGAGGAAAAAATTGATTACGTGCAGTCGAAACTCTTAGAGGAACGCGCCATATCTTTTTCCGAGCTATTCATAGGAGATAAGACAAAGGAAGAGGTGGTCGTAACTTTTCTCGCGATACTTGAGCTCCTCAAAATGAAACGTATCGCCATAAGGCAGGATCAGTTGTTTGATGAAATCTTCATTGAACGTAAAGAAGAAATGACGGAGGAAGAGATATGAATGAATTCCATCTTGAAGAGGTCGATCGTGAAACGGGTTACAAGTCCGTCATCGAGTCGCTACTATTTGTCTGGGGCGAACCTTTAAGCCACAATAAAATAGCTAAGATCCTAGATATAAAACCATCTACTGTGGAAAAAATTATCTATGAGATGATGGAGCAATATAGGGAAGAAAAAAGAGGCGTACAGATTATTGAGGTGAATAAACATTATCAGTACTCCACGCTCAAGGAGAACTATGCCTACATCGAAAAGATGTGCATAACAACCAAAAGCAAGGGACTTTCCAACTCGGCTCTTGAAGTGCTGGCGATCATAGCCTATCAACAGCCCATCACAAAGCTTGATATTGAACAAATTAGGGGAGTGAACTCTGACAGCCCACTTCAGCTTTTAATTGAACGCGGACTTGTGGAGGTCACTGGAAAACTTGAGAAAATTGGTCGACCTCAAATATATGGAACAACAGATTTGTTCCTTAAAAGTTTCGGATTCAAATCTTTGAAGGAACTGCCAAGTCTAGAAGAGTTCGGAGGACTGCAGTTGTTTTCGGAAGCATTTGACCATTCTGAAGAAGAAGGAGGTACGGATGATCCAGATAAGAAAGATGAGTGAATCTGATATCGATGCGCTTCCGCGTTTGTTGAGGGAGACGCATATTGAATATTCAGATATCAAAAATCCTTGTAATGAATTCTATGTGGTCGAAGACCAAAAAAAACTGTGTGGGTTGTGTGCCTATGAGTTGTTGGAACATCAAAAAGCGAAAATTGATTTCATATTCATCAAGGAACAGGACCGTGGCTTCAAATTTGGCGATGGACTGTTACGCGCAGTACTCAATCATTTGGATCATCGAGGAGTCAAAAAAGTCCTTATCGAATCCAATTCTGCCACAAATGGATTTTATGTCGCTGAAGGACTGGAAATTATTTACACTTCACCTGAAAATTCGGATTTTTTGACTTTTGTTGTGGAATTGCCACAATTTTTTAGTTCACCATGTAAAGGGTCACGGGTTTGATTCAATAATTGTATACAGTGATACCATTAGCCAAATATACAAAATGAATGACAAATTGCAAAATAACAATTTTACCGCATAAAAATGAAATAATCCTTGCAAAACAATGTGCCTATGGTATGATTGAATAGAGCGCAAAGGAGGTCTTGCAATGGCTGATAACAGAGAAAATTTAACCATTCACATCAAAGAAGATTGGTGTAAGGGTTGTGGCATTTGTATTGCATTTTGTCCTAAACAGGTTTTAGGATTCAATGAAAATGGAAAAGTAACCATGTTAGACAGAGAAAATTGTATCAAATGTGGCATGTGTCAATTGAGATGCCCTGATTTTGCAATTTTTTTAGGAGGTAAGGAATAATGGCGAGACAAGTTAAATTTCTTCAAGGAAATGAAGCATGTGTAGAAGGCGCTTTGATGGCCGGTATGCGATTTTACTCAGGATATCCGATCACTCCTTCAACAGAAATTGCTGAATTATCCGCTGTGAGATTACCTAAACTAGGTGGAAAATTCATTCAAATGGAAGATGAAATCGCGGGCATTGCCGCTGCAATCGGTGCATCACTCACCGGTCTAAAATCAATGACAGCGACATCCGGACCTGGATTCTCGCTGAAGCAAGAAAACATCGGGTATGCAGCATTGACTGAAATTCCCCTTGTAATAGTGAACGTACAACGTGGAGGACCAAGTACAGGACTTCCTACAGCACCGGGTCAAGGCGACGTCATGCAGGCGATGTGGGGAACTCACGGAGATCATCCTGTAATTTGTTTGACGCCGGATTCAGTAAAAGAAACATTTGATTTGACCGTGAGAGCTTTCAATCTAGCGGAAAAATATAGAACCCCTGTCATTTTGTTGACTGACGAAATCACCGGACATATGCGTGAAAAAATCGAAATTCCAGATCAATCTGAAATTGAAGTTTACAATAGAAAAAAACCTGAAAAAAATGAAGATTACAAAGCATATAAAGTCTATGACGGAGATATCGTCCCCAAAATGGCCAATTTTGGCGAAGGATTCAGATACCATGTCACAGGTTTGATGCACGACGAAACCGGATTCCCAAGCAACAGCACAAAGAACGCAGGAATTCTCATGGATCGTCTTATGGCAAAGATTACAGATCATCTCGATGACCTTGTGGATTATGAGGAAATTGAGATAGAAGATGCAGAATATGTCATCGTGGCATACGGCGGAAATGCAAGAACTGCAAAATCAGCCGTAAAGAAACTTAGAGCAGAAGGTATCAAAGTAGGACTTTTCAGACCGATCACCCTTTGGCCGTTTGCTGAAGCCCGTATGAACGAAATTAGTAAAAATGTCAAAGATATATTGGTGACAGAACTCAACTATGGTCAACTTAAACTTGAAGTGGAACGTGTTGTCAGAGGCAATTGCCCTGTCAGATTCTTTGGTAAGGCCAACGGTGAGATTTTGATACCGGAAGAATTGATCCTTAATTTTAAGGAGGTACTCTAGATGAATCATCCATTGGTTGAGAATTATTTTAGAATAGACAAGTTTCCACATATATGGTGTCCGGGATGTGGTCATGGAATCATTATGGCTTCCATCGCTAGAGCGATTGAGAAACTTGGACTAGATAAGGACAAGGTTTGTGTGGTTTCGGGTATCGGATGTTCTTCAAGAGCACCCGGATATATGGATTTCAACACACTTCACACGACACATGGTAGAGCTCTTGCTTTTGCAACTGGAGTCAAACTTGCCAACCCAGAACTTGAAGTCATCGTCATCTCTGGTGACGGAGATCTCTCTGCAATAGGTGGCAATCACTTGATCCATGCTGCAAGAAGAAACATTGGACTCACTACCATCTGTTTCAACAACAATATCTACGGTATGACCGGTGGACAATATTCACCGACTACACCGACGCACGATAAAGGCACTACCGCACCTTACGGCAACATTGACAAGCCTTTTGACATCACACAACTTGCGATTGGAGCGGGAGCGACTTATGCCGCAAAGACCACGGTGTATCATGTCAATCAGATGGACAAGTTCATTGAATCTGCCATCAAGCACAAAGGATTTTCACTTGTTGAAGCGATTTCCATTTGTCCGACATACTACGGAAGAAAGAACAAAAAAGGATCTGTGGTCGATATGATGACATTCCTAAAAGACAGTTTTGTTGACCATAAAGTCGCTGAAAAATTACCTGCTGAGAAAAAGGAAGGCAAGTTCTTGATGGGCGAATTCATCAACAAAATCGAACCGGAGTATACTGAACTTTACGATGGAATCATTGAAAGCCTAAAAAAGTAGTGAGGAGATAGTGATGAGTAAGCAATTAGAATTAAGACTTTCCGGATCTGGTGGACAAGGACTGATCACCGCTGGGATCATATTGGCTGAAGCGGCACTGAAAGATGATAAAAATGCTATTCAGACACAAAGTTACGGTCCTGAAGCGCGTGGTGGAGCGAGTAAAGCCGAAGTTATCATCAGTGATGATGTCATTGACTTTCCTAAAGTAACAATGCCGAACATGACACTTGCCCTCACACAGATTGCAAGTGACAAATATATTATGGATATCTCAGAAGATGGCACTGTCATAGTTGATGATTCAATAGTATTGCCAGAAGGCATCAAAGCTGGTAAAATTTTAAGAGTACCGATCATTAAGACCGCAAAAACTGAAGTTGGCAAAGAAATCGTAGCCAACATCATCGCGCTCGGATTGATCGTGGGTCTCACTGGCATAGTCACAAGAGAAAGTCTTGAGGCAGCCATCATGTCAAGAGTTCCAAGAGGTACGGAAGAACTCAATAAAATGGCTCTTCAAAAAGGATACGAGTTGGCAAAATTATATTAAGAAATGGTGATTAAATGGCGCATGCAGATTTGTTAGGACGCATCAGACAACAGTATATAACACTCAGCAAAAGTCATAAGAAAATAGCAGACTACATTTTATCAAACTATGATAAAGTGGCATTTATGACGGCATCTTCACTGGGAAAGAAAGTGAACATCAGTGAATCCACAGTTGTCCGGTTTGCGGGCTCGATAGGCTACGACGGTTACCCCGAGCTTCAAAGGGAACTACAAGAGAGCATAAAGAGCAAGCTTACAACCGTACAAAGGTTTGAAATGTCAAAAGGCCACAACGAGTCAGACTACTTGACGAAAATCATGATGGGTGATATAGACAACATTCGCCATACGATCGATCATGTCGATGTGGACATGATCAATATTTTCATAAGCAAGATGATTGGTGCAAGAAAAGTCCATATACTCGGACTACGGAGTTCTTCGATTCTCGCCAACTACCTTGGATTTTATTTGAACTTCATTTTGCCTGATGTTCACGTTGTTCGTGAAACCGCGCAAGATGTATACGACCAACTTTTGAATATGACCAGCGACGATGTATTGGTGGCTTTTTCATTCCCGCGGTATTCCAAGCGGACATACGATTGTGTGGATTATGCCATTGCCAATCACATTCCAATTCTCGGAGTTACCGACGGACTCAATTCACCGCTTTTTGAAAAGACGGAATTTTGTCTGACCGCCAAGTACAGTATGAACACGTTTGTCGACTCTTTTGTCGCACCAATGAGTCTTATGAACGCTTTGATTATCGGAACCAGCATCAAAAAAGAAGGCGTTGAAAACAATCTGGAAAGACTCGAACGTATATGGGAAGATTATGGAGTATACAACAATAAATAGTGATTTGATTATATTGTAAAATTAAGTTATAATTTGTAAGGAGCATATACCACCGTTAGGTGGTATTTGTTTTTATTAAACAATAGAGGTAAAAAATGAAAAAGATACAAATTGCAATTGATGGTCCTGCAGGTTCTGGAAAGAGCACTGTAGCAAAGGAAATCGCAAACAGACTTAATATTCTTTACCTTGATACAGGTGCCATGTATAGGGCAGTGACCCATATGGTTCTAAGTCAAGGTCAGTCTGCCGGTGATTCTGAAGTACTTAAACAAGTGGTTGATCAAATTGAAATGGAATTGACACCCAATCACGTTTTCGTGAATGGCCATGATGTTTCAGAAGCCATCAGAACTCCAAATGTGAGTCAAAACGTTTCATTTGTAGCGATGGATGCTTATGTTAGAGAAAAAATGGTAGAACTTCAGAAAAAAATCGCTGGAGACCAATCGGTTGTCATGGATGGGAGAGATATCGCGACGCATGTCTTACCCAATGCAGATTTTAAATTCTTTCTGGTGGCAACATCAGAAGAACGCGCAAAAAGAAGACAAAGTGAACTCTCAAAAAAAGGATATGATATTCCACTTGAGACCTTGATTGATGAAATCGATAGGCGTGACAAGTTGGATTCGGAAAGAAAAGTTTCGCCACTGAGACAGGCGGATGACGCTATTAGGGTGGATACAACCGAGATGACTATAGAAGAGGTCATTGGCTTCATTCTTGAACGCATTGATTCTGAGTTCTTATAAAGGGCAGGTATTTAATGGGATTACTTTATCAAATTTGTAGAAAAAGTGCTTTTGCTTACTACAGTATTTTTTTCAAACTTGAAGTCGAAGGACTTGATCAAGTAGACACCACCCGTAACTATGTGGTGTGTGCCAATCATCTTAATGTGAACGATCCTTTTATTTTAGGTGGCCTTTTACCGTTCGAAACAAGATTCATGGCAAAAAAAGAACTCTTCAAATACAAGATTGTCGCTGGCTTTTTAGGGAAGATTGGCGTTTTTCCAGTAGAGAGGGATGCAAATGATTTGAAAGCCATCAAAGTGGCCTTGACGGTTCTGAAGAATAAAGGCAGTCTGGGTTTGTTTCCAGAGGCGACACGTAACAAAGGCTATGAACCACTTCCCGTAAAAGCTGGAGTAGCGATGCTAGCAATCAAAACGAAGACACCCGTTTTACCGATTACCATTGATTCACATTTTAAGTTTTGGAAACCGCTCAGAGTCGTATTTCATAAACCGGTTGAACTTGATCAGTATTATAATCAAAAGACAGAAACTGAGGAACTTGAACGCATTTCACAAGATATAGTCAATGGACTTTATGCAGATATGAAGTATTACAAACCATTACTGGACAAGCCACATTAAAATGTGGTATAATTACGAGGTTTATTATGAAAATTTTAGTGGCAGCCCACTCCGGATTTTGTTATGGTGTAAAAAGGGCGGTACAGATTTTAGATGAATTAATCGAAGAACATGATGAAAATCATCCTATTTATACACTTGGACCGATTATCCACAATAAACAAGTCACGGAATTTTATGAGGAACGTGGAGTAAAAGTCATTGAAAAACTTTCAATTTTCAACGATAATGGAATAGGTGGCGAAAGAGTTGTCATCAGATCCCATGGCGCACCCAAAAAAGTATACGACGATGCTGAAAAAATGCAAATCGAAATTTTGGATGCCACATGTCCTTATGTAAAAAAAATTCAAAATACGGTTTCAACATACGCTTCTAAAGGGTATAATATAATTATTGTGGGAGATTCCGATCATCCGGAAGTCATAGGAATTGACGGATGGTGTGATCACAGTGCAACTATTATTGAAAAGATTGAAGACGTGGAAAAATTGACAGATAGTGACGCACCGGTTTGTATCGTTGCTCAAACTACTTTCAATTTGACAATATGGAAAGACATCACCGAGGTTTTGAAAAAGAAATTCTCAAATAGTGTGATTCACAACACTATTTGCCTTGCTACAGAACAACGTCAACAAACTTGTAGAGAATTGGCCGAACAAGTGGATTACATGATTGTTATCGGTGGCAAACACAGCTCCAACACCATTAAGCTTGCAAAAATCTGCAGCAGTGTGGTGAAAACGATACACATTGAAACTAAGGATGAACTAGATCTTTCAATTTTACGCGGTGATGAAGTTATTGGCATCACTGCTGGTGCATCGACACCGGATTGGATAGTACAATCTGTCATTCTTAAAATAGAAAATGAAGGCGAGGTATACTTTGATGGAAAATCATAATTCAATGGCTGAAATGATGGAACAAATCGAAGAATCATTAAAAATCCCGAGAAGAGGGTCGATCGTTAAAGGAAGCATAATTCAAGTTAACACTGATGTAATCATCGTTAACATTGGCTATAAATCTGACGGCGTAATTCCTAGAAGCGAAGTTACTGCGGATTCAAATATGGATCTTCAGAAAAACTTTAAAGAAGGCGATGAGCTGGACGTTTTTGTCGTTAGCCACGACAATGGCGAAGGCAACATTTTGTTGTCACTCAGAAAAGTCAATATCGATAAAGACTGGGAAGAACTTGAAAACATCAATGAGAAAGACGAACCAATCATGGTTACTGTCACAGATTCTGTGAACGGTGGTTTGATTGCATTCTACAAAGAGATCAGAGGATTCATTCCTGCATCTCAATTATCTGATCGTTTTGTTAAAAATCTCAGACCTTATGTGGGTCAAACTTTAAAAGTTAAAGTGATTGAAATCAACAAGCAAAAAAGAAGAGCGGTATTCTCTCATAAAGAGTTTGCCATCTTAGAGAAACAAGCGCAAAGAGAAGCATTCTGGAAAGAAATCGAAGTCGGCAAAGTTGTTGAAGGTGAAGTGAAACGCATCACTAATTTCGGAGCATTTGTTGATATCGGTGGTATGGATGGATTGGTTCACGTTACAGAAATGAGCTGGGGTAGAATCAAACCTGCTTCAGAGTTCGTAAAAGTAGGCGATAAAATTGATGTGAAAATCATCGATCTCAATCAACCAGAAAACAAGATTTCATTAAGCATCAAGCAACTCTCTGATGAACCTTGGTCACAGTTTGAAGAAAAATATTCTGTGGATGGCGTTTATGAAGGTAAAGTTGTCAACTTGACTGATTTTGGTGCATTTGTTGAACTTGAGCCAGGTATCGAAGGACTTGTTCACGTATCACACATCGCTAAAGAGCACGTTGAAAAACCTGCTGATGTTCTCCGCGTCAATCAAGTGGTCGAAGTAAAGATTCTTGAGTATGTTTCAGATGAAAAAAAAGTTAAGCTTTCTATGAAAGCAGTCAATGAGCCTGCAATTGAAGAAGTTGAAACTTCAGAGCCAGTAGAGTCAACTGAAGAGTAATCTTTAGGGCAGCAGATCATAATAACATTTATAAAATCCCAGAATAGACGCGATTTAATCGTAAATTCTGGGATTTATAGTATACATCTTAATTTTTCCAGCTGGGGGGGAACGTATGGAAGGCTATGATCAATTTAAAGATAAGATATTTGCCAAAACCAAACTGGATTTATCTCTCTATAAAGAAAGACAGATGAAGCGCAGAATCGAATCATTGATTTCAAGACATGGATTAAATGATTTTGAATCCTATTACAAGTTGTTAAACACTGACAAGGCGAGTTTTGATGAATTTATCAATTATTTAACAATCAACGTTTCTGAGTTCTATAGAAATCCGAGTCAATGGGAAACGCTCAGAAGCGATATATTGCCTGCTATTTTAAAGCGAACAAAACGTCCTAAAGTATGGTCTGCAGCTTGTTCGACAGGTGAAGAACCCTATTCTCTCGTCATGTGCATGAGTGAATTTTTACCGATTAGAGAGATCAAGATTCTCGCGGTGGATTTTGATGATGAAGCTATTGGAAAAGCAAAAATTGGCATGTACAATGAAAAGAGCATCAAAAATGTCCCGCCTCAATATGTTGAGAAGTTTTTTGAACCCATTGGTAAAGGCTTTAGAATTAAGGATGAAATCAAAAATTGCGTTGAATTTAAGAAGATGAATCTTTTGAGGGATGAATATCCCAAAGGGTTTGATATGATTGTCTGTAGAAATGTCATGATTTATTTTACTGAAGAGGCTAAAGATGAAATGTATAAGAAATTTTATGCTTCATTGGTCAATGACGGTTATTTCTTCGTTGGCAGCACAGAGCAGATCATTCAACCACAAAGGTACAAATTCGAGTCCAATAAGACATTCTTTTATTATAAGAGATGAATATTGAAAGGTGCTGCATCAAGTGATATGATTCACTTGATGCAGCACCTTTATTTGTTGTGTTATCGGAACAGTTCTTCAAGTTCGGTGATCAGTTTTCCGACGTGATCGATAGCTGTCTGAACTGGTTCGGTAGTACTCATGTCGATGTCGACCATCTTAAGAAGTTCCAGTGGAGATTTTGTTCCACCAGCTCTAAGAACATCTAGCCAGTTTTGTAAGGCAGGCAGTCCCTCTTCGAAAATGCGCTTTGACAAAGCTGTGGAAGCGGTTAATCCAGCTGAGTAAGTGTATGGATACAGCCCCATGTAATAATGAGGTTGTCTCATCCATGTCATTCCGGCATGGTCATCTATTACTACAGAATCGCCCCAGAAAGTTCTCAACACATCGAGTTTTGTGGTGCTGAGCATCTTTGCAGTGAGAGAAACGCCGGATTCGCTCATTTCATAAATTCTTCTTTGGAACTCCGCTTCGAGGAGATGAGTCACAAAGTTGTGATAGTATGTGCCCATGAGCTGAAGAATCACCCATCTTTTCATCCTAGGATCCTCTGTATTTCGCATGAGATGCTCGGCAAGCAATATTTCATTGATGGTCGAAGGTGCTTCAATGAAATAAGTGGATGGTCTGGTATCGAATATGCGTTGATATTTGTTGGCATTAGCGAAATGACCCGCATGTCCAAGTTCATGAGCGAGCGTGAATGCGGAACGCATATTGTCTTGGTATGTGATCAAAATATAAGGATGAGCCCCATAAGGTGATGCACAAAAGGCTCCCGTGGATTTACCGATGTTATCTGAAAAATCAATCCATCGCTCATCAAATGCGCGTTTTATGATTGCTTTGTAATCATCCCCCAAAATGGATAGTGCTTCTAAAATGGTCGACTTGATGGTTTCGATATTCGCAGGTGGGGTGAACTCCACATCGAGTGGTGCCTTCAAATCATAAAAATTCATCTGATCCAGACCGAGCTGAGCTTTTTTGAGATCGGCAAACCTTCTCATATGTGGAGCGAGTTCGTTATAAATGACTTTGATCTGATTCTCATACATATCAATCGAAACTTTATGCGGTTCAAGCAACATTTCAGTTGCGGATGAGTAATGTCTGAGCCTGCTCGTGGCAATTTGATTTCTGACTTCAGCCGCATAAACAGCAGCAAATGTGTTCTCATAGTTTTTTAGAGTGCTGGAGAAAGAGTCATAAGCATTTTTTCTGATGGAACGGTCGCTTGAAAACTCGTATTTGCTTTCGTATAGTGCGAAAGAGTTTGGATTCGTTTTACCACTTGAGTCTGTGAAGTCAGCAAAAGTCATATCCGCCGCTTTGCTTATGGAATAGATTCTATATGGAGCACTAGTAATTTCTCCGAGCGAAGCCAACACTTTTTCTGACTCTGGAGACAACATATGTGATTTTTCCTTGTAGAGATCATCTAAGTATAGTTTGAATGCTTTGAGTTTCGGTTCTTCCTCAAATAATGCACTATATTCTGGTTCATCAAGTGCTGTGATCTCCGAATTGATGAAAGTGATCTTGGCAAGTATTCCGGTTGAGAACGTAGCGAAAATCATGCTGTTTTCCTGGTTCTTTGAGTTTGTGCCGTCTTCCGCCTGACGGAGATTCGAGTATGTTCCAAGTTGCACCATTTGGGTATAGGCTGTTTCAAGTAATGACATCGCTTCAAATACGACACAACCATTTTTACAAAGTTTGTTTTTATATTTCAACAAATCATCAAATAGTGCCTCCGTCTTTTTGAGCTGTTCCAGCCATGCCTCATCAGACGGAAATAACGCAGTCAAGTCCCAAGTGGTTTCAACTGGTACTTCTGAACGGTGGAGTCTCTTTTCTGAAATATTCATTATAATCCTCCTATTGGTCGGTTTTGATATTTCGTGACGCTTAATATTAATAAGTTTACCATATAAAAAAAATTATATAAATAATATTTCGAAAAATGTTTGACAGTGACGTAGTGGAGGCTTCAAACAAGAAGTTCATGGGTATGACGGCACAGGAAAGTGATTATGTCGCCAAGTTGACAGAAGACTTAATCGACCAATTGGTGAAAGCTGTCGAAGAAAATGCTGAGCCAGACAGTGCGATCGGCAAAGAAATTGCAGCGAAACATAAAGAGGGCGCAGCACAGTTCCTACGGGACGCGGTTGTAGCATATCTAAAGTAAGAACAAAGGGGTGTTTCAATAGATTACATATTGAGATGTCCCTTTTTATGCCTTTAATGAATGTTTGAAATGTGTTAATATTAAGACAATACATTAGTGGGGAGGTGACATCATGATGGATCAGATCATAGTATTTGGAACTATTGTCATTACTCTTTTTTTATTTGTCAAAAGCTCATTGCGCTATGATTTAGTGGCGATGTTGTCTTTGCTTTTTCTGGTATTGACAGGAATCATACCTGCAGAAAATGCTTTCGATGGATTTGCTCATTCGGCAATAATCACCGTTGCAGCTGTTCTTGTTGTCAGTCGTGGATTGATTAACTCGGGAGCGCTGGACGATCTTGTGATTATTATCAATAGAACCAGTAAAAACAATACAATGAGACTTATGGGACTCATGTTTCTGACTGCGGTATTATCAAGCTTTATGAACAATGTAGGCGCATTGGCAATCGTTATGCCGATAGCGATTAAAATGGCAAAAGACAATAAGACATCATCATCCTTATTTTTAATGCCAGTGGCGTTCGCATCTCTGCTAGGAGGGATGATTACAAAAATTGGCACACCTCCAAATTTGATCATCTCCATGTATAGAGAACAAGCTGGTATCGAGGAATTCACATTTTTTGATTTCGCACCAGTTGGATTGGCAATCACATTTATTGGACTGTTATATATAGGTTTTCTTGGATGGAGATTTTTACCACATAGAAATCCTGATGAGACCGATGAAGTGATTTTTAAAATTGAGGATTACTTGTCTGAATTGCTTGTCCCAGTTGGCAACAAGCTTATAGGAAAAACATTGAGGGAATTGAAAACTGAGTATAAACTAGAATTTAATATTCTGAATATCATTAGACAAAAGAAATTTATCCTTGCACCATTAGCTCACGAAGTCTTGCAAGCTGGAGATGTTCTTCTGGTAAAAACAGATCCTGAGGATCTCGTCAGAATCATAGAAAAATCAGGATTTAAGCTTGAATTCGCTCATTTGACTCATAGTGAAACGGGTCAATTGTTGAATTCGAGTGAATTCACCTTAGTTGAAACCGTCGTTCGCGAAGAATCAGTTCTCGTTGGCAAGACTGCTAAAGAGTTGAAACTCAGAAATAACTATAATATAAACCTGATTGCAATTTCTAGACATGGCGAATCATTATATACAAGATTAGTTGAAGTGGATTTCAAAGCAGGGGATGTACTACTTATGTTGATTGCCAATTCAAGTGTTTCAGACACTTTGACCAGATTGCGTTGCTTGCCATTGGCTGGGAGAGGAATCACACTGGGGAAAGTTGGTCTTTCAGATAGAAAATGGCTAGCCATCATCCTTTTTGGAGCCGGTATAATACTCACTACCTTTGGAGTGATCCCTGTACAGATATCATTCACTTTGGTCGCGTTGACAATGGTTTTGACCGGACTAGTGACCACTAAAGAGTTGTATGAGACCATCGAATGGCCTATCATCATAATGCTGGGTGCTATGTTACCTCTTGGTGAGGCGCTTCAAAGCACTGGAGGAGCAGACACCATTGCTGGGTTGATGCTTTGGATGATCGGGGTATCACCTCCCGTTGTGTTGGTCATGATACTGATGACGGTGACTATGCTTTTGACCAATCTGATCAACAATTCGGCTGCGGCTGTACTGATGGCACCAATAGCAATCAGTATGGCAAACGGACTTGGTCTTTCGGTGGACCCGCTGCTTATGGTGGTGGCCATAGGAGCATCATCTGCATTTTTGACACCGATTGGTCATCAATCCAATACTTTGATTATGGGTCCAGGGGGATATAAGTTTGGAGATTACTGGAAAATGGGATTACCACTTTCTCTAATAATAATATTTATAGGCACACCATTAATTCTTTGGATTTGGCCGATTTGAAAAAAAAGGGGGGGATTAGGCAAAATAAGTTGCATTTTGCTCACAAATAGCATAAAGTAAGCATATATAGTGTTGTATAATAATAAAGTAGCAAAAAATATACTATATGGTGGGGAAATGCAAAAAACACTAATCAGTGGGGTGTCACCCGGCTCAATCATAGCTCAGGATGTGTATGGAACGGACGGTGTTTTGCTGATCAAAAAAGGCACAGCGTTCCGGGAACACTACACGCCAAGGTTCAAAGAGGCGGGCGTCCAGGAAATTTTAATTGAAGAAAATGGCGAAATGTCAACGAATACGATAAATGCAATACGCAAGTCACTTAACATTCAAGATGTAATTCATGAGAAGACCAGATCTCACGCGCATAACCAAATCAAAAAAACCATGATGAAATTCAAATCGGTTAGTCGCAATGATATACAAAAGATCGGTCAAATTGTTGAAGACATGATAGAACAACTCTTGGATCAAAAGGACTTTGTGTTTGCGCTTTCTCAATTGCGTTCTGTCGACGACTATACGTATCAGCATTCGGTGAACGTAGGAGTTCTTGCGCTCATCATTGGGATAGATTTGATGCTTGATAAGGATCAGTTGAGACATTTAGGTACCGGTGCCATTTTACATGACATAGGAAAAATCATGATTCCGGAGGAGTTGATCAAAAAGCCCTCCAAACTTACAATAGATGAATTCAGTGAAGTCAAAAAACATACACTTTATGGTTATGAAATCCTTATGCAGACCAACATCGCGGAGGAAGCGGCGCAGATTGCGCTGCATCATCATGAAAAATATGATGGAACAGGATATTGTTGGGGGCTCAGGAACACCAATATACCATTATTTGCCCGAATTGTGGCTGTGGCGGACGTTTATGATGCCATGTCGAATGACAGGGTCTATAAACGGAGGTCTCTCCCTGACAAAGTTTTCAGGGAAATAACGCATCTTGGTGACAAGCATTTCGATGCGCATATCATGGAAACCTTTGCAAAACATATCAACATATATCCTACAGGCACAGGAATCATACTCAATTCTGGTCACCGGGGTATTGTTTTACATCAGAACAAACTGTATCCTGAGAGTCCAATTGTCAGAGTGTTTACACCAAAAGAGCAAAATGTCAAACGACTTTATTTTGATGTGGATTTGTCAATTAACACCAAATGGTTCATCATACAAACGTATTAATTGATATTTTAACCCGATATTAATGGTTTTCATGTTTTTTCTTAAGGATTTGATAAGAATTATATTGTATCTTATAGAAAAAGAAGTGAAAGGAGAACAACATGTGGTTACGATCGGACTTAAAATCAAGTGCTAAAAAATTCTTGAGCACAAATTATATCAAAGCATTTTTGGTGAGTTTAATGCTATTTTTTGTTACTGGTTCAGGAGGCTCCAATTCATCTTGGAGAGCAGAACGCAAAGGCATGCTGGATTTGGATTTTTCTAACATGTCGGAGATGGGTAGAACTGTCACAGATGTGGTTCCATTTGGATTCATCTTTGGATTCAGTTTCATAATTGTCGCAGTACTCATCATTGCATCCTTGGCTTTCAGAATTTTCCTCGGTTATCCACTTGAAGTTGGAGGAAGAAAATTCTTTATAAGAGGCGCTGAAGGAGAAGTGGAATTTTCAAATATCACCAGTACATTCAATGGCGAACACTACATGAAAATTGTGGGGGCCATGCTGTATAAAGGTGTCATCAATTTCCTTTTTTATCTGTTACTATTCTTCCCGGGTGTCGTCAAGTCCTATGCGTACTCAATGGTGGCATATATTCTGACGGACAATCCGGAAATTGGGCATGAACGTGCACTGGAACTCAGCAACGAAATGACACGAGGGCACAAATGGGATATGTTTGTCCTTGACCTTTCTTTCATTGGTTGGTACATTCTTGGAGGACTTGCATTTGGAATCGGTACACTCTTTGTTAATCCATATGTGGATTCGACAAAAGCACAGCTCTATCTGACACTTAGAAAGATAGCAGTCGGCGCTCAAATTTGCAGTTCAGACGAATTGAATCTGGATGTTCTGGCTGTGGAAGAAGCGGACGAGGATTGGTACAGATACGAATCTTAAATTAAAGACTTCAAAACATCAAGGTTGAGCTGAGGCTCGGCCTTTTTTGTTGATTTTAAAGGTTGGATGAAATACAATGAACGTGGAGGTTTTTTATGCTAGATATTTATATTGTAAGGCATGGACAGACTCAGTGGAATGTGGAAAGACGACTGCAAGGTTGGCTGGATTCACCACTTACACTTGAAGGAGAGCGTAGTGCGTTTATACTAAGAGAAGAGATTGGCGCAATTGAATTCGATCGAATATTTACATCTCCCAGTGGACGCGCACTAAGCACTTTAAGTCTCGCTATGCCTGAGGCCTTATATGTCATTGATGACAGGTTGAAAGAGATTTGCCTAGGGTCATGGCAAGGAAAGACTATTGAGACCATAGAAAAGGAGTATCCTGATGCCTATTACAACTATTTCTTCGAACCTGGAGAGTTTAGGCTTTCAGATGGTGAGGATTACTATGATCTTCATAGACGTGTCTCCTCTTTTGTGGGTGATCTCATAAAAGAGTTTTACAATGAAACGGTCAATAAAAAAATTCTGATCGTGACACATGGCTTGACGCTCATGATGATGCAATTGATATTCAATAGTGATGAGATTGCAAACATCGGGACCTATGCGCTGTCTAAGAATGCAAGACCGGTGCACTATCATTACGACGGTGATAAATTTGATGCGATAATTGAAGTGAGCGCCCAGGAAGGGTATTTCGCAAAAAGTATTTGAACGAAATAAAAGTAACTTTTTCATCAAATTGCTTAATTATGAAAAACTGATTTCTCAAAAATATTGTTTTCTTACATGTACAAGTTTATGAGCGCTTGTTATAATGATGTCAATCAATGAATATTTAAGATTTGTGGAGGTAAGGATGAAAGCGTTGTCTATAAAGAATTTAGGTATTTCCGAATCGATGACTTTGGCGATTTCAGCAAAAGCGAAACAATTAAAGGCTGAAGGTGCCAATATCATCAGTTTCGGTGCGGGTGAACCGGATTTCAACACACCAGAGTATATCAGAACGGCAGCTATCAAACGAATTGAAAAGGGTGGAAATGGTTACACTGACGCTTCAGGACTTCCTGAACTCAAAACCGCAATTTGTAAAAAGCTAAGAGATGACAATGAACTCGAATATAAAAATAATCAAATCGTAGTTTCATGCGGTGCAAAACATTCCCTTTTCAACGCATTACAGGCCCTTTGCAACCCTGGTGACGAAGTGATCATCCCTTCTCCGTACTGGGTGAGCTACTATGAACTCACGAAACTCGCTGACGCGGAACCAATTTTGGTGGAAGCTTCATCAAACCAGGAGTTCAAAGTGAGCATCGAGCAACTGGAAAGTGCGATCACAGAGAAGACAAAGGCAATCATGATCAACTCGCCTAACAATCCGACAGGCGCTGTTTATACGGAGGCCGAGCTGATGGCAATTGCAGAACTTGCGGAGAAACACGATTTATACATCATCTCAGATGAAATCTATGAGAAACTCATCTACGGTGAGGAACATGTGAGCATCGCAAAATTCGCATACGACCGCACAATAGTCGTCAACGGACTCAGTAAGGCATACGCGATGACTGGTTGGAGAATCGGTTACACCGCCAGCTCAGTTGAAATCGCAAAAGTCATGAGCAATATCCAATCGCACGCCACATCAAACCCAAACACGATTGCCCAGTATGCAAGTATTGAAGCACTCAGCGGAGATCCTGCTCCGATTGAGGAGATGAGATTGGCATTTGACGAAAGAAGACGATACATGGTGAAAACAATCGAGTCTATTCCTCAAATCACTTGCGTTGAACCGAAAGGTGCATTTTATGTCATGGTTGACGTTTCTGCGTTCTTTGGCAAGACTGTTGAAGGCAATAAAATAGAAGGCTCCATTGATTTTGCATCTGTATTGCTTGAAAAAGCAATGGTATCCGTTATCCCGGGCATAGCATTTGGGGTGGACGATTACATTCGTCTATCTTATGCGACAAGTATGGAAAACATTGAAGAAGGACTCGCAAGACTCAAAAATTTCTGCGAAAATTACTAATTAAAACAGTGATTGCACAATAACTATTTGTGTGATCATTGTTTTCTTTTTTTATGGAGAAAAATATGTTAATATAATGTTATATTTGTAAGTGGGGAATAAGATGAATGAACGTGTAAGGAATATAGAGAAAATTTTACTCGTGGCGATTTTTACCACATTCATGGGACAGATTTACGTCACGCCTTTTGGGACCAATTTTAGGCTCACCATTGCCGTCATGGTACTCAATGTACTGATGTTGACGTTCCTTGAGATCAAACCGATTCCAACGATAAATCTTGTGGGACTGATGATGTTTTCTGTGCGCAGTATAGTATTTGTGTACAATCAAAACGGCACAGTTCTAGAAGCGTTTTCAGTTTATTATCCGGTAATCTTCTTTTATATGTTCTACAGTTTCTTTTTTGTCGTTTTGAATGTCAGAAATCTCATCAAAACACCGGTCAGTCTCTTTCTAGGCATCTGGATCTGTGACACGATTCCAAATCTTGTTGAGATTATGGTAAGAGGTGATTGGCAAGGCGTGAATCTGGAAGAGGCCATCTATGTGATTATTCTCATAGGTCTGGTGCGAACGTCAATGACTGTTGTTTTGATCTATTTGACACGTTACTATTATTCGTTCGTCAAAGAACGGGAACATCATCAGAAATTCGTCGAAAAGATTATTTTGATGTCCAATCTTAAAACGGAACTGTTTTTTCTCAGAAAGTCCAAAAATGATATCGAACAGGCCATGCAGCGCAGCTATGAAGTCTATGAGCAGTTGAACGAGACCCAGCTCAAGGATTCCATGCTCACTGTCGCCAAGGATATCCATGAAATTAAAAAGGATTATTCGCGTGTCATTTCAGGTATAGAGAAAAGTATTGAGGAAACTCCGATTTATCTCATGCATTTCAAGGAAATCATGAAGATTGTCAAAGATGCAAACGAAAAGAACGCAAGATCGAAAGACAAGTCAATCAGGTTTCATTTCTCCGTCAATTGTGATTTTAAGACACCTGAATTTTATGCCCTTATATCCATTCTCAATAATTTGATCACCAATGCCATAGATGCGATTCACTCGTCCGGAGAAATTGTGGTCATTGGTGATTTTCAGAGTGAAAATCTGCATCTTTCGATTTCAGACAATGGGACAGGTATTGACGAATATGATATGGAACTTATTTTCGAACCTGGTTTTTCAACGAAATTCAATGAAAACAACGGCATCATGGCTTCCGGAATCGGACTGACGCACGTCAAACAATTGGTGAGATCGTTTTTCGGAGGAGATATTAAAGTCGAGTCCAAGAAAGGCGAGTGGACACGTTTTGAACTATGGATGCCACTTTCCAAACTGCTTGAGCCACATGAATTCAAAAAAGACACGATAATGACAAGTGAGGTTTAAATGAATTACAACTTTTATTTGGTCGATGACGATAAAAGCGTACTCAGCATATTGAGTAAGATTATCGTCAATCAAAATCTAGGGGATATCATTGGAAAAGCCATTGATGGCGAACAGGCCACAATCGAAATTCCAAAACTTTCACCCGACATAGTCATTGTGGATCTTCTGCTGCCCAAAGTGGATGGCATCACTCTGGTGGAAAGACTCAAGACGGCATTTCCAGAGTTGCCTTTCATTATGATTAGCGAAGTCCACTCGAAGGAAATGGTTTCAAAGGCATATAACAGTGGTGTTGAATTCTTTGTCAACAAGCCAATCAACGTCATTGAAGTCATGAATGTCATCAAGAGAGTGGATGAGAAACTGAGGATGAAGAAAGTGATTGATTCATTCCAAAGTGCTTTTCAAAGTATGAGGACTCTTGATGAAATCTCTACAGGCTCCAAATCGTCAAAACTCGATCCCATACTGGAGAACGCAAAAGAAATATTGAATCAACTTGGCATACTCAGCGAAGCGGGTTGCAAGGACATCATCAACATACTTGAATTTGTCATACAAAACGATGAAATGAGCCATAAGAAACTCATCGAGTTCAAATTGACCGATCTTTACTCTTATCTCAGTACCAAGTATGAAAAAGAACGTGGGGAGATCGTCAATGAGAAAGCCATTGAACAGCGGATCAGAAGAGCAATCGGTCAGGCGCTTGAAAATGTGTCAGAACTTGCTCTCGACGATTACGAACATCTCGCATTCATGCGATATGCATCGACACTATTCGAGTTTAGAGAAGTCCGGAAAGAGATGGACTACATAAAACGCATTTCAAAATTCAGAGGCAAGATCAACATCAAGAAATTCATCATTGGTTTGGTGTCAGAAGCTCAAAGCAACTGACCTGTTTGAAATGTTTACAATTTAAGGGTTTGTTTTTGATGGAAGAGTTGATATAATAAAAAAGGGACTTAGCTCCCTTTTTTTTGGTGCTTAAAAGTGTGAAATGAGGAGAAATTAATGTCAAAAAGAGAAGTTTTCAACATCGAATCCGTAGAAGAGATTTTAAACAGGAACGATGAAGTCATAAGGAACATCAAAGCAATCAATGATCAGATTTTCAAGGAGTCTGGTCATCAAAAGAACGCATTCACAGTGACCTATGGTTGCCAGATGAATGAACATGATTCGGAGAAGCTCGAAGCCATGCTTGTGGATATGGGCTACAATATTGTAAAAAGCGTGGAAGAGTCAGATTTGGTAATTTTCAACACGTGTTGTGTCAGGGAAAATGCGGAATTTAAAGTTTATGGCAACCTCGGTCGCATCAAAAAGCTCAAAGAAACCAAACCGGATTTGATTTTGGCGGTTTGTGGTTGCATGATGCAACAACCTCACGTTGTGGAGCAAATCAAGAAAAAATACAAGTATGTGGACCTCGTATTCGGAACCCATAATTTGCACAACTTCCCAGTGCTGCTTGAAGAGACACTGACTGGAGACCATCAGGTCGTTGAAGTATGGGATTCTCAGGGCGATGTCATAGAAGGCATGCAAATTTCAAGAAAAAAAGAGGTCAAAGCCTATGTGAACATCATGTATGGTTGTGATAATTTCTGTTCTTACTGCATCGTCCCTTATACAAGAGGCAGAGAACGCAGCAGAAGACCTGAGGACATCGTGGAGGAAATCAGACAGCTCGCTCTAGAGGGCACCAAAGAAGTGATGCTTCTGGGTCAAAACGTCAACTCATATGGCAACAACATCGAAGATCCAGTGGATTTCGCAGATCTCTTAAAAATGGTCAACGAGATAGAAGGTATTGAACGCATCCGGTTCATGACGTCACACCCCAAAGACATCACACAGAAACTCATTGAGACGATGGCTGAAGCGGACAAGGTCTGCGAGTATTTACATTTGCCGATCCAGTCAGGCAGCAATGCCATCCTCAAAAACATGAATCGCAAATACACGAGAGAACATTATATAGACATCATTGACAGAGCAAAAGCTCTGATGCCGGAACTTGGAATCACAACAGACATCATTCTTGGTTTTCCTGGTGAGACCGAATCGGATTTCATGGATACTGTGGATATGATCAAGACCATCAAGTGTGATTCAGCGTTCACCTATCTTTACTCAAAAAGAACTGGAACACCTGCGGCCACTCATGATCACCAGGTCACTGAAGAGGATAAACACGATCGAATGAACCGACTGCTCGCTGTACTCAATCCGATGATCCATGAAAAGATGAGAACATTTGATGGTAAGACCGTTGAAGTATTGGTGGAGGGTCCATCGAAGACCTCGGATGAACTGTTGATGGGTAGAACGAGACAAAATCAAATCGTCAACTTCATAGGAGATGCATCCCTGATTGGCAAGCTTGTTAACATTAAAATAACAAAGCCAAAGAAATTCTCGTTGTTTGGCGAAGTGGCAGAATAATTAATCGAAGGAACTTAATATGATGAATGTGGATCGTTCCAAATTAACACCGATGATGAAACAGTATTTTGAAATAAAAGACCAATATATGGACTATATCCTACTCTATCGTTTGGGTGATTTTTACGAAATGTTCTTTGACGATGCCGTAAAGGCGGCAAGAGAACTCGAAATCACACTGACGGCCCGGAACTGTGGGCTTGAGGACAAGGCTCCACTTTGTGGGGTTCCTTATCATGCCGTAGATGGGTACATCAAGAAACTGGTGGAAAAAGGCATCAAAGTCGCGATCTGTGAACAGACTGAAGATCCAGCCCTAGCAAAAGGCATCGTCAAAAGGGAAGTCGTGAGGATTGTCACCCCTGGAACAATCACTGATCCGGATATGCTCGATGCTTCGAGCAACAATTATATTGCAGCTGTCTTTAAAAGTGAACATGGTTATGGACTTGCATATTGCGACATTACAACTGGTTCTTTCAAATCCACAGAAGTGGTCACCATTTCAATTTTAATGGATGAAGTCATGAAGATCGAACCGAGTGAGATTATTTATCCTTTAAGTGGTGAACTGGATCCTCAGCTATCTGAATATATTAAGGCGAACAACATCAGTTTCACCCCTTATATGGACCATGCATTTTTAAATCATGCAAGTGAAAAGACCATTGAACGCATACTGAACGTCTATTCACCGGAATCCTTAGGGTTTTCTGATTATCCGGTGGCACTTTGCGCCAGCGGGGCACTTCTTGCCTATGTGGAAGAAACCGCAAAAGTGCCACTCATGCACATTTCTAGAATAGAACTTTACAATCACTCTAATTTCATGATGCTCGACAAGTTCACCAGACGCAATCTTGAGCTCGTCGAAACCATGCGGACGGGAGATAAAAAAGGCAGTCTACTATGGGTGATCGACAAGACCTGTACCGCTATGGGAGCTAGGCGGATCAAATCGTGGGTGGAGGAGCCTCTTCTCAATCAAAAGAGTATAGAGAAACGACTGAACACCGTGGAAGTCCTTGTGGACGACCTGATGCTCAGAAGTGATCTCAGGACGCTGCTCAAAGAAATCTATGACCTTGAACGTTTAACCTCCAAACTGGTTTATGGCAGTGTCAATCCAAGAGACCTCGTAGCACTGAAGCAATCACTACTTGTTCTACCTGACATCAAAGCATATATCTCTGACTTGACTTCTGGTGAATTTGAGACCATTGATTCAGAAATCGACCCACTTCAAATGGTTTACGAGCTTATAGAAAGAGCCATTATTGAAGAACCCCCATTTGGTATAAAAGACGGTGGCGTGATTCGAAATGGCTTCAATGAGGAACTGGATGAACTTAGAGATGCGGCGCTGAACGGCAAACAATGGATCCTTGGCATTGAGCAAAGTGAACGAGAACGCACAGGCATAAAAAATCTTAAAATCGGTTTCAATAAAGTATTTGGATATTACATCGAAATATCAAAAGGCAGCATTAAAAATGCACCAGAGGAATATATTAGAAAACAAACGCTCGCAAATGCGGAGAGATATATCACTCCCGAACTCAAGCAACTTGAGGAGACCGTACTTGGTGCTGAAGAGAAAATCGGGAGACTGGAACTAGAACTTTTTAGTAATCTGAAACAAGATATCATGGTCCACATCGAACGGATCAAAAGTACGGCTAATGCGATTGCATCTCTGGATGCACTTTTATCCTTTGCAGAATGCAGCTACAGATATGGTTATGTCAAACCGAAGATCAGCGATCAATCCACCATAAAGATCAAGCATGGCAGACACCCGGTAATTGAACGTATTTTCAATGATACGATATTTGTGCCAAACGATACCCATTTGGACCACAAAGGACATCAGTTTTACATCATCACAGGACCCAACATGGCTGGAAAATCCACTTATCTCAGACAGGTGGCACTCATCACTCTGATGGCTCAAATCGGATGTTATGTCCCTGCCGAAAAAGCTGAGATTGGTATCGTAGATCGCATATTCACCAGAGTCGGCGCATCGGATGACCTGTCCCAAGGTCAGAGTACATTTATGGTGGAAATGAACGAACTTGCGAATATACTGAACAATGCCACGCCAAAATCATTGATTATTTTAGATGAGATTGGCAGGGGTACCAGCACTTATGACGGTCTGAGCATTGCTTGGAGCGTGGTGGAATATATTGCAAAGCATTCAGGCATTCATGCCAAGACTTTATTTGCGACGCATTATCATGAACTCACAGAACTTGAAGGTCGCATAGAAGGGGTCCGAAATTTCAGAATCGCTGTTAAAGAATCTAAGGACGATATCATATTTTTACGCAAGATCGAGCCAGGTGGAGCCAATCAGAGTTTCGGAATCCAAGTGGCCAAATTGGCTGGGGTACCGGGACCGGTGATCCAGAGAGCCAAAGAAATTCTTGCGAAGCTGGAAATCAATGACATCAACAACAATATACAAAATCTCAAGGAACACGATGAACAAAGTGGCTCAAAGGAGCAACTTGTAACGGCGCCCTCTGACTATGTCATAACAGAAGGGCTTTATCGATTCATCGACCAATTGGAAATCGATCGGATGACACCTATAGAAGCCATGAATACACTTTATAAGATTGTCACTGATTTTAAAGATCAATCAGGAAGAGGTTGAGATGGAAACAAGACGGATACAAAAATTGGATGAGTTCACCGCAAGTAAAATCGCTGCAGGAGAAGTTGTAGAAAGACCTGCCATGGTCGTGAAGGAACTGGTGGAGAATGCCATTGATGCCGGTGCGGACGAAATAGTGATTGACGTAAAAAATGGCGGAAAAAAAAGCATTAGGGTTTCGGACAACGGTTCAGGCATACATCTTGAAGATTTGACACTTGTTTTTGAACGTCATGCGACGAGCAAAATCAGATCGATTGAAGATCTTTATGACACGCATAGCTTGGGGTTTAGAGGTGAGGCGCTTTCAAGTATTTGTGCAGTCTCTCAAATTGAGATGATCACTATGTGTGAAGGGGATTCATATGGTACCAAAATACAAGCGGCTGGCGGCAAGATTCTAAAGCAGTCCGAAGTTGGTGCCATACGAGGTACGACTATCACTATCAAAGACCTTTTTTTCAACACGCCGGCCAGACTTAAATTTTTGAAGAGCGATCAAGCCGAAGGGAGATCCATCACAGAACTTGTCAGCACACTTGCCATATCGCATCCGGAAATCGCATTTAAATATGTGAACGACGACAAGTTGGTGTTTCATACTCCTGGCAAAGGAGATCTCGGCAATGCCATATTTTCGATATACGAAGCCGGGATTCTGGGACATCTCCATAAAATTAGTGAATCGCACGATGACATCAGCATACATGGCTTTGTCTCAAAATTCGACTATACCAAGGGTACAAAGAGCCATCAGTTGACTTTTGTCAATGGTAGATATGTGAAGAGCGACGTGGTCAAAGAAGTCGTACAAATGGCATATAAGCCGTATCTTATGAGTAATAGACATGCAGTGTGCTTTCTCTTTATAAAAGTACCACCCTCTTCAGTGGATGTGAACATTCATCCTGCCAAAACTGAAATCAAATTTCATGATGAGGGAAAAATCAAACAGTTGATCTATATGGCACTTAAAAAATCATTCAATCTATACGATCAAGTTCCGAAGGTGACATTCAGCGAGAAAGAAGTATTTGTTAAACCTTCAGTAAGGGACGCGCAAGAAATAAAAACGACTGAACATGGACCTGTAAGTATTGAGCAGGACGTGATTAAACTGGAAAAGAAAGTGCCTATCGCCCCAAAATATTCACCTCCGGCATTCAAACCTGAAAAAGTAGATTTTGAAGCCATTTCGCAGATGAATGCTTTTGTGGAAGACTTGGTTCGTGAATCTCCTGAAATCATCAGAGACTCTGTTTATTATGGACTGGATTATATTGGCGTTTTTGACAAGACCTATCTGCTTTTTGAAAAAAATTCACAGCTTGTCATGATTGATCAGCATGCCGCCCATGAAAAAATTCTTTATGAGCAGTTTATGCGCGCTTTCAAAAGTCAGGAAATAGCCTCACAAATGCTTTTGATTCCAGAAACTGTGGAACTGGATGCCCTAGATATGAGTTCACTGGATCAAATGGCTTCATTCATCAAAAATATGGGATTCGATTTTGAGCGGTTTGGAAATTCAACAGTTATTTTAAGGGAAATTCCAAGTCTACTTTCTATTCAAAGCGCAAAATTAATGTTTTCTGAAATTCTTGAAGGTACAAGAACGGGAATGGATGATCATTTCGAGGAAAAACTGGCTTCAAGAGCATGCAAGGCTGCAATTAAAGCTTATGATACCATAGAGGCCATTGAAGTGGACGCTTTAGTGGAACAACTTACATCCCTCGAATCGCCTTACACATGTCCACATGGAAGACCGATAGTCATCCAATTCGGAAAACATGAGATTGAAAGAAAATTTAAGCGGATATTGTGAAAAAGTGATCCAATAGTGTTACAATTTTGTCAAAATTATATTATAATAAGCAGGTATAATAATTATGGATAAAGTCATTTTCATAGTAGGACCGACAGCAGTGGGTAAAACAGATGTTTCCATCCAGCTTTCCAAAGCCTTGAATGGAGAAATCGTTTCTGCTGATTCTGTTCAAATCTATAAGAAATTGAATATTGGTTCAGCTAAGCCGACACCAGAAGAAATGGACGGCATACCACATCATCTCCTCGATTTCGTCGATCCGGAATTATCTTTTTCGGTCAGCGATTATATCCATCTGGCTAAAGAAGTGATTCGGGAAATCAGATCAAGAGGTAAAACCCCGATCGTCGCAGGTGGTACTGGGCTTTATGTCAATGCGTTGCTTTACGATATGGATTTTGGAAAAACAGAGTCTGATGACGAATACAGACAAGAACTTGAGCAAATCGCAGAGGAAAATGGTAAAGAGGTATTGCATCAAATGCTGGAAGCCATCGATCCGGAGGCTGCAGAAAAAATTCATGCCAATAACCTGAGAAGAGTCATAAGAGCACTCGAAGTCAATAAGTTGACTGGAAAGCCCATGTCTGATTTCGCTTCTGATCCGGTTCCCACTGATGAATATGAAACGGTCATCATAGGGCTCACCCGTTCGCGCCTAAAGCTTTATGGGCGCATCAACAAGCGTGTGGACATCATGCTTTCATCAGGATTACTTGAAGAAGTAAAAAAATTAAAAAATGAAGGAATTGATGGTAGATATCAGTCCATGCAGGGTATAGGATATAAGGAAGTTTTGGATTATCTGGATGACAAGTATGATTTTGACACCATGGTTACTGTTTTAAAACAAAGCAGTAGAAGATATGCCAAAAGACAAATGACATGGTTCAGACGTTATAAAGATATGGAATGGATTGACCTTGATAAATTCACATCGATAAAGGACATCACAGAAGAAATCCTGTCAAAGATAAAAAAATAGAGAGAAGGAGGGGGATTTATGAAAAATGCAATCAATTTACAAGATGTATTTTTAAATCAATGTAGGAAAGACCAAACACCAATTACGATTTTTTTAATCAGCGGGTACCAGATCAGAGGCTTAGTAAAAGGATTTGACAGTTACACGATTGTACTCGACAGCGAAGGCAAACAACAAATGATTTACAAACATGCGATTTCAACAATCATACCATCGAAAACGATTAATTTTCAAGCATAATAATTAGAGAAAGAGCGTTTAGGGGCATCAATTCCAAGAACGCTCTTTTCATTTTAGTGTGAATAAGCGGTTGTTATTCTATGTAAGAACCTATATAATATTTATGGTATATTTAAGTTAAAGAAAGGTTGGTATCAATATGATGGATACAAAGGTTATAAACGCTATAAGAGTTCTCTCAGCTGAAGGCGTTCAAGCTGCGAATTCGGGTCACCCAGGCCTTCCACTTGGCGCTGCACCGATGGCATACACACTATGGTCAAAGGTCATGAAACATAGTCCTAGCAATCCTGATTGGCACAACAGAGACAGATTTGTCCTCTCGGCTGGTCATGGTTCTATGCTCATTTACTCATTGCTAAATTTATTCGAGTATGGTCTTCCAATGGAAGAAATCAAGAACTTCAGACAATTAGGCAGCAAAACTCCAGGACACCCTGAATATGGTCATACCAAGGGCATCGAAATCTCTACAGGACCACTTGGTCAAGGTATTGCGAATGCGGTTGGATTTGCAATGGCTGAAGCTCGTCTTGCTGCTGAGTTCAATAAACCGGAGTTCCCAATTGTCGATCATTACACATATGCAATTTCTGGTGATGGCTGTTTGATGGAGGGAATCTCTTATGAGGCTGCTTCACTTGCTGGAACACAGAAGCTTGGAAAACTCATACTGATGTACGATTCGAATAGAATATCCATTGAAGGCAGTACAGATCTCGCTTTCACAGAAGATGTCGGGATGCGTTTCGAAGCAATGCACTGGCAAGTTCTCACCGTTGAAGATGGCAATGATATAGCGGCGATCCAAAAGGCGCTTGAAACAGCTAAAGCTGAAACTGAAAAACCTTCAATCATCATAGTGAAAACCATAATTGGTTACGGCGTTGCCTCCAAGCAAGGCTCTCACAAAGTTCACGGCTCACCACTGGGTGAGGACGGTGTGGCTGAACTGAAAGCGTTTGCAAATTGGGAAGGAAAAGCACCTTTTGATGTTCCTAAAGATATCAGAGAATATTTGAAAACAGAAGTGGTGAAGCTCACTGAGAAAGAAACCGAGTGGAACTCACTTTTTGAACAATACGAAAAGGCTTATCCTGAACTGGCAACAGCATACAAGCAATGGTTCAGTGGCGATGCGCCTATGGATTTCCTTGAGTCGGATGAGTTCTGGAATTATTCAGAAGCCGTAGCATCAAGAAGTTCATCTGGTAAAGTACTCAATAAATTGGCGGATGTTGTACCGAATTTCTTCGGTGGTTCAGCGGACCTTTCTCCATCGAATAATTCGGATATGAAAAAGAGAGAATCCTTCTTTCCACATCAACGTAATGGCTCCAATCTCCATTTTGGTGTCAGAGAACACGCCATGACTGCAATTGTAAATGGAATTCAGGCACACGGTGGCCTCAAGGCATATGCAGCAACATTCTTTGTTTTCACGGATTATATGAAACCTGCGATCCGTTTGGCGGCAATCATGAAATTGCCTGTGACTTATATTCTTACTCACGATAGTATCGGTGTAGGAGAAGACGGTCCTACGCATCAGCCAGTTGATCAACTGCCAATGCTACGTGCGATACCTGGAATTCAAGTCATCAGACCTGCGGATGCAAGAGAAGTCTCTGCAGCATGGTATGTTGCAATGACGACCAAAGATTGTCCAACAGCATTGATCTTGACTCGTCAGAATCTTCGTGAACTAGAAGGTTCTTCCAGAGAAGCACTCAAGGGCGCTTATGTGATCTCAAAAGAGAAAAATAAAGCTGATTTAGTATTGATTGCAACTGGTTCAGAAGTGGCACTTGCTGTGGATGCACAGGAAGCTCTCATTGCGGAAGGTATAGACGCAAGAGTGGTTTCAATGCCTTGTCAAGAGATTTTCAATAAGCAATCAGAGGAATACAAACGATCAGTCCTCCTTGAAGGTGTCCCTAAACTTGCTATTGAAGCTGCCAGCACATTCGGGTGGCATAAATACGCTTGTGACGTTATCGGGATGGAAGATTTCGGTGCATCAGCACCAGGAGATGTCCTTTTCGAAGCTTTTGGCTTCACAGTAGAAAATGTTGTAGCGCATTCTAAAAAGCTTTTAAAAAAATAATTCAAATAAAAGAATTCTCAAAACTGGCGGAATAAGTGGAATACCACGAGGGATTGAGAAGGATCAACAGCCGACCGCCTGGGCATAAATATGTCTAGGTGTGTCGGTTTTTTTGTGCTTATCACGCCTGGATCACCCATTTTGACAGGAGGAATCTGAAATGAAAGCATGGAAAGGGTTTAAAGGAACGCAGTGGAAAGAGCAAGTTGAAGTGAGAGATTTTATTGTAAATAATATGACACCTTATTATGGAGATGAATCATTTCTAGAGGGTACGACAGAACGAACTGAAAAACTATGGGGCAAAGTGACATCCTTAATGGCAGAGGAGCAGCTCAGAGGCGGTGTATTTGATATTGACACTGAGAGGGTATCCAGTCTTCTGAGTTATGAACCAGGCTATATTGATGCTTCTCTCGAAGAAATCGTAGGGCTTCAGACAGATGCACCTTTAAAGAGAAGTGTTAATCCTTTTGGTGGCATACGAATGGCGAGAGATGCCTGTGAGGCATATGGCTACAAATTATCAGACCAAGTTGAAGAACAGTTCTCGTTTAAGACAACCCACAATGATGGTGTGTTCAGAGTCTACAGCGAAACTATGAAAAAATTGAGACGAAGTGGCTTGATTACAGGATTGCCAGATGCATACGGCAGAGGTCGCATTATAGGGGATTACCGCAGAATAGCCTTATATGGTGTCAATCGATTGGTGGATTTCAAAAAAACGGATCAAAAAGCCTTGTCTGAGCAGCCCATGAACGAGGATAATATTCGCTTGATGGAAGAAATCTTTAGACAACTCGATTTTCTTGGAAAATTGAAGGCTATGGCAAAAGCTTATGGGCATGACATCGGGCGCCCGGCTGAAAGCGCTAAAGAAGCTATACAATGGACCTATTACGGCTATCTGGGTGCCATAAAAGAACAAAACGGTGCTGCCATGTCGCTTGGAAGAGTCGGAGGGTTTCTGGATATTTATATAGAAAGAGATCTTTTGAGTGGAGATTTATCAGAAAAAGGTGCGCAGGAGTTGATTGATGATTTCATCATTAAATTGCGTATGGCCAGGCAACTCAGAACTCCGGATTATAATGAGCTGTTTGCTGGAGATCCGCTCTGGATCACTGAAGTTGTGGGGGGGATGAGTCTTGATGGGAGAACCCTTGTTACAAAAAATGCTTTTCGGTTCCTGAATACTCTTGTAAATCTGGGTGCAGCACCAGAGCCGAATCTGACAGTATTATGGTCAAAGGACCTTCCGGAAACTTTCAAGACATATTGTGCGGCGATCTCAATAAAGACTGACGCAATCCAATACGAGAATGATGACCTCATGAGACCAATATTTGGTGATGATTACGGCATAGCATGTTGCGTATCTGCCATGAAAATTGGAAAAGAAATGCAGTTTTTCGGAGCGAGATGCAATCTTCCCAAAGTCTTCTTGTTGGCGATTAATGGTGGTTATGATGAAATGACCGGAGAACAGATTGGACCAGAAATGGAGGTCTTGGATGATCAGATTCTTGATTTCGATGCAGTGATGCAACGTTTTGATTTGTACACTGACTGGTTGTGTGGCCAATATGTCAACACCATGAATGTAATCCATTACATGCACGATAAGTACGCTTATGAGAAGACTCAGATGGCACTTCATGATACAGATGTACATCGCTATATGGCCTTTGGAATAGCAGGACTTAGCGTGGTGGCAGATTCACTTTCCGCAATAAAGCATTCAAAAGTGACACCCATAAGAAATGAGCAAGGTTGGATTGTTGATTTTGTCATAGAAGGCGATTTTCCTGTCTTTGGAAATGATGATGATCGCGTCGATAAAATTGCAATAGCACTCTCAAAGTCATTTCATGAGCAATTGTCAAAATATGAGACCTACAGAAATTCAGAGCACACGCTTTCTTTACTCACCATAACTTCCAATGTCGTTTATGGCCTTAAAACCGGTAATACACCTGATGGCAGAAGAAAAGGTGAACCTTTCGCTCCAGGAGCGAATCCGATGCGGGGAAGAGAGAAAAATGGTGCAATTGCAGCGCTGAATTCTGTGGCGAAATTACCATTTGCTAGTTGTAAAGATGGTATTTCCTGCACTTTTTCAGTCACTCCTGCGACACTTGGAAAGACCGAGTCCGATAAAAAATCAAATTTGGTCGCATTGCTCGAAGGTTATTTTTCTAGTGGAGCTCATCATCTCAACGTGAATGTCCTCAACAAGGACAAGTTGATTGAGGCCATGCAACATCCGCAAAGACACCCAACACTGACGATTCGTGTCTCAGGTTATGCGGTTGATTTTCATAAACTGAGCAGAGCGCAACAACTGGAGGTCATTGGCAGAACATTTCATGAGCGGGTTTGATATGGATCTTAAAATTCATAAATTGGAGTCATTTGGAACATTAGATGGGCCCGGACTTAGAGGAGTGATTTTTCTAAGTGGGTGCCATAAAAGCTGTCGGTATTGTCATAATGCCGACTCTTGGTCGCTTTCCGGTGGTGAAGTTTGGTCGGAAGATGCGCTCTATGATTGGATCATGAGAAATAAGAGTTATTATCTTATAAACGGAGGGATCACATTTTCTGGTGGCGAACCGTTATTGCAGGCTAAAGCACTTATCGGTTTGTGTCATAGATTAAAAAAAGAAGGCTTCCATATCGCCATTGACACTGCTAGTGTGACAATGAATCAAGATGTGGAAGACCTTCTGAAAATCATAGATCTGATTATACTCGACATAAAACATGTTAATCCTGTAACTTTTTTGTGGTTGACAGGCGAAATGATGGAGATTACAATCAATTTTCTTGAAATTCTGATTAATCGAAAACTGGATTATTGGATTCGACAGGTCATAGTTGAAGGGGTCAATGATACAATCGAAGAATTGAAAATCCTTGAAAAAAAGACGTATTCCAGATATCGCAGAAGAATTGAGCTTATTCCACATCACAACATGGGAAGGCATAAATGGCCCATAGACTCCATTGAAACAAGATTGGATGCGGATGAAACTTCTGAGCAGACCATGGACCGGCTCAATCAGGCTTTACTTTTTTTTTCAAAGAAAGACAATACAAATGAGACGATCAAAAGACCGATGGAAATATAATATAGCTCCGACCGGGAGTCAATGGGACAAACCCCCTGGGGCAAATTTTTCCTGATAAGGTATGTGCTGATCAATGTGTAAGCGCTTACACCAACAGCAATTACAAATAAAATATTGGATATCTTTTTCATGAGTCGACCTCCTTAATCATAATATACCACAAATTAGTGATAATTCACAGTAGAACTGGATAAAAAAATAGGGTATACTGTTTAAAAAGCATGGGAGGCATGAATGACTTCAGATTTGATAAAATGGATACAATCTTTTCATAGCGATTGGCTGGATCAATTTTTCATACTCGTCACTATGCTGGGTGAAGAGTATTTTTATATTGCTATTCTTAGTATGATTTACTGGAACATAAACAAAAAAACAGCGAGATTTCTGGTTTTGATCCTTGCACTATCTGCTACAGTCAATGGAGCAATCAAAGAAATCGTTGGTCAGAGCAGACCAATTGGAGAAGCTGGTATCAGGTCAATCTACACAGATACCGCGGAAGGAGCCTCTTTTCCTAGTGGACATACTCAAAATGCCACGGCTTTTTTCGGATCAGCTGGACTGGTTGCAAAGAACCCGTTTTTATGGATTGGATTTTCGATTCTCATAGTATTGGTTGCGATTTCCAGACTGTACCTAGGCGTACACTGGCCACTTGATGTCATTGCAGGTATTGGATTTGGAATAGTTTGCATTATTGTTGGAAAACTTATATATGAGAAAAGTGAAAGAGATGGAGAATACCTGCCATACTTTGTGATTTTGGCACTAGCGGTCGTATCAATTTTCATTTTGAATTCTTCGGCATATATAAAAGCTGTCGCTCTATTGTTAGGTTATCTCGTCGGATATTTTTTCGAAGAGAACTTTCTTCAGTTTGATGTCAGAGCACCACTCATCACTCAGATTATGAAATATTTTATTGGACTGGTTGTAACTGGAGCGATTTTCCTTGGTCTTAAAATGATTCTTCCCGCTGGAGTGTATTGGGATGGACTGAGGTATTTTCTGACGATATTTTTTGTGATGTTCGGTGCACCGGCGTTGTTCATGGTGATGAAATTGTCTAGACATAGAATTTTTTAGAGGTGTATATGAGAATTGTCAAAAGTAAGGCTTATGCGCTCGAGAACGGACTTGTGAATCGACTTGAGACGCTTTATGAAAAGGTACCAAGTGGTACTTGTGCCGGTTGTACCCGGTGTTGCAGTGAGTCAGTCAACATGAGTTATGTTGAATTTTTAAATATCCATGAGCATTTTATAGGGAATGGAAGCATAATGGACCACCCGGATTTCGTGAATCGGTTGATCAAATACTATTTACTTGAACTTGTCCAGCCAATGAAATGTCCATTTTTAAATGCAAACAATTTGTGTGATGTTTATACTTTCAGACCATTGCCGTGTAGAATATTTGGGAACACGACAAAAGCCGCGTACGAGTCCAATTATAAGGAAATCAAGTTTCAAAATATGAAAGTAGCTTACCAGTTGCTTCAAGAATCGGATCTTAAGATGCCTAAAAATGTTATTCATAAGGAAATCGGTTTTTGTGAGGATTATGTGGTGGACAAAAGGCTTGATAGAAATACAGTGCAATCGATGTATGATAAGCTTGTCAATATGGACGGGGAACTTGCGTTCAAGGGCTTTTTAAAGCCGACTGAGTTCAATCAGAACCTAGTCGGCTGGTTTATTGAAGCGTTACTTGATGAACTTGATCCCAAAGTGCTGACAAGGACCATGCTGAGCGATCTCAGACTGGAAGCTCTTAAGGCTGCCAATCTAGGATGACATTTCCTTTGATTTTTCAGCACATTTTCTCATGGCTTCAATGATGGCATTACGGAATCCTTGTTCTTCTAGAGACGCAACAGCAACTATTGTTGTGCCCCCTGGAGAAGTGACTTGATCTTTTAGTGCACCGGGATGCTTGCCGCTTTCCATCAACATGAGTGCGGCTCCGAATAAACTTTGTGCTGCCATTCTATAAGCTTGATCACGTGGAAGACCCAGTAACACCCCAGCATCACCCATGGCTTCCATCATCATATAGGCATAAGCAGGAGAGGAACCATGAACAGCGATTGCTGCATGTATTTGTGCTTCTGTTATGAATTCCACTTTGCCAATGGCACTGAAAATATCATAAACAGTCTTAGTGATGGGGTCGAACTGCGGGATATTAGAACAAATTGACGTCATTGCCGCATTGACTGCTGCAGGAGTGTTTGGCATTGCACGGAACAATTTTGCCTTGCCCGCGTAAGGCTTCATCTGATCGAGAGTGATCCCAGCAGCTATTGAGATTATCAAGTGGTCTTCAGTGAGTACAGGGGCTATTTCGCTTAGAACTTTGGTTATGAAATGAGGTTTTACTGCCAAAACCACTATTTTACTCATTTCTGCGACTTCCGAATTGACAAGGGTTGCCTCCACGCCGAGTCCTGTTTTAATGCGATTGAGACTTTCATTTCTGAGTACGCTGACTATGATTTCACTTTTATCGTAAACTTTGCCACTTATCAAACCTTTGACAATGGCACTGGCCATGTTGCCACCACCGATGAATCCAATGGAATATGACATGGATACCTCCTGAATGTTTTTCTATTATTGTAACATGAAATAATCCATTTCGTTCAATTCCATTGAAAAATTCTTCAAAATCAGATAATATGTTTATGTACCTATGAGTTGTATAAATAGAAAGGAAAAAAAATGACTTTAAAAAAATATATTGAAAATTCAACAAAACCGTTGATCATGGAAGCACTTACCGATATGTATCCTGAATGTCTGGAACAAAGCGAGGCATATGAGGACGTGATTGATTTTGTTGTAAATACACCTGAATCCAATTTTGACGAGTTTGTCATCGAGGTCGGTCTCATTGATCCATCATCGGATGAGGATTACGAAGAAGGTGTCGATGAAGAAGCTTATCTCAGCATTTCAGGATACAGCGTCAAAGAAGATTTGCACTTTGCACTTGGTTTTTCCAAGTGGGAAGAGTGGGCAAATGCAAAACTCATAATCCAGGAAGATCTTATGATTTCACCAGAAGAACTTATTGCAATCTGTATCTATGAAATGACTTTCTATGGATTTGATCAGGAAAGTATTTTAAAAGAATTGGTGGATCTTGAAAAAGGTATAACCAACGAAATGTACCACTAAAAAAAAGTCTCATTCAACCCGTTGAATCTTCGGGTGGAAAGAGACTTTTTATATTATTAGAACCATTCATCCATCAATGCTTGTGTCGCTTCAGGGTCATGGAAAAAGTAGCTTAAGCCATCTTTTCCTGAGCCGATATAATCTTCTGGGAGGGTTTGAAAGTCCACAGATTCCTTATCAACACCATACATGGCAGTACCGAGTAGAGCTGCTTTTGCCGCAGACATATCGGTGTCGACATAATTCATTGCCTGATAAGCTATATAAGGAAGTTTAGGTGTGATCAAGCCTTTCGCGGCATTGACCAAAAAATCCTGTTGGCGTTCAATTCTTTTCACATCGCCACCATTGATTTTACCATCATTTGATTTTCTGAATCTGAGATAGGCCATAGCCTGATCACCATAAATGGTTTGTACACCAGGCTCGAAATCAATGTGTAGAGGTGGTTTGGAATAAGGGTCGTCGTATTGCATGCGGTATGGGACATCGACTTCAACGCCACCAATTAGGTCGACGATTGCAGCCACACCGTCATAATCCACTTTAACGTAGTGGTCGACTTTGACATTAAGCAAGTTTTCAACTGTACGGACTACACCGGAGATTCCACCGATTTCTTTGAATCCAAAAACCGCATTGATTTTTTTCTGACCAAGACCATTCTTACCTTCAGTTGGTGCATAAGTGTCACGTGGTATGGAGAGTGCTTTGACTGTATTGGATTTTGTATCGATTGTCATGAAAAAAAGTGTATCTGTACGTGTGCCTTCGACACCCATGACGACGATGTTCACCTTCTCGCTATAGACAGCACCGATAACGATTCCCCCAATGGCTATAAACACAAGAAACATGACCAATCCAATGATTATTTTCTTTTTGGTACTCATAAATGACCTTCCTTTTCTATATCCTATTACCAATTATAAGGAACTGA
>JAGXHV010000080.1 GCA_024636005.1 Bacillota bacterium
ACATTACCTCTTGGAATATTATTCTTCCAAGGACAATTTACTACGGATTGGGGCGCGATGGGTGCGACAATGGTTATTGCAAGTTTACCAACTGTTCTCGTCTATACATTATTCAGCAACCAAGTGGAAAAAGCTGTTACTGTTGGCGGAGCAGTGAAAGGATAATCGATGAACATATATTATGATCCTACGCAAAAGGTGTTTCATCTTATTAATGCTCAAATTAGCTATGTTGTTGGCGTTCTTCGAAATGGGCATCTGGGACATTTTTATTTTGGAAAAGCGCTTCATCTGAATGAAAAAATAAACCAATCCCTGTTCAGGCAAGATCAAAACAGGGGGCTTACGAATTATGTGTATGAAGGGGATATGGGATTTTCACTGAACCTAGAAAAACTTGAAATGCCATGCTTTGGGACTACAGATTACCGATTACCAGCGATGGATATTCAAATGGAATCGGGAAGCAACATCATTGATTTCATTTATGAGGACCATACCATATATTATGGAAAGAAAAAACTAGAGGGACTGCCATCGACACGTTGTGAAAATGATTTGGATGTCATGACTCTTGAAATTAATATGAGAGATCCCGTGATGGGGTCAAAGTTGATTCTATTGTATTCAATATTTAAAGACTATCCTGTGATTGCTAGAAATAGTCGATTGATCCATCAAAACACTTCGAGTATAAGACTCAAGAGGTTGATGAGTCTGTCGCTGGATCTTGATGACAGTGATTGGGAATGGCTTCAACTATATGGTGATTGGACCAGAGAACGTCATATAGAAACTAATCCACTCCATCATGGCATACAATCCATAGGCAGCTTACGTGGTGCTTCCAGCGCAGCTTATAATCCTTTTGTGGCACTAAAAAGAGGTTCAACCACTGAGGTAAATGGTGATGCAATAGGTGTTTCCCTAGTCTATAGTGGAAATTTTCTGATGCAGATAGAAGTCGATGGTGATGAAAGAGCTAGGGTGATGGCTGGAATCCACCCGCAAGGTTTCGAGTGGCTTATGAATGAAGGTGATGTTTTTCAATCCCCTGAAGCACTTCTAGCTTATGTGCCAAATGGCTTAGGTGCCCTCAGCAGAACTTTTCATGATCTGTTCAGATCTCATTTGATAGCAATGAGGTGGCGTAATACTCCTAGACCTGTACTGCTCAACAATTGGGAAGCGACATATTTTAATTTCAATGAACAGAAGATTCTTGATCTTGCCCGTGGCGCTAAAGAACTGGGTGTTGAACTCCTTGTTTTAGACGATGGATGGTTTGGCACAAGAAATGACGACACCAGCGGACTTGGTGATTGGACTGTCAACCAGAAGAAAATTCCAAGTGGAATTAAGAAGTTATCTCATGATATTGTAGAGTCAGGGATCGCCTTTGGACTTTGGATTGAACCCGAAATGATCAATAAGAAGACCAGCTTATTTGAGATTCATCCTGACTGGGTGATAGGTGACCCTGAGAGGACAATGTCACATGGGCGCAATCAATTCGTCCTAGATTACTCTAGGCCTGAAGTGGTGGATGGTATATTTGAGCAACTGATCAAGGTGTTTGATGGTTCAGCAATCACCTACATTAAATGGGATATGAATCGAAATATCACTGAGGCATTCAGTAGGGGACTTGCTCCTGAAAATCAGGGAGAACTGATGCACCGTTATATTCTTGGTGTCTACAGCCTTTATGAACGCTTGATTGATCGCTATCCTGATATTCTGTTTGAGTCTTGCTCTGCTGGTGGTGGCCGTTTTGATCCGGGGATGCTTTATTATGCTCCACAGGCATGGACCAGCGACAACACGGATGCTGTTGAAAGACTAAAAATACAGTATGGTACCAGTTTGGTTTATCCGCTTGTCTCCATGGGTTCTCACGTGTCGGATATACCGAATCATCAAGTCCTCAGGCAAACCCCACTCAAGATGCGCTCAGACGTGGCTATTTTTGGGACCTTTGGCTATGAGCTGAATATTCTCGAGTTTTCAAATGAGGAGAAACTTGAAGTTGTGGAGCAGATCAAAGATTTTAAATCACAGCGTGAGCTTATTCATAAGGGTGATTTTTATCGTTTGATCAGTCCCTTTGGTGGAGATGGCAATCAGACCGCTTGGATGGTCGTATCAAAGGATGGGAGCCATGCTTTGGTGGCTTGGTATCAGATCCTTGCAAGGCCGAATGACCGCACCACAAGGCTGAGACTTCAAGGTCTGGACGAAGAGTGTTTCTATAATGTCAGTGGTTATGAAAATCCTTTATCAGGTAGATATCTGATGCAACTGGGCATACTCATTAGGCCATCATTCAATGGCATTGAACATAGTGGGGATTCAGAAGGTGACTTTCAGTCGCGGCTTTGGTCCTTGAATAGGTTAAAATAATATTTAGAAAATAGTCACTTAGGCTCCTGTATTACAATATTTTGTTTCACAAAACATTGTAATACCACGTCGCCCAATATTTCCGAGTTTCGGAAATATTGCAACTACGCGAAAACTTTCTAAAATAAAAATAAGAATTTGCTTGAGCAAATAGATCTTGCTCAAACTGACTGAGACGCTAATAAGTTTCCTCCGGAAACTTACCTACGCGAAAAATAAGAGCGTACTCTCGCAGGTATATCTCGTCAATTCGACTGAGGCGCTAATGAGTTTCCTTCGGAAACTCAACTACGCGAAAACTTTCTAAAATAAAAATAAGAATTTGCTTGAGCAAATTCTTATTTTTATTTTAGAAAGTTTTTAGAAAGTCATTGGTTCGCTTTTAGATTTCTCCTTTAGAATAAGACCATAAGCTTAAACAAACCAATAAGCAAACAAAAAAGGAGAAAAGAATATGAATAAGAAAGTAATTATGATGGGGACTATCCTAGTAACAGTATCACTACTCGCGATTATGGCATTCGCGGGAAACAACACAAATAATGGTTATGAATTATTTAAAGATGTGCTTGGAAGTTTTGAAAGCCACGAACTTGAAAGCGATGTATTCGCCGGTAGTATTGTTCTTACCGACAACGGTGAGATCAAACTTGCAGTATCGGGAACAGCGGTACAGCAAAAAGAAAATGAGCTCATGAGTGGTACAGCTCAAATCGAGTCACCTGACATGAGTAAAACTCTTGAAATCTATGGTGATGATCAAAAGGTTTATATTGTAGACACTGACAGAGATGATGTGTACATAGCCAAAGTCACAGAAGAAGCAAATAAAGAATGGGATTATGAACACAAGGGAACATTTGACGAAACAGATGAAGCGATTGTAGATTACTTTATGGGCAATTTCAAACAGAACTTTAAAACAATAGCAGATGCAGACGGCTCAACAGATGTTTTATTTGAACTTAACAAAAGTGACATTCCAGCAATCGTCAACTTACTGGTTTCATCGAAGCACGATGAAAAATACATTGATGAAGATGATGATTTTTCAGATCATCAAGAATACGCAGAATATCCACTTTTCAAGGAACTGATGGCACTGGAGAATATCGAGCTATCAATCGATAGCAATATCGAAGTGAAGTATGTGAAACTTGTGATGGATCTTGATGTGAACCAAAAATTTGAGGGGATTGAGTTCAATCTTCAAATTACTGGAAATGACGAATCAGGTAAGTACCATGAAGTTGAAATAGAAGGTTTCTTTACAGCAGATGAAAATGGAAATGCTGAGGTAAGAACAATTGATATGGATGGTCTTACAGTTTACGAGCTGCCAGAAGAAAGCAAATAGATTATGGTGGCTCTCCCAAAAGAGAGCCACATTCTGTAGACAAACATCCAAATGTGAGGTGGTATTATGAACATACTTAAAGTAGGTAACTTAACAAAAGCATATGATGACAAGTGCGGTGTATTCGGGCTTGATTTATCCATAGATTCAGGAGATGTCGTCTTGGTGCTGGGACCAAATGGAGCGGGTAAAACGACAACATTTCAGAGCATACTTGGACTTGTTTCCAGCAATTATTCAGAAATATCGGTTTTTTCAAAGCCATTCAATAGAACAGAAAGTCTCCAGAGTATAGGTGCAATGATTTCAAGACCGGTCTTTTATGAGTATTTGACAGGTAAGGAACATTTAAGTCTATTATCAGGACTATACCCAAACGTGACTGATGCAAATATTGATGACACACTTAGATCAGTTGGACTTGACCAAGCAAAAAACAAAAAAATCAGTAAGTATTCCTCAGGGATGAAACAACGTCTGGATTTGGCAAGAGCCATTGTCCACAAACCCAGTTTGCTCCTTTTGGATGAACCCTTTAATGGACTTGATATAGAAGTCAAACATGACATTAAGAATTTGTTATTAAAGCTTCAAAAAGACAATCAAATGGGAATATTGATTTCCAGCCACATGGCAGGGGATCTTGAACATTTTGCAAACAAACTGGTGATCTTATTCGAAGGACAAACACTGTATAGTGGTTCATTTGATGTAGTTGAGGAGTCAGGTCTGACACTTGAGACGTTTTATTTGAAATGCCTAGATGATTATAGAAAGGGGGTCAAGCAATGAAACTTTTAAGAATAGAAATCACAAAATTATATAAAAGAAAAAATATAAAAGTGCTTGCCTCATTATATATGGTCATGATGATTGCAATGTCTATTTTTTATATAATAGCTGAAAAAAGACTTGGATTGACACTCTATACAGAAGGACAATTTATCACGTCATCGTTAAGTCTTGTTATGACAGGATTCATGCCATTACTCGCACTTTACGTGGCAAGCGTCACGCTCAGTTCAGAGATGAGTGGTGGAACACTGAAGAACATGTTGCTCATGCCTATTAAAAGAGAGCACCTTTACCTTTATAAAATTGCCGCTATACTCAGTCTAATTGGTGGAATGCTTGTATTACAATGGTTATATAGTATGGTTTTCTCATTGCTGGTAGATGGTGGAATCAGTTTCTCATTCCTTATAGGAACTCTAGGAGATTATTTTGGAGCATTTTTGGTTCTCGG
>JAGXHV010000081.1 GCA_024636005.1 Bacillota bacterium
TGAAAACCAAACTATTGTTGTAGAAGGACTTAAGCCTGGAAACATGATCAAGAACAAAAGGTTATCCAAATCCATAGCAGATGCATCCTGGGGTATATTCCTTGATATGCTTGAGTACAAGTCCCTTTGGTATGATAGAAATTATATCAAAATCAATATCTTTTTCCCAAGCAGTCAGCTATGTTCCAGCTGTGGCTATCAAAACAAAAACATGAAGAAGCTGCACATCAGAACATGGGAATGTCCCCTTTGTGGTGAATTCCATCAAAGGGATGAAAATGCAGCCAAAAATATCAAGGCAGAGGGTCTAAGAGTAGCGTCTTAAGACTATTGCTGATATGTAGGGTACTGGAACTACCCGATATTAAGCCTGCGGAGTCCTAAATAAGACCTTGCTACCAAATGAGGCACAAGACTATGAAACAGGAATCTCCCACTTCAAAAGCTATGCTTTAAGTGGTGAGAGAGTTCAAGAACACGTGGTACCATCGACGGTAGAGAAAAGTGAGCAATCCAGGCTGGATTACTATGACGTCGTTGGTCATGGCCATTTGATGAAATACATAACGGCCTCAGCGGCGGGTGCCCATAATATTTTGATGATCGGACCACCTGGATGTGGGAAATCGATGATCGCGAAAAGGCTCCCCTCCATCTTGCCAGAACTCACTAAAGACGAGGCCATTGAAGTGATGGCGATTCAAAGTGTAAGTGGTTCACTGGGGGTTGACCATGGAAATTTGACGAGACCCTTCAGAGCTCCCCATTACAACACGTCACCAAATGCCATAATCGGTGGAGGGACGTACGCGATGCCCGGTGAGATCTCACTCGCTCATAATGGGGTGTTGTTTCTCGACGAGCTTCCTGAATTCTCGAGACAGACCATCGATGCTCTGAGGCAACCGCTTGAAGACCATGTGGTCACGATAGCCAGGGTAAAGCAAAGCAATACTTTTCCTGCGAATTTTATGCTTGTGGCGGCCATGAACCCTTGCCGTTGCGGCCACTATGGAACCGGGGCATGCAAGTGTTCACCAACAGAGGTACGCAAATACAGGCAGAGAATTTCAGGACCCATCTACGATAGGATCGATATTCAAAAGTACCTCAGCAAAGTGGACGTCATGAAGAAACACGATGACTCTGAGCGCATGCATTCCGCTGACATCAGGGATCAGGTGCTTCAGGCGAGAGCAATCCAGGAAAAGCGATTCAAAGATGTTCTTGGTGTGAGTACCAATGCGCAAATGGAGACAATGCACATCAAGACTTTCTGTAAACTGGACAGTGAATGTGAGACGCTTATGGAAAACACATATGCGAAATATCCGTTCAGTGTCCGTTCGTATAACAAGATCATGAACTTGTCGAGAACCTTTGCAGACATAGGTGGTTCGGAGAAGATTCGGAAGGAGGATGTCATATCGGCACTGATGGCACGTGACCTCGACAAAGAGGATGCCATGAGACTGGGGGATTAGAAGAAAGGGGAATGGAGTGGATCAATCGATATATTGGGTATGGCTAGAAAACCTGAAAGGGTTACATAAGAAAGATAAGATGGCATTGATTGCTAAGTTTGGAAAACCATCTTCAGTTTATTATAAAGGTCGATTGGTCGAAGGGAAATCCATGGCGGTGGTTGGGACCAGAAAATGCTCTGCAGATGGGTATTACTACACTTTGAGTGCCACCCGAAAACTGATATCAGAAGGCGTTTGCATCAACAGTGGATTGGCGATTGGAGTAGATGAACACGCACATATAGAGGCCATCAAAAAGGATGGAAAGACACAGGCGTTTGTGGCTCATGGCCTTGATTTTTGCTATCCGAGAAACCACAAATGGATGATGAAGAAAATTGCTGAACGAGGTGCGGTAATCTCGCCATTTGCTGCGGAGACGAGGCCGATGAGACATCGATTTGTGCAGCGCAACGAGCTCATGGCGACCATGTCGGATGAGGTGCTCGTCATTGAGGCTTCAAAGAAAAGTGGTGCACTGATCACAGCTGGTTTTGCGAAGAAACTGTCAAAAAAGGTCTGGAGCATCAGAGGTCCAGAAGATTCTCTCAGGTGTGAGGGCAATAATCGATTGATCGATGAAGGTGCAGGTGCATTTGATGTGGAGCGGTCATTTTGGAAAGGACCAGAGACTGAACTTCTCAATGCTTTGAGAATTGCGCCGATGTCCACGGAAACATTGAGCAAACTTTCGGGCATGTCCTATAACATTTTGGACATAATTCTATATGATCTCGAGACTCACCATTGGCTGAACTTCAAAGGCGATGGCAAGTGGCATTACAATGGGTGGTGACTATGGGCAGAAAACCTCGCAACTACTACGAAGGTGGCATATATCACGTCATGCAAAGAGGCAACAATCAGAATTTCATCTTTGATGAGCAACTCGACAAGGCCATGTTCTGTCAAATCTTGAAAGACACCATGGTGGAGCTTCCTTTCAATCTATTGTATTATGTCTTGATGGACAACCATTACCATTTGGTGGTTCAAATGAAAGATGTCCACATTGGTCAAGTGATGCATAAGATCAATTTGACCTACAGCAAATTTTACAATCAGAAATACAATCGGAGCGGTACTATTTTTGGATCTCGCTTCACATCGATTATGGTGAAGGATTCTGTACACTTCTTTAGATTGATCCTTTATGTGGCAATGAATCCCGTGAAATCCGGACTTGTGAAACATCCCAAGGACTACCGGTGGAGCGCTCATATGGAGGTGGTCTCGAGTCGTCAGTTGATTATCAACCGTAAAGTATTGCTCTCTTTTTTTCATGACGAAGAGGACAAAGCGGTTGCCATGTACATGCAGCTTTGGGAAGATTGGTTGAACGGCGTCACACATTATGAAACCGAGGATCAAATCAAGGAAAAACACCAACAGATCATGCGGACACTTCTGAGAGAATTGGTTGAATCAGAGGAAATGTTCGACCGGGTACTGTCGCGTGAACGATCCGAACAAATCATCAAGATCAAGAAACGCTTCATCGAAGTAGCATCAAAAAAGGGCTTTGAAACTGTGGAAATTGCCATTTTTCTGAATCTCGCACCTCGGACAGTGAGGGAGCATCGTGCTAAGACGTGAAAGATTTTTTGGGCATAGTTTAGGGTGGTAATCACAAATTTATTTCTCAAGTAAGAAGTCGATGATATTGATTACCCTGATTCCAGAGTAGTCATTGAAGATGGTTTGATCCATGGTCAAAATATACTTTGGATAATTATCAGAGATGGATTTAAGGGGTCTAAGCTCCCGATCTCTTGTATCTTCGTTCATGATTGTTGCAGAAACCTGATAATAGATTTTCTCATCAGGTTTGGTTGCGACGAAGTCAATTTCCAGTGTACCGATTTTGCCGATGGCAACCTCGTAGCCGCGTCTTAACAGTTCAAGATAAACGATGTTCTCTAAAATATGGCCATAATCTGTTCCCTGAAGGCGGGTAAGTCTATTGCGGATTCCAATGTCTACGATGTAATATTTTTCGAGGGTTTTTAAGTACATCTTTCCTTTTAGGTCATAGCGGTTTGCTTTATAGATGATAAATGCATTTTCAAGCATTTTTAGATAATGATCAATGGTATCACTGGTTGTTTTTCTACCACTACTGGTGAGATAATCGCTTATTTTCTTATTGGAGACAATACACCCGATATTGGCGGCGATGTATTTTAGAATGTTTTCTAGGAGAGCAGCATCCCTGACCTCGTTTCGTTCAATAACATCCTTCATGAGTATGGTATTATAAATCCCTTCCAGAAAAGGTCCGATGGTGTCTGGATTTTCTAGCAGCTGCACTACAGTGGGCAAACCACCATACTGAAGGTATTGGTTGAATTTTTCTGGAAGAATGTTTGCGTCGTCTGATCCTAAGAAGTCCACATATTCCTTGAAGGATAAAGGCTGCATTTTGATCTCAACATATCGGCCCGATAGTAATGTGGAAAGCTCAGAAGACAGTAGGTAGGCGTTTGAGCCGGTTATATAGATGTCGACATTGGCATCCACTAGAAAGGAATTGATTACTTTTTCCCATGAGGATACCTGCTGGACTTCATCGAGAAGTAAATAATACTTTTTATTTTTGTCGGTCATGCAATCATTTATGTAAGCATGGAGTTCTTTGTACGATGTAATTTCATCGAACTGAAAAGACTCAAAGTTCATTCGGATAATCTGGTCCTTGTTTACACCGCTTGTGATCAGATGATTTTCAAAAAGTGAAAGCAAAGTTGATTTGCCAGACCGTCTTAAACCGGTGATGACCTTGATTAAATTTTTGTCTCTGAACTTTATAAGTTGATTGAGATACAGATCTCTATTTTTCATAATACCACCTCTTGAATAGAATTATAATTGAAAAAAGACATTAAATCAATAGTTGTTCGAGTATGGACGAAAAACTTTAAAAAAGTGTGCACATATAAGAATATAAAGCACGACTCTGGGTAGCAAGTACCACTGCGGCGATAGTGGCATTAACTTCGTAGAAAAATACTTTGTGCTCAAAAAAACGGACATTAAACCGTTTTTTATCAATCACTAGCAAGAATGCTCCTTCCGCTGCAGGCAGGCAACCATACCTAACAGTATACAGGAATTATGCAAGACTTATAGTCCAGTTCAACAAAAGAGAATGTACTATTAAATTTTCATTTAAGGGGGAGATGAATTACCTGATTTCAAACAGAACACTTGTTCTGCGCATTGCGTTGTGATATACTATTTGCAGGGGGTTGATTACTATGCACAGAGCCTACAAATATAGAATATATCCAACAATTAGTCAAGTTGAACTGATCAATAAGAACATCGGCTGTAGCAGGTTCATCTACAACCATTTTTTAGCCCTGTCAAAAAGCGACAAGTATCTTGGCTACAATGAGTATGCCAAGATACTCACAATCCTAAAGAAAGCATACCCTTTCCTGAAGGAAGTGGAATCAACTTCCCTTCAGCAAACTTTAAGAGATCTGGACAGCGCTTATTCGAGATTCTTTAAAAAGCTGGCTGGATTTCCAAAATTCAAAGACAAGAAATGTCCTAAACAGAGCTATCGCTCTCAAATGGTGAACAGCAATATCCAAATCAGGAAAAATCTTATCAAGCTACCAAAGCTGGGTTTTGTAAAGTTCGCAAACTCCAGAGAAGTGAAAGGCAAAATCCTGAATGTCACAATCTCAAGGACCAATACATACAAATACTACATCTCTATCTGCGTTGATACAGAGATTGAGATAATGCCTAGAGCCACAGGGGAAATCGGCATTGACTTGGGACTTAAGGATTACCTTGTAACCTCAGATAGCTTGATGGTCTCAAACCCTAAGTACTTCAGGAAATACGAGAAACAACTTGGCAAAGCACAAAGAAGACTTTCCAAAAAGAAGAAAGGTTCCAATAACTACAACAAAGAAAAACTGAAGGTAGCACTTCTGTATGAGAAGATCGCCCTTACCAGAA
>JAGXHV010000001.1 GCA_024636005.1 Bacillota bacterium
ATTACTGAAATTGAACCTTCGTTGATAAATGCTACCCGGTCACAAAGTTGCTCTGCAACATCCATGTGATGAGTGGTCAAAAAAATAGTTTTGCCACTATTTTTGAGCTCCATAATGATATCTTTTATAATTTTTGCATTCACAGGATCGAGTCCAGATGTCGGTTCATCAAAAAAAAGAATTTCAGGATTGTGCATAATTGCTCTGATAAAGTTAAGACGCATTTTCATGCCTTTTGAATAGTCTTCAACTTTCTTCTTTCGCTCTCCGTCAAGACCAACACGAGCAAGAAGGCCTTCAATGTCTTTAGGGGCAGATCTGTAGTATGATCCTATCAGTTTCAGATTTTCTTCAGCCGTTAATTTCTTATATAGATTCGGGAAATCAAATGCCACACCGATTTTTTCATAAAAATTATAATCCCACTGGCTCCGTTCCTTGCTCATGATTTCAATACTACCACCATAACCTCTGAGCAAACCGATAATCAGTCTTTGTGTCGTGGTCTTACCCGCACCGCTTGGTCCTAAAAATCCAAAAATTTCCCCTTTGGCAATACTGAAACTTAAATCTTTGATCGCTTCATTTTTAGATTTTGGATATGAAAACTGAAGATTTCGCACATTGATCATTTTCAAAGTCTCCCTCGGATCAAATTCGTTTTCTTTTGGATTTGTTTATTCTGGTTTCAAAACGACTAAAAAGCTTAAGTGTAATCCACATGATGACAACTGCGAACAGTGCAAGCATATAGTATCCTGCTCCGATTACAAGCCCCAAACAAGCTACTGACCATAGACCAGCTGCGGTTGTCAATCCTTTGACAGTGACACCCTCTTTGATAATCGTTCCTGCCCCCAGAAAACCCATGCCGCTAATAACTTGTGCTCCCATTCTCACAGGATCGGCATTGACGTAACCGACGATCAGTTTAATATTGACATCCATTATTAGTGCAGAGGCGACACAAACCAATATGTGGGTTCTGAGTCCTGCGGGCCTATTGATAGATTCTCGCTCAATTCCTATAATCCCTCCAATAACAACGGCCAATAAAATTTTTATGATTGAATCCAGTTCTAAGATCATTTTTATCCCCCTAACAATCAAAACCTTCTCTGGATAGGACACCTTGACTATAATAATGTTTTATTTCTCTCATTTCAGTGACCAAATCCGCAAGTTCAATTAGTTTTTCTGGTGCATATCTTCCAGTAAGAACAACCTCAATGGATTTCTTTCTATCTTTAATTGCTGTAATCACCCGTTCAACATCAATAAGATTATAGTAAAGTGCAATATTAATTTCATCAAGCACTACCAAGTCATAATGCTCTGATTTTAAAATATTCGCACACTTTTCGAGTGCTTCCGTTGCAATTAAACGGTCTCTTTCAGTCGGATCTTTACTAATAAAGCAACCTACACCCAATTGTTCAATAACAATATTTGGCATGAAATCTACAATTCTTGTCTCACTATATTTCATATCTTTGACAAACTGCCCGATATAGACTTTCTTTCCCGCACATGCAGCTCTGAGTGCAAGACCAAAAGCCGCTGTTGTTTTACCTTTTCCATTGCCTGTATATAGATGCACATACCCCTTGTTCATTTTATCCTCCGTGAACTTCAAATTACTTTTACTCATACAATTCAGCTAAGCGTTCTCCGTCATCCAGTGCGATTTTTCTGAGATTTTTGACTTGAGATTGAGTTCCAAGAACCATTAAAACATCTCCCACTTCAATCATAGTTTCAGAATGTGGGTTGAAAAAAATATCTTTCTCACCATGTTTTCGAATCGCAAGTACAATTAATCCGATTAATTCGGGGATTCTTAATTCCTTTAGGGTCTGATTGCTTATTGGTGCCCCTTTTCTAACTATTATATCCTCAAGGTCATATTCACGATCACCAACATAGGTTATGACATCTAAAAATGAAATGACTGATGGCCTCATCATTAAAGTCGCCATCCTTCTGCCTCCGATTTCATTCGTGGAAATGGTGTTATTGGCACCAGCTTTTTTCAATTTTGATGGGGATGATTTATCAATGGCTCTTGAAATGATGTAAAGGCCGCTATTCAGTTGCCTTGCAGACAATACAGTATATACATTGTCCACATCTTTTGCTAGTGCGCTGATCAAACCCTTTGCGCTGCTTATATTTGCTTGCTTTAAAGTTTCTTCCTCGGTGGCATCTCCAAAAATTGTCAATATGTTTTTCTTAATCAATTGATTGGCCACATCCTCATTATTTTCAATGACAACAAACTGATAGCCTTTGTTGATGAATTGCTCTACGACAACTTCACCAGTCTCGCCTGCACCACAAAGTATATAGTGATTGCTCAAATCTGCAATTTTTCTATCCATTTTCCTATTCCTCCATATATCTTTAATGCCGCCCTCAATCAGTGTGACAACGATGCTCGTGAATGTGTAACCTGCTGTACCAACCCCAAGGAATATCAATGCCATCGTAAAAAATTTCGCTTGATCACTCATGACTCCAACTTCACCGTAACCTACAGTCGAAATAGTGATGATTGTCATATATAATCCATCTACCAAAGAGACGTCAAGTAAGAAAGAATATCCTATGGCTCCAACGGCTAGTAAAATAATAAACATCATCAATATAATAAATATTCGATTGAATTCCTTCATATGAACCTCCTTTCTGAGATAATATCAATTATAATTATACCATTAAAACACAAAAAAAACGCGATATTAACGCGTCTGGTCTGTTTTTTTGTCCTTGTACAAATCTAAATCAGCAATTTTTATGATGTCGTCAATATGAACAAGATCAGCACCGCATAAAACTGTATATTCGTATAAATTTAAATTATCTGGTCACGGACTTAATTTCTATGATATCCTATAATTAATTCTGAAGAAATGAGGGAGATTCCACTGTGAAAACCATAATAAAAAACGGAAAAATATACATTAACAAAGATCAGTTTGCTGAGGCTTTATACATTGAAGACGGCATCATAAAACAGATAGGAAATTTCGAAGACCTTGATCAAACCAATATTGATGAAATCATCGACATTAAAGGCAAGACCATGTTGCCCGGTCTAAATGATAGCCATTTGCACCTTGTCTCATTAGGGGAATTCATCCTATCCTGTGATCTTACCACTGCGACATCTATCAATGAAGTCATAGAAAAAGGCAAGACTTATCTTGATACCCATTCCCCTCATATTCTTATTGGTAGAGGGTGGAATCAAGATTTTTTCGTTCCAACAGACAATAGGATGATCACCAAATATGACCTGGATCTTATTTCAACTGAAATTCCCATCATATTCAGTCGGGTTTGCGGGCATGTCTCGGTAGGCAATTCAAAAGCTATTGAAATGATTGGACTCAATGATACTTCTTATGTTGATGGTGGGGAGATTCTACTGGGATCAGATGGAAAACCTAACGGTATCTTTACTGAAAATGCAGTTTACGCACTATATTCCATTATTCCGGAAAAATCATCTGAAATTTTGGAAAGCGACATCGAAAGAGGTATGGAATACGCAATCAGTGTAGGTCTTACATCAGTTCAATCGTGTGATATCATGGGAACCAATTCAAAAATGGTGTTCAGCACCCTTCACAGGATGTATCGAGAAGGAAAACTGAAGCTTAGATATGGCCACCAATTCAATTATCAAAATATAGGTGATTTCAGGGAATACCTGTTGACTGAACATCTGACCGGTATATATGATGAACGTTTTTTATCAAAAGGTTCCCTTAAATTATTCAAAGATGGTTCTCTAGGTGCTCGTACTGCACTCATGTCAAGTCCTTATGCCGATGATCCCACAACTCATGGCGTAGCTGCATTAAGTGATGATCAGCTCTTTGAGATTTGCAATCTCGCCACTGCAAATAACATCAGTATAATTACTCACGCCATCGGTGATGCCGCTGTGGAGAGCGTCATAAAGGCATATGAGAGCACTTTTTCAGATGAAATAAATCCATTGCGTCATGGCATAGTCCATTGTCAGATCACCACTTCAGACCAAATTGACCGCATTTCAAAATTACGACTTTCAGTTATGGCACAACCTATTTTTCTAGATTATGATATGAATATCGTAAAGTCACGTGTCGGACCAGAACTAGCCAGCACCTCGTATGCTTTCAAATCCTTGTTGGATTCAGGTGCGCCTCTAAACCTCAGCACAGATGCTCCTGTAGAGAATTGTAATCCATTTCCCAACATTTACTCCGCTGTTACACGACAAGCCATCAAAACTCCATCCGGAAAGTGTTTCCTCGAAAATGAAAAACTAACTGTGGAAGAGGCAATCGATGCTTACACCTCTGGTAGTGCATATAATGAATTCAAAGAACACTTTAAAGGACGACTTTTGCCTGGATATGTGGCTGATCTTATCGTTCTCGATCAGGATATTTTTACAATTGAACCTGCAAAGATCAAAGATATTAAAGTGACTATGACTATGATTGATGGCAAAATCGTATATGAATCAAAATAATCAATAAAAGTCGATGCACCCTTGAAACACAATCATGGTTGCATCGACTTTTCATTTGAATTCATAATATAACATCTTTGCGTATAAAATTTCCGTCCTCTAAATCCTGAAACGCCTGATTCAATTCTTCTCTGGTATTCATTACAATCGGACCACCCCAGGCAATTGGCTCTTTGAGCGGTTTTCCTGCAAATAAAAGAAATCTCAGTCCATCTTCAAGCGCCGTTACTTTGAAATGATCTCCGGATTCAAACAATACACCACTCTTTGCATCAACTGAGTTTTCATAAAGTAAAGCACTACCATAGACTGTGTAAATGAACAAGTTGTCTTCTGGGTTGGTGGCAAGCTCAAATTCAACGTTTTTTTCTAGTTCAACATCCAAAAATGTCATTTTGACATAATCTCCATGAACTGCTCCAGCTACACCATCATACTCACCTGAAATAATCCCTACTTTTGATCCATCTTTTACGACTTTGGGAACATTTTCAGAAACTATATCCCGATACTGTGGCCTGGTCATCTTATCTTTTGCAGGTAAATTTAGCCACAATTGAACACCCAACATATGTTCACACGCTTGAGGCATCTCTTGATGCAATATTCCTCCACCTGCAGTCATCCATTGACATCCACCATCTAATATACTCCCTTTGTTGCCCAGACTGTCACCATGTTCAATATCACCTTTAATCAAATAAGTGACTGTTTCAATCCCTCTATGCGGATGCCATGGAAACCCTTTGATATAATCCTCAGGATTATATGAATCAAATGCATCCAGCATCAGGAAAGGATCGAAATCCACAACATCTGGTCTGCTGATCACTCTCACTAGATGTACGCCAGCACCATCTTGTGTTTTTTGACCCCTCACAACTTTCCTAATCCCTCTTAACATCATATTCCTCCTTATATTTCGATATAATTTGATGATACCCAAATTCAAATTCATTAAATAATAAATGTTCATATCAAATAACAACATTTACTGTCAAATTTGAGGTCTACCGGTTTAAAAAATACTCTTTGGGTATATAATTAACAGCTGAACGAGCTTGAAAGGAAGTGAATATAATGTTAAATATCGTTCTTCATGATGATCTAAAAGAATATCTTTTAAAGCACAATCATGACATCATTGCTCTTAAACTTACCCATAATGACTTTACCTCAGCAAATATCAATTCGATGAGTCCAAAAATTAGTTATGAAAAACCAGATTCACGAGAAAACTATGATGAATATCACATTGACAATGTAACAGTTTATATTGATAAAGATGCTGAAGCTTATGACAACACTTTGGAGTTTGTCGAAGAAAAAGCACTTGGTATACATCGTTGTCATGTTAAAGGCCTAAAATTGGATAATCTAAAGATATAAAATTGAATCGAAAAAAGATGCGTAAATGTATATATACGCATCTTTTTTTAGTTTCTTATTTCTTCTCAATTATCTCTTCCATTTATTTTCATTATTATAGACAGGATAAGCCGCAGATACTGTCAAAACATCAACCACTTGCTTGCCTGCTGTCAGATCAGTATTCAAAGCATAATAGAGCGAATGTCCATCTGAAGCTATATAGCGCGTCTTTGTCGAAGGAGAGCAATACATTCGAGAAAAAGAAATCACGTTCTACGTCATTTTCCGGATCAACGACGCCCTCTTCTATCATTTTATGATTATGTTCTTGGATGACATCTCAAGAATCAAATTCTGAGTGGAATCAAGCCAATTTGAACTTTATTAAAGTATAGCTTTTACTCTTCCTACAATTCCTGATTCCAGCATGACTTTGATACCATGAGGGTGATTAGGTGATTTGGTCAAAATTTTTGTTACGGTCCCTTCAGTCAGCTTTCCGCTACTCTGATCCTGCTTTTGAACAATCATGACTTTTGAACCTATTTTAATGTCATTTCTGATGGATCCATTCATTAGTTTACCTCACATCTATAATCTTTCTCAGTTCATAACGGGTTATGAATAGTGTCAATATAGCCGCTGACCATGTCGTTGCAACAATTCCAATCCAAATGCCCACTAGTCCCATTCCAAGAATACTTCCAAGCAAAGTGAACAAAGCAAATGGCATTAAAAGTTGTCGATAAACACCTATCAAAATGGCATAACGTGGTTTCTTTATCGCCTGTAAAATTGAAAGACAGACATTTAAAATAACATATGCATTGAAAGCAAGAAAGTCAATTCTCAAGTATCTAGCCCCCTCAAAAACAACTTCATTCTCTTTGTTGAAAACACCTACAAGAATTGGAGCCAAAGGATACACAACAATCATGGCAACAGTCATGATTATTGCTCCAATTTTTATGGCTTCCCCATAAGTCATTCTTACCCGATCATAATGGCCAGCACCGAAATTTTGTCCCGCGATGGTCATCGCTGCTGTGTTTAATCCCAGCGCGGGTAAAAGAGCGATTTGTTCAATTCTCATTGCAGCGCCATATCCCGCGATACTTGAGTCATTGCCATGTTTGTAAATAAAATAGTTGATCATAAAAATCCCAATTGCGATTGTCATCAAATTTAATGATGCTGGTATGCCTTGGGACAAAATATCAGATTGCACTTCAACTTTGTAAGATTTCTTATTAAAGATACCTAAATCCAATTTCAAGAGTTTTATACATTTATATCCCAAATAAACATTACCAACAATCTGAATCACAACTGTCGCAAGTGCAACTCCCAGTGTACCAAGTCTAGGCAATCCAAATGGACCATAAATGAAAAGCGGGTCTAAAATCAGATTCAATATAAATCCAATAATCAAAAAATTCCTATAAGGTTTGGTTATTCCCCTAGATGAAAGCAATGCATTCATTGCTGAGTTGAGACCAAAGAATAATGTACCAGCGTAAATTCCTCTGACATATCTGGAACCTTCGACAAGGGTTTCATTCTCAGCACCTAAAAGTCTCAGCAAAACAGGTGAGAAAACAAACCCGACAATGGTTAAAACAAGACTTATGAGTATAGTCAGCAAAATCCCATTTGAGGTCAGCGAGTGCACGAGTCCATAATCTTTCTTGCCATGTGCGATGGAAAGTAATGCCGACAAACCTGTACTTATACCTGAAACGATAGCAATCAACATGAAGAATATTGAAAATGACAGAGACATACCCGCTAGTGATGCAGTACTAAGGCGTCCAGCATAAAAAGTATCCACAACATTGAACATAGTATTGAAAAACAGACCCACACTAACTGGGATTGCCATGGTTAAAAGTTGTTTTTTAACATTCCCTGAAGTAAAATCATCGTTAATCATATTTTCACTCCTATCATTTCAAATGTTTTTCCATATGGTCATGATCAGGATTAAGCCAAGTTTCCTTTTCATGTTTTCTTAATTTACTGTCGACCATACTCAAAAATTCCTCTTTAAGATGTTCGCGCTCCTTAAATTCCTTAATATTAACAATAGAACCTTTATAATCATTTGATGCAATTATTAAGTTAATCCTCTTGTTCAATAGATCTTCTTGATGATGAAGTTTATTAATCGATTCTTGAAATTCAGAAACTATAAAATTAAAATCATATTCCGGTAGCAGTTTTATAATCCTATTTATAGATTCATGCAAAGGTGCTGATAAACATCTCATATCATTGTATAGATTGACGACGACTGGAATACCTGTATTTTCTGAAATGTTCACCACTTCAGAAACCGAGAAATTGCTTGCATCATTTTCGAGCTTCAAAACTTCTTTCACACATTGAGGCAATTGTTTATAATTTTTTTTGAATAAATTCAGTTCTTTTGATAGATCACCTGTGGTCAGCTTCAAATTGATAATCATATTTGAAATAGTTACATTTTCAAAACACTTCATAAAATCATTCCACCACTCATTTGATCTGTTCGAATCATAAAGTCCAAGATGCACAGAGAATTTAACTTCATGAGCTAAACAAAGTTCATAAGCGGATTTAATATTTTGATAATTCTGATCCAAATTATTGACATTTATTTCTTGGAGGATATATGCATAACCAAATAAAAATTCCATAAGTTCATCTCCAAAATACACCGATTTAAAAAAGAACCCAAAGTTGGGTTCTTAAGAATTCTAAGTATGAATACGAAGTTTTTCAATCCGATTTCGATCGACCTCTTCCACTACAAATCTGACACCTTCATATTCAATAAATTCGTGAGGTTCAGGTAGATAACCGAAAGTACCAACAATAAATCCACCTATGGAATCGAAATCCTCGGATTCGATATGGATTCCAATCAAATCATTGACGTCATCTATTCGAGTACTGCCTTCAACCACATACTCATCTTCCTTAATCACTTCAATATCTTTTTCATGGTCATCATACTCATCACGTATATCGCCAACGATTTCTTCAATAAGGTCTTCCATTGTAACAACACCTGCTGTTCCACCGTATTCATCAAGAACAATTGCGATAGGCAATCGTTTGACTCTAAGTTCCTGGAACAATTCAGTGATTCTTTTGAATTCAAATGTGAGATAAGGTTCTCTCATATAATCATATATATTGAATTCCTTATTCTCTGATGCTTTGAAAATAAGGTCTTTAATGTAAAGTATTCCCACAATGTTATCAGTGGTTTCTACATAAATCGGTATTCTTGAAAATTGTTCTTCCCTAAATGTCTCTATAATTTTATCGTATGATGAACTCACTTCCAGCGCGACCATATCAGCACGTGGTGTCATGACATCTCGCACCTGGGAATCCCCAAATTCAAAAACATTATGGATCATTTGTTTCTCGTCAACTTCAAGAACGCCTTCTTCATGACTCACATCCACCATTGTCCGAATTTCTTCTTCAGTTATGAACGGTTGAGATTGTGCAGGTTTCCCGCCTAATAAACGGATAATGCCCTTAGTGACAAAAAGTAGAATTGTTACTATTGGACTCAAGACCACTGTTAAAAATGTGATAAATCGGGCGATTTTGAGTGAAAAATATTCCGAATGTTGTGCTGCTAGTGATTTAGGTGTGATTTCACCAAAAATCAAAATGAGTAAAGTCATCACTCCTGTTGCAATACCAATCCCCGCACTTCCCAAATAATGTATGGCAAGAGAAGTCGCAAGGGCAGATGCACCAATATTAACAACGTTGTTGCCTACAAGAATAGAACCCAACAACTTGCTTGGATTTTCAACCAATTTACTGACTACATCGGCATTTTTGACTCGTTCTTCAACCAAATGCCTGATCCTGATTTTACTGAGTGACATTAATGCTGTTTCAGTTGCCGAGAAGAATGAAGACATTCCAATCAAAACCACTAAAAGTATAAATTGCCAACCCGTTTCTGCATCCAAAGAAAACCACGCTCCTAATTATTTAATTATTTACACTTAATACCCAAAATTATATCACAAAAACGTTTACCATTCCACGCTATATTTTCTTCACAAATTCAGATTTAAGTTTCATGGCCCCAAATCCATCAATTTTGCAATCAATGTCATGATCCCCTTCGACCAATCGGATATTTTTGACACGAGTGCCTATTTTGAGAACCGATGAGCTTCCTTTGACTTTCAAATCTTTGATGACAGTTATTGTATCGCCATCACTAAGCACATTGCCATTCGAATCTCTGACTACTTTTTCTTCAGCGTTATCAGACCTTGTATCCAACGACCATTCATGACCACAATCTGGACAAACAAATACTCCATCCATTTCATAAGTATACTCAGAATGACATTTTGGACAACTTGGTAATATATACATTAATACTTCCTCCTTGTAAGATAAATATAGGGTTAAGGTTTAAAACCAACCCCGAATGTTCTTTGATAATTTCAAATCTATAGTTCAGATGAATCACAGACACCTTACCTTGATTTTCCTAAA
>JAGXHV010000082.1 GCA_024636005.1 Bacillota bacterium
GTAGTAGATGATTCCGCATTCATGAGAAAAGTCATAACAGATATGATTGAGTCGGATCATCATATGGAAGTTGTCGGTGTCGCAAGAAACGGCGAAGATGCAATTGCAAAAATTAAATTATTGAAACCGGATGTAGTTACACTGGATATTGAAATGCCTAAAATGGATGGACTGACTGCGCTCAGAACTATCATGTCTGAAATGCCATTACCGGTAATCATGTTGAGCAGTTTGACCAAAAAGGGGGCAGAAGAAACCCTTAAGGCACTTGATTTAGGGGCGTTTGATTTCATTACCAAGCCGTCCTCGCTCATCAAAGTGTCTACACCCGAAGTGAAAAATGAACTCATTGAAAAAATCCAAATTGCAAGTCGAACAAAAGTCAAAGCTTTGAAGAGTTCCAAACCTTCTCCACAGATTGCACAAAGAGATATTGCGATGCAACCGAGTAATGTTTCATCAAACAACAGATTTAAAAAAATTGTTGCGATTGGCACATCCACTGGTGGACCAAGGGCACTTCAAGATGTCATTCCGTATATTCCGGGTGATATAAGCGCAAGTATTGTAATAGTTCAACATATGCCTCCGGGTTTTACAAAGTCCCTCGCGGAACGTCTGGACTCAATGAGTCAAGTTCATGTCAAGGAAGCTGAAAATGATGAAGTCATGCAACAAGGGTGGGCTTATCTCGCACCTGGAGACCAACATTTAAAAGTGACTAAACAGAATGGACAATTTGTGATAAAATTAGATAGTAGTGACAGAGTCAGTGGACACAGACCATCAGTCGACGCCATGATGGAATCCATTGTTGAGATGAACCACAAAAATGTTGTGGGTGTGATCATGACAGGAATGGGTGCTGATGGAGCACAAGGAATGAAAAAAGTAAAAGACAGCGGTGGGTTTGTGATTGCTCAAGATGAGGAAAGTTGCATCGTTTTTGGAATGCCAAAGATCGCAATTAAACTCGATGCAGTAGATAAGGTTGTAGGCCTTTCTAATATAGCAAATGAAATAGTGAAAGCCATGGAGGTGTAATGCATATGGATATGAGTCAATACTTAGAAATATTTATCGATGAATCAAAAGAACATTTGCAAACGATGAACGAAATTTTGCTCGTTCTTGAAAAAGACGTGGATAATTTATCACATTTGGGCGAAATTTTTAGAATTGCGCATACAATAAAAGGAATGTCTGGTACAATGGGTTTTACTAAAGTTGCAGATTTGACACATAAGATGGAAAATCTTTTGGACCTGGTCCGAAATGGCGAAGTAAAAGTGACCAGTTATATTGTCGATGTTTTATTCGAGTGTTTCGATGCACTTGAAGAATATATTGACAATCTTGAAAAAAATGGCAGCGAAGGCGATTTAGATTCTTCGGCTTTGGTCAAGAAGTTAGCGGTAATTGCTGAAAACAAAGGTGATGGAACTGCAGAAAAATCAGAACCAAAGAAAAACGAACCTGTTAAAAAAGATCTTGGAGATGCAACATTTCATATTGGACTTAATGACATTGAGAGTATCATTCAAAAGGCTTTTGAAATGAATGTGAAATCATATCTCATCAAAGTGACACTTGACGAAGGGTGTATGCTCAAGGCTGCCCGTGCGTTCATTGTCTTCAATACTCTGGAGAGATTTGGAGATATCATTAAATCATTCCCACAAGCGGAAGAAATCGAAGACGAGAAATTTGACCAATCTTTTGAAATTCTTTATTTCACAAAATTGGATGAGACTTATTGCAAGACTGAACTCATGAGAATTTCTGAAATCACAGAAGTCATTGTCGAACCTCTTGCTGAAATGGATTATGTACTGGAACAAACCCAAGAAGATGTGGAAATTGATCTTGAACATGTGGATGAAGAAGTTTCGAAATTAAGCAAAGAAGAAGCTCAAAACACAAAATCGGACAAAGGTAAAACTTCAAAAACAGTTCGTGTTGAAATAGGTAGACTGGATAATTTGATGAATCTTGTAAGTGAATTGATCATCATCAAAACACGTCTTGAAGATTTGGACACCAGCCAAAATAAAATGGTGGATCAGAACAGCAGCAACAATATGAATGAAGCCATTGAATATTTGGAGCGCATAACTACAAGCCTTCATGACGCGGTCATGAAAGTCAGAATGGTGCCCGTGGAAAGAACGTTCAACAGATTCCCTAGATTGGTCAGAGACCTTTCTAAAGATCTTGGTAAAAACATCAAATTGTTCATGTCTGGAGAAGAAACAGAAGTTGATAGAACCGTTATCGATGAAATTGGCGATCCATTGATTCATTTGATCAGAAATTCTCTGGATCACGGCATCGAGTCTCCGGCAGAAAGAGAAAAAGCAGGCAAGGCTGACACTGGTTTTGTTGCACTCAGAGCTTATCCAGATGGGAACACCGTTGTAATAGAAGTAGAGGATGACGGCAAAGGTATCAATCCGGAAATTATCAAAAAGAAAGCAGTTGAAAAGAAAATCATAACTAAAGAGACAGCGGATATCATGAATGACAAGGAACTTATCAATCTGTTGTTCGAAGCCGGATTCAGTACTGTGGATAAAGTGACGGATTTGTCTGGACGTGGAGTTGGTCTTGATGTTGTCAAATCTAAAATTGAAGCGATCAACGGTACGGTTGAAGTGGTCTCCACTTTGGGTCAAGGTAGTAAATTCATCATTAGATTACCGCTTACACTTGCTATTATTCAAGCTTTGATGGTCAATTTGAATAAAGAAAAATTTGCTATCCCACTTAACAACATCAAAGAAATCACCAATATTGAGTCGCGTAATATCACAATGGTTCAAGATCAGGAAGTCGTACTTTATAGAAACAAGACACTTCCTATTATCCGGATGAAGCACGTGCTGGACATTGATCATACCAACGAGGAATTGGATGAGATTATAGTTGTCATCGTTAAGAAGGGAGATGTTGAAGCAGGTCTGGTAGTAGATGGACTCATCGGTCAACAAGAAATCGTCATTAAATCCCTTGGCAAATATCTCACAGGTATCAAGGCTATCGCAGGAGCGACCATTTTAGGTAATGGTAGTGTTGCGTTGATTGTCGATCCGAACCAATTATTCTAGTCAGGGGTGATAATATGAGTGAAATGAAAGAATTTGTAACGTTTAGACTCAATAAGGAGTTTTATGGCATTGATATAAACAATGTTGAAAATATTGAAAAAGTTCTACCGATCACCAGAGTACCTTATACTCTGAATTATGTGAACGGTGTAATCAACTTAAGAGGGATAATTGTTCCTGTTGTGGACCTTCGAACAAGATTTGGACTTACACCTAAATCTGCTTCTGATGAATCAAGAATTATCATTGTCAATGTCGATGAATTGAAAATCGGTATGCTTGTAGATTCATCTTCTGAAGTGCTTCAGATCTCAACTGATGAAATTGATGATGCACCCAACGTCAGAAAAGATGTTGACAATGAATTTGTCAAGAATATCGGAAAGAAGAATGGTCGCATTATCATGTTAATTGATCTGTACAAGGTCTTAAATATTGAGCAACACGTTGAATAGAGGTGAAAGATGGGCATTGAATTTGATAAGATAAACAATGGTATAATCCTTGACGTCCTAAGAGAAATCGGTAATATCGGAGCTGGCAATGCCGCAACTTCACTTGCAACAATGATCAATAAAAAAATCGATATGAAAGTCCCAGTCGTCAAATTACTCGATTTTGATGAAGTACCTGAACTTTTAGGCGGACCTGAAAACGTGGTTTGTGGTATTTTTTTCAAATTTGAGGGAGATATCAATGGAAGCATCATGTTTGTACTAGATCAGCCCTCCGCTATCAATCTTGTAGATCTTCTTATGCCGAGGGATAATTCTGAGTTTGATGAATTTACTACTTCGGCACTCAAAGAAATCGGTAATATATTAGCGGGATCATATATTGCATCATTATCTGGACTTACCAATCTTCAAATAAAAATATCCGTTCCTGCACTTGCTATTGACATGGCAGGTGCGATACTCAGTGTTCCTGCGATTCACTTTGGTCAGATGAGTGACAATGTGCTGATTATTCAGAATGAATTCATTGAAACACTAGAAGCTAAAAGTGTCGACGGGTATTTTTTCCTTATACCGGACATGGACTCGTATGAAGTGTTATTAGGCAGTTTAGGAGTGACTTTATGAGCACTATGATCAAAGTAGGTATGGCTGACCTTAAAATCGTTGAATTTCCGGATGCTCTCACGACCCTAGGATTAGGGTCGTGTGTGGGTATTTGTTTATATGACGCGTCATCAAAAGTGACAGGTATGGCCCATATCATGTTACCATCAAGTAAAGCCATCAGAAAAAATGAAAATGTAGCGAAGTTTGCCGATACGGCCATAGTGGAACTTATTCAGCAAATGGAAAATAAGGGCGCAAAGAAAAGTAGGATTTCTGCTAAAATCGCAGGAGGGGCGCAAATGTTTTCATTTACTTCAGCAAACGAAACCATGAAAATTGGTGAAAGAAATGCTGAAGCAGTGAAAATTATACTCAAGGAAATGGGCATTCCACTCAAATCTGACGAAACAGGTGGAAACTTCGGTCGTACAATCGAATTTTTCAGTGAAAACGGTAAACTCATCATTAAAACAGCGGGTAAAGGCATAAAAGAAATCTAATCATTGTAGGTGTTGTAAATGACCAATGAACAACTTTGGATTAATTATAAAGAATTAAATGACAAAGCGGCTAAAGACGAACTCATCATCCATTATGTGGCCCTCGTAAAGATTATCGCTGGCAGATTATATTCCAGCTATAACGCCCATATTGAATATGATGATTTACTTAGTTATGGAATCATAGGTCTTATTGATGCAATTGATAAATTTGACCACAAAAAGCAAATCAAGTTTGAAACTTATGCAAACATCAGGATTAGAGGCGCAATCATTGACCAAATCAGACACATGGACTGGATTCCAAGAAGCACTCGTCAAAAGTACAAAAAGATTGAAGAGGCTATTCAAAAGCTTCAAAAAATTCATGGAAGTGAATTCACCGATGAACAAATTGCAGAGGAACTCAACCTCACTCTATATGAATACAATAAAATGCTGAGTGAAGCGACAACTTACTCCATTGTTTCTCTCGAGGAAAAAATTGAGGACAATATGAGTTTTGATATTGCTTCCGATACGGTGGACTTTCAACCTGAAGACAGATTTGTAGAAAAAGAGGTCAAAAAAATACTTGCTAACACCATTGAAA
>JAGXHV010000083.1 GCA_024636005.1 Bacillota bacterium
ACAATCGGTCACGTTGACCACGGCAAAACGACTCTTACAGCTGCTATCACTAAAGTTTTGTTCGAGAAATACGGGTTAGGCGCAAAAGTAGACTTTGACAACATCGATAAAGCACCGGAAGAGAGAGAAAGAGGCATCACTATCTCTACTGCTCACGTCGAGTACGAAACACCTGCAAGACACTATGCTCACGTAGACTGTCCAGGTCACGCCGACTACGTAAAGAACATGATTACAGGAGCCGCTCAAATGGACGGATCCATCCTTGTTGTTTCCGCAGCTGACGGTCCAATGCCACAAACTAGAGAGCACATTCTTCTTTCAAGACAAGTAGGCGTTCCATATATCGTTGTTTTCTTAAACAAATGTGATATGGTAGACGACGAAGAATTACTTGAGCTTGTTGAAATGGAAGTAAGAGATCTTTTAACTGAGTACGATTTCCCGGGTGATGATACTCCAATCATCAGAGGATCAGCTCTTAAAGCACTTGAAGGCGAGCCAGAGTGGGCTGAGAAGATCATCGAACTTTTCGATATCGTCGACACGTACATCCCACAACCTGAAAGAGCAACAGACAAACCTTTCTTGATGCCAGTTGAAGACGTATTCTCGATCACAGGTCGTGGTACAGTTGCAACAGGTAGAATCGAAAGAGGCATCGTAAAAGTTCAAGAAGAAGTTGAACTCGTAGGTCTCTCAGAAGCTCCAAGAAAGTTAGTAGTAACAGGCGTAGAAATGTTCAAGAAGCTCCTTGATGAAGGTAGAGCAGGCGACAACGTTGGTCTTCTCTTAAGAGGAATCCAAAGAACAGAAATCGAAAGAGGACAAGTTCTTGCAAAGCCAGGAACTATCCACCCACATACAAAGTTCGAAGCACAAGTATACGTTCTTACTAAAGAAGAGGGCGGAAGACATACACCGTTCTTCAAAGGTTACAGACCACAATTCTTCTTTAGAACTACAGACGTAACTGGATCAATCGACTTGCCACCAGGAGTAGAAATGTGTATGCCTGGCGACAATATCGAAATGAACATTGAACTGATTGCACCAATCGCGGTAGAAGAGGGTTTAAGATTCTCTATCCGTGAAGGTGGTAGAACAGTAGGCGCGGGTTCTGTAATTAAGATCACAGACTAAACCAATTGTTTCTAAAAATATATAAAATGTTTCATAATAACCCCTTGTCAAAAGCAAGGGGTTATTATATAATATTGTGGTGCACTAATGCGATGAGGTGGAAAGTTACTTTGCTGTGAGAGAATTTCCGCTGAGAATTGTCCGTACATGATATGGGCGTCGAGTTTTTTGTCCAAACGCTTATGAAACACCAGGCGCAGTGGACGATGTTCAACTTGATCGTATGATCGCAGCTCGCATACGATAAAAAAAGGAGGTTTAGCAAATGGCTAACAAGCAAAAAATTAGAATCAGATTAAAGTCATTCGATCACAAAGTGCTTGATAACACAGCACAAAAGATCGTTGAAGTGGCGAAACAAACTGGTGCAGATGTAGCTGGTCCAATCCCGTTACCAACAAAGAAAGAAATCATAACCATTTTGAGAGCGGTACACAAGTACAAAGATTCGAGAGAGCAATTTGAGATCAGAACTCACAAGAGATTGATTGATATCTTGAATCCTGCACAAAAAACAGTTGATGCGCTTATGAAACTTGAATTACCTGCGGGAGTAGACGTAGAAATCAAGCTCTAATGCGTAAATGAGGAAAGACTAAGATTTCGGTTTAAATAGATAAACCTGATTTTTTAGGATGATTACTTTGGTAATCCGCTGTAAGAATATTAGGAGGTGCGAAACGCATGGTAGGAATTATCGGTAAAAAAATCGGTATGACCCAAGTTTTCAATGAAGAAGGCATCGTTACACCAGTAACTGTTGTTGAAGTGACACCTATGGTGGTCACACAAATCAAAACAGTTGAAACTGACGGATACAATGCCATCCAAGTAGCTTCGGGTGACGTGAAGACTAAACACGTTAACAAACCTTTAAAAGGACATTTTGATAAAGCGAATGTTGCTTACAAAAAAACTTTAAAGGAATTCAGAGTTGAGAATCCGGCAGAATTCACAGTCGGTCAGGAAATCAAAGCTGATATATTTGAAAATGGTCAAATCATAGATGTTACAGGAACATCTAAAGGTAAAGGAACAACAGGTCCGATTAGAAGACACAATCAATCAAGAGGCCCTGAGACACACGGTTCGAAATACCACAGAGGTGGCGGTTCAATCGGTGCAGCTTCTTATCCTGCAAGAGTTTTCAAAGGTATGCCAATGGCTGGTAGAATGGGTAACGAGCAAGTAACTGTACAAAACCTTGAAGTCATCAGAGTTGATGCTGAAAGAAATCTTTTATTAGTAAAAGGTGCAGTGCCAGGTCCTAAAACTGGTCAAGTAATAATTAGTAAAGCTGTTAAGGCAACAAAATAATAGCTGACGAAAGGAGGAAGCACAGTGCCTAAATTAGAAGTATTAAACGTTTCTGGTCAAAAAGTGACTGAAATTGAATTAAACGAAAGTATTTTCGGAATAGAGCCAAATGTGCCGGTTATGCATGAAGTTGTAAAAAACTACCTTGCTAACCAAAGACAAGGTACTCAATCTGCAAAAACAAGAGCAGAAGTAAGAGGCGGCGGAAGAAAGCCTTTTAGACAAAAAGGTACAGGTAATGCAAGACAAGGTACGATCAGAGCACCACATTTCGTAGGTGGTGGTGTCGTATTTGCACCGAAGCCAAGAAGCTACAGATATACGTTGCCTAAGAAGATGAAGAGACTTGCTCTCAAATCTGCATTAAGTGCAAAAGTAAGAGAAAACGAGATGATTATTCTTGATGAACTTACAATGGCAGCTCCAAAGACAAAAGATATGCTTAACATTTTGAATAACATCAAAGTGAACGGTAAGAAAGTATTGTTCGTTACAGGCGACGTTGAGCAAAACATCGTTAGAGCAACAAGCAATATCACTGGCGTGAGCACAACTTTTGTGGGCCAAATCAACGTATATGAGATTTTGAATCATGATTACTGTGTTGTAACTAAAAACGCAATTGAAAAATTCGAGGAGGTGTATGCGTAATGAGAACCTCTTATGATGTAATAGTAAGACCAATCGTAACTGAGAATTCTATGATGCAAACTTCAGACCGAAAATATACATTTGAAGTCTTGAAGGACGCAAACAAAACTGAGATCAAAAAAGCTGTTCAAGAAGTATTCGGTGTAAAGGTTGAAAAAGTTTACACTATGCATGTTAAAGGAAAGCTTAAAAGACAAGGTAAACACGAAGGCTATACAAGAAGCTGGAAGAAAGCGATTGTTAAATTGACGGCAGACAGCAAAACAATCGAGTTCTTCGAAGGAATGTAATCAATAAAGACTCGAAGGAGGTATAACCATGGGTATTAGAGGATTTAAACCGACTTCACCTGCTGTAAGACAAATGACAGTGTCAACTTTTGAAGAGATCACTAAAAAGCAACCAGAAAAATCGCTTGTAGTCGCTTTGAAGAAAAATTCCGGAAGAAATAACCAAGGAAAAATCACTGTTCGTCATAGAGGTGGCGGAGCAACAAAGAAATATAGAATCATCGATTTCAAGAGACTTAAAGACAATGTCCCTGCAAAAGTAGCAGCAATCGAGTATGATCCAAACAGAAGTGCGAACATTGCTCTTTTATCATATGCTGATGGCGAAAAGAGATACATCATTCATCCACAAGGATTGAAAGTTGGCGATGTAATTATCTCTGGTGAGCAACAAGATATTAAAGTGGGTAATGCAATGCCACTTATGAATATGCCTGTTGGTACAATCGTTCACAACATCGAGATGAAGCCTGGCAAGGGCGCTCAAATGGTAAGATCTGCTGGAAACTCTGCACAACTTATGGCTAAAGAAGGCAATTATGCACTTGTTAGATTGCCATCCGGCGAGACGCGTCAAGTCAGGAAAGAATGTAGAGCTACAATCGGTCAAGTTGGAAACATCGACCATGAAAATATTTCAATCGGTAAAGCCGGTCGTAAGAGACACATGGGCATCAGACCAACAGTAAGAGGTTCCGTAATGAACCCTAACGATCACCCACACGGTGGTGGTGAAGGTAGATCACCTATCGGTAGACCAAATCCGGTCACTCCATGGGGTAAGCCTGCACTTGGATACAAAACTAGAAAGAAAAACAAAGCATCTGATAAATATATCGTTTCTAAAAGAAAGAAATAATCGGATCTATAACTGAAAGGAGGACATGTCATGGGAAGATCTCTTAAAAAAGGTCCATTTGTCCATAAAGGCCTATTGAGAAAAATAGAAGAAATGAACACTAGCGGCGAGAAGAAAGTTATCAAAGCTTGGTCTAGATCATCGACTATTTTCCCGCAAATGGTTGGTCACACAATCGCGGTACATGATGGTAGAAAGCACGTTCCTGTATATGTTACAGAAGACATGATTGGTCATAAGCTTGGAGAATTTGCGCCAACTAGAACATTCAGAGGTCATGCAGGCGATAAGAAGAGTAAATAAGTTCAATAATCCGAAAGGAGGTACTAAGAATGCAAGCAAGAGCGGAAGCTAAGTACATTAGAATCTCTCCTCGTAAGATGAAGCCAATCGCTAATTTGGTCAGAGGGAAAAGTGTTAAAGATGCACAAGCTATTCTAAAGTTTACACCTAGAAAAGGTGCTGAAATATTTCTGAAAGTTTTAAATTCAGCAGTAGCAAATGCTGAAAACAACCATCATATGGATGTGGATACTTTAATCGTAAAGGATATTTACGCAAATCAAGGTCCTACTATGAAAAGATGGAATGCCGGTTCAATGGGGCGAGCAAACCCTATTTTAAGAAGAAGCAGCCACGTTGGCGTTGTTGTCGCTGAAAAAGAGTAAAAGGAGGGTATACTGAATGGGTCAAAAAGTTAGCCCACACGGACTCCGAGTCGGAGTCATCAAAGATTGGGACTCAAAATGGTATGCAAATAAAAAGAATTTCTCTGGTTTATTGATCGAAGATTTCGAAATTCGTAAATATATTAAGAAAAGACTTTTTACTGCAGGAATCTCTAGAATATACATTGATAGAACTGCAAACGATAAAGTTCACATCAATATTTTTACTGCTAAACCAGGAATGGTTGTAGGTAAAGGTGGAGAGAACATCAAAGTATTAAGAGAAGAACTTGAAAAAATGACGAAGAAGTCAATTCAACTCGATATCTCAGAAGTTGACAATATTGATATCGATGCACAACTTGTTGCAGAGAATGTAGCGTTTTCTCTTGAGAAAAGAGTTTCATTCAGAAGAGCAATGAAGCAAGTAATCGGAAGAGCACTTAAAGCTGGTGCAGAAGGTATCAAAGTTCAGACATCAGGTCGTTTAGGTGGTGCTGAAATGGCGAGAACAGAGGGTTACTCAGAAGGTAACGTGCCGTTATCGACACTCAGAGCAGATATTGACTATGGTTTTGCTGAAGCAGACACAACATACGGAAAAATCGGTATCAAAGTTTGGGTCAACAAAGGCGAAGTATTGCCAAGCGTTAGCGAAGAAACTAGACTTCAAAGAAAAGAAGCTAGAAAAGCAAGCGACAAACGTCCAAGAGGCGGAAGAACCAATGCAGGACCAAGCAAGGGACCGAGAAAGCCAAGAACCAACAACAATTAATAAAGAGTTTTGTGAAAGGAGGCAATTACCATGTTAATGCCTAAAAGAGTAAAACGCCGTAGAGTTCACAGAGGTAGAATGTCAGGTACTGCTCAAAAAGGTAACACTGTGACTTACGGAGATTACGGATTAGTCGCTATGGAACCAGTTTGGCTAACATCTAATCAAATTGAAGCAGCCAGAATTGCTATTAATAGAAGAATCAAAAGAGGCGGTAAAGTTTGGATCAAAGTATTTCCTCATAAGCCAGTAACTCAAAAGCCTGCTGAAACTCGTATGGGTGCCGGTAAAGGTTCACCTGAGTATTGGGTAGCAGTAGTTAAACCGGGAAGAGTTCTTTTTGAACTTTCAGGAGTAGATGAGGAATTAGCAAGAGAAGCTATGAGACTCGCAGCTAATAAGTTGCCAATAAAATGTAAATTCGTTAAGAAAGATGACGCTATCGAAAAGGGTGGTGAATAAAGTTGAAAGCAAATAAAATTAAAGAAATGACTTCGCAAGAGTTGAACGACAAAGTGATTGAGTTGAAAAACGAGCTTTTCAACTTAAGATTCCAATTAGCTACAGGTCAATTGGACAATCCAATGCAAATCAAATCCATAAAAAAAGACATTGCTCGTGTTAAAACGATCTTAAGAGATAAAGAGATCAACGCATAAGCAAAGGAGGTTACGCCATGGAAAGAGGCAGAAGAAAAGTTAGAGTTGGATACGTAACCAGTGACAAAATGGATAAAACCATTGCTGTTACGGTTGAAGAATTTATTCGTCATCCACTTTACGGAAAAAGAGTAAAGAGAACAAAAAAATTCAAAGCACATGATGAAGAAAACACATGTGGTATTGGCGATAAAGTAAGAATTATGGAAACTAGACCGCTTAGCAAAGACAAAAGATGGAGACTTATTGAAGTCTTAGAAAAGGCTAAGTAGTTTAGCTGAAAGGAGGAGAAAAGCATGATCCAAACCGAAACTCGTTTAAAAGTTGCTGATAACTCTGGTGCAAAAGAAATACTTTGTATCCGTGTACTTGGCGGTTCAAAGAGAAGATATGGTAATATTGGAGATGTTATAGTAGCGACTGTAAAAAATGCAACACCTGGTGGAGTTGTCAAGAAAGGTGAAGTCGTGAAGGCTGTCATCGTTAGAACCAACTATGGTTTAAGAAGACCAGACGGCAGTTACATCAAATTTGATGAAAATGCAGCTGTAATCATAAAAGATGATTTATCTCCAATAGGAACTCGTATCTTCGGACCAGTTGCTAGAGAGTTAAGAGACAAGAAGTTCATGAAAATCGTTTCTCTAGCTCCAGAAGTTCTTTAAACTTAGGAGGTGTAGTAATGCATATTAAAAAAGGCGATACTGTTATCGTTGTTGCCGGTAAAGATAAAGGCAAAAAAGGTAAAGTATTAAGCGTAAACCCAAAAACAGAAAGAATCATCGTTGAGAACGTAAATATGGTAACAAAGCATCAGAAACCGTCTATGAAAGTACAACAAGGCGGCAGAATTCATAAAGAAGCTGCGATCCATGTATCAAATGTTCTTTTATATGATGCCAAAGCGAAAGCTGGTACGAGAATCAGATACAAAGCATTAGATAACGGTAATAAAGTCAGAGTATCAGTAAAAACTGGTGAAGTAATAGACTAAAACCGGTGAGAAAGGAGGTTTGACTCGTGGCGAGATTTAAAGATAAATACAAAAATGAAGTTGCAAAAGCAATGATGGAAAAATTCAGCTACAGCAACGTTATGGAAATTCCAAAGATAGAGAAAGTCGTTGTCAATATGGGTCTTGGTGACGGAAAGGATAATCCTAAAGTAATCAAGGTTGCAGTTGATGAGCTTACTACTATAGTAGGTCAAGCACCAATCATTACGAAAGCAAAGAAATCAGTTGCAAACTTTAAAGTGAGAGAAGGCATGAGTGTCGGCGCCAAAGTAACCCTCAGAGGCGAAAGAATGTACGAATTTGTCGACAGATTCTTTACTATCGCATTACCTAGAGTAAGAGACTTTAGAGGTGTTAATCCTAATTCATTTGATGGTAGAGGCAATTACACTTTAGGCGTTAAAGAGCAGTTGATTTTCCCTGAAATCAATATCGACAAAGTAGAGACTGTCAGAGGTATGGACATCACTTTTGTTACAACTGCGAAAACAGATGAAGAGGCAAGAGAATTATTGAGATTGATGGGAATGCCATTCACGAAGTAAGGAGGGATTTACATTGGCTAAGACTAGTCTTAAAGTAAAACAATCAAGACCGCAAAAATACTCAACCAGAGAGTACAGTAGATGTAAAATTTGTGGAAGACCACATGCTTATATCAGAAAATATGGAATTTGCCGTATTTGCTTTAGAGAATTGGCATACAAAGGACAAATTCCTGGTGTTAGAAAAGCAAGCTGGTAAGAAATCGGAAGGAGGTAATTACTCATGGCAATGACAGATCCAATTGCTGATTTACTGACGCGTGTACGTAATGCGAATATGGTAAAGCATACATCGGTAGATGTACCAGCATCAAATGTTAAAACAAAAATTGTAGAGATCCTTTTAGAAGAGGGCTACATTAAAGGTTTCGATGTGATTGAAGACGGCAAACAAGGCCTCATCAGAATCGAACTTAAATACGGTGAGAACAAAGAACGTGTTATTACTGGCTTAAAGCGTATTTCTAAGCCTGGCTTAAGAGTATATGCTAAAAGAACTGATATCCCTAAGGTATTAGGCGGATTAGGTTGTGCGATAATTTCTACTTCTAATGGCATTATTACTGACAGAGAAGCTAGAAAACTTGGCGTTGGTGGCGAAGTAATTTGCTACGTATGGTAATTATTAATAACTAGGAGGTGTGACAATGTCAAGAGTAGGTAAATTGCCTATTACAATACCTCAAGGGGTACAAATCAAGATCTCTGATATGAATCTTGTTACTGTAACTGGACCTCTAGGAGAATTGTCAGAGCAAATAGACAAAGACATTAAAGTTGAAATTGATGGCGAAACATTAAGTGTTACGCGTCCATCTGACAATAAAAGACATAGAGCTTTACACGGTTTATCAAGAGCACTTATCAACAACATGGTAACTGGTGTAACTCAAGGCTTTGAAAGAAAACTTCAAATTGTCGGCGTTGGATACAAAGCTATCAAAAATGGAAATAAACTCGAGTTATCTTTAGGACATTCCCATCCAGTAGTAATGGAAGATCCTGAAGATCTTACAACAGTAGTTCCTACACAAACTGAGATCATCATAAAAGGGATCAGCAAGCAGCGTGTTGGAAACTATGCATCTAAAATCAGAGAGTGGAGAAAACCAGAACCTTACAAAGGTAAAGGGGTACGTTACTCTGATGAAAAGGTTATCCGAAAAGAAGGAAAGACCGGTAAGAAAAAATAAGAAAGGAGTAGCGTAAAATGGCTTCTAAAAGTAGAAATGAAAATAGAAAAGCGCGTCATGCTAGAGTGCGTAAGAAAATTGCAGGTACAACTGCTAAACCTAGACTTAACGTTTACAGATCAAACCTCAATATCTATGCACAAATCATTGACGATATTACTGGAAACACTTTAATTGCTGCTTCTAGCCTTGATGCTAACGTAAAAGAAAAAGTTTCTTCTACAGGCAACAAGGAAGCTGCTAAATTAGTTGGTGAATTGGTAGCTAAAAAAGCACTTGAAAAAGGCATTGAAGATGTCGTTTTTGATAGAGGTGGTTATCTTTATCACGGTAGAGTGAAAGAACTCGCTGAAGGTGCAAGAGAAGCAGGATTAAAATTCTAGAGTAGGAGGTAAGCACATGAACCGTCAATTGATTGATGCGAGTAAGTTAGACCTCAAAGAACAGGTTATTAATATAAATCGTGTTACTAAGGTTGTTAAGGGTGGTAGAAACTTCAGATTCAGCGCACTTGTTGTTGTTGGTGATGAAAATGGCCACGTGGGCATCGGAACGGGAAAAGCTAAAGAAGTTCCAGAAGCAATTTCAAAGGCAGTAGAAGACGCTAAAAAACGTTTGATCTATGTTCCAAGAGTTGGAACGACTGTACCACATAATGTCGAAGGACATTTTGGTGCAGGAAGCGTAAGAATCATGACAGCTAAAGAAGGTACCGGTGTAATCGCTGGTGGTCCTGTTCGTGCGGTCCTAGAACTCGCAGGAATAAAAGACGTTAGAGCGAAATCATTGGGTAGTAACAACCCTAGAAATATGGTTAACGCAACCATCGATGGACTTGATAATCTTAAGACAGCTGAAAGTGTGGCTAAATTAAGAGGCAAGACCGTAGAACAAATATTAGGTTAGGGGGTATGAACCTTGGCTACAATAAATATCAAATTGGTTAAAAGTACTATTGGCGCATTGCCAAAGCATAGATTAACGGTAGAAGCTTTGGGCCTTAGAAAAATTGGTCAAATTGTCGAGAAACAAGACAATGCTCAAATGAGAGGTATGGTCAATCAAGTAAGTCACTTAGTAAAAATCGTAGAGTAATAATCATAAAGGAGGTGTGACCATGAGACTTCATGATTTAAGACCCGCAGAAGGATCTACTAAAAGCAAAAAGCGTGTAGGTAGAGGTACAGGTTCCGGACACGGAACAACTGCAGGACGCGGTATGAATGGTCAAAATTCACGTTCAGGCGGCGGAGTAAGACCGGGCTTTGAAGGTGGTCAAATGCCATTATTCAGAAGAATCCCAAAACGCGGATTTAACAACAAGTTCAAGAAACAATGGACCATTGTCAATGTTGAACTTTTAAATGATTTTGAAGATGGAACAGAAATTACGCCAGACGTTTTATTACAAACTGGCGTTGTAAGCAAAATCGAGTACGGCATAAAGATATTGGGCGATGGAGAATTGAATAAAAAGCTTACAGTTAAAGCAAACAAATTCACTCAGTCAGCAATAAGCAAAATTGAAGCTGCTGGAGGAAAGGCAGAGGTGATTTAATTGTTTTCGACACTTAGAAACGCTTGGAAAATTCCTGATTTAAGAAATAGAATCCTCTATACATTTGCGATGATTGCTATCTTTAGATTAGGATCCGCAGTACCAGTACCCGGAATTGATAGTGCAAGATTAGCAGCAGCTTTTGCAAACAGCGAAGACGGTTTGTTGGGCCTTTTCAATCTGATGAGTGGTGGTAACTTTAAAACGTTTACTATCTTTGCATTAGGAATCAGTCCATACATCACCGCTTCCATTGTATTAAATCTTTTACAAATTGCTTTCCCAGCACTCGAGGCACTTGCTAAAGAAGGCGAAGAAGGCAGAAAGAAAATTGCCAGATATACAAGATATTTAACAGTTGTTTTGGCATTAATTCAAGGAATTGGATTCAGTGTTGGCTACTTTCAAAGCTTCTTCCTGAAGCCAGGAGCATGGTCGACATTCATTGCCGTCTTGACATTAACGGCAGGAACAGCGTTTTTAATGTATTTAGGCGAAAAAATTACTGAAAAAGGTATAGGTAATGGTATTTCGTTGTTCATCTTTGCTGGTATCGTTGCGAGTTTGCCTTCGGCGACACTCAATATGTATGCCAACCTAAGAATTGGACAGATGAACATAATTCAAGCTCTTATATTCCTGATCTTTGCAATCGTGATCATCATGGGAATTATATTCATCCAACAAGGACAACGAAAAATTCCAGTACAATATGCAAAAAGAGTGGTTGGAAGAAAAATGTACGGTGGTCAAAGTACACATATTCCACTTAAAGTCAATCAAGCAGGTGTTATTCCAGTAATCTTTGCGATTTCCATATTGATGTTCCCTGCTACAATAGCAGCGTTCATGCCACAATCTGGATTTGCAATATTCATTGGAAAGTGGCTTGCTCAAACTTCGGTTCTTTACAATGTGTTGTATGTCTTATTAATTATATTCTTTACATTCTTCTATACGAATATCACTTTCAACCCAGTTGAAGTTGCAGATCGTTTGAAGACGAACGGCGGATTTATTCCAGGGATTAGACCAGGAAGACCTACGTCGGAATACTTGTCAAAGTCACTCAATAAGATAGCAATAGTAGGTGCAATATTCCTCGCTTCCATAGCGATTTTACCTAACTTTTTAGGTGCGATCACTAGCACTCAATTCAGCTTCGGAGGAACATCTTTATTGATCGTTGTATCTGTAGCACTTGAGACTATGAAGCAAGTGGAAGCACAAATGTTGATGAGACACTACGAAGGATTCCTGAACTAGGAGGATGCTATGAGATTAATATTGCTCGGACCTCCAGGTGCTGGTAAAGGAACACAAGCAGAATTCATCATAGAAAAATACGGTATCCCTCATATATCAACAGGTGACATCTTTAGGAAAAACATAAAAGAGGGAACAGCACTGGGAACTAGAGCCAAATCCTTTATGGATAAAGGAGAACTCGTTCCTGATTCACTCGTTGTTGAAATCGTCGAAGATCGTTTGAAGGAAGCGGATTGTAAAGAAGGCTTTCTACTCGACGGTTTTCCAAGAACTGAAGTTCAAGCACTGGAACTCGACAAGGTACTCGAAAAAATGGGTGTGGATCTTAATGCTGTTATCAACATCAAGGTCAATCCTGAGATTCTGGTATCCAGAGCAATCGGTAGAAGAATATGCAGAACTTGCGGTGCAACGTATCATGTTGTCAATAATCCTCCGAAAAGCGAAGGCGTTTGCGACAAATGTGGTGGAGAGCTATACCAACGCAGTGACGATGTAGAAGAAACCGTAAAAAATAGAATTAATGTCTATGTTAATGAGACATCTCCTTTAATTCATTACTACGAGAAGCGCGGCAAACTTGTTGACATTGAAGGTGAACAAGATATAGACGTTGTTTCAGAAGACATTGTTAATGCATTAAGGGGCTAAGACATGATTGTCATAAAATCAAGCAAGGAAATTGAATTGATGCAAGAATCCGGAAGAATTGTTGCATTGGTTCATGAAACTATTAAAAAAGCTATAAAGCCAGGCGTCACCACAGGTGAACTTGACAGAATCGCTGAAGCGGTCATAACTGAAAATGGAGCTGTGCCATCCTTCAAAGGATATCATGGGTTTCCAGGATCAATATGTGCCTCTATCAATGATCAAGTCATTCATGGCATTCCGGGAGACATAAAGCTTTCGGAAGGTGATATCATCAGTATTGACGTAGGCGCATTCAAGAACGGCTATCACGCTGATGCCGCTAGAACCCATCCTGTTGGCAATGTGAGTGAAGCAGCCGCTAACCTCATTAAAGTCACAGAAGAAAGTTTCTTTGAAGGATTGAAGTATTGTCGAAAAGGGTATAGATTGTCTGACGTTTCTCACGCCATACAGAAATATTCTGAAGACAGAGGTTATGGTGTAGTCAGAGACTTTGTTGGGCATGGAGTCGGCAGGCAACTGCACGAAGATCCACCCATACCGAACTATGGAGCTCCCGGAAGGGGTCCCAGACTCGAAAATGGCATGGTCTTAGCTATTGAACCAATGATCAATCAAGGTGATCATCGAGTTAAAGTACTTGATGATGATTGGACAGTCGTGACGCTCGATGGACTTTGGTCCGCACACTACGAACACACTGTCGTCATTACCGAAGATGAACCGCTCTTATTGACGTGTTCAACAAATGAGGTGACACTATGATTCAATCGTCCAAAGAACTTGAAGTTGGTCAGTTTGTGAAATCCAGAGCTGGCCGGGATAAAGAGAGAGTCTTCATTGTCGTCGAGATTATCGATGAACATTATGTTCACGTAGCTGACGGTGATTTAAGAAAGCTTGAGAAACCGAAAAAGAAAAAAGTGAAGCATTTGAATAAACTTGATCTTGTGAGTGCGGAAGTCAAAGACAAAGCACTGAGTGATATGAAGCTAAACAATGCCTTGCTACGAAAAGAAGTTGAAAAAGCAGGCTTAATCTGATCTGAAAAAGGAGGGAGTTTTCTAATGGCAAAAAGTGATTCTATTGAAGTAGAAGGTATAGTCGTAGAAGCATTGCCAAATGCAATGTTTAAAGTTAAACTAGAGAATGGGCATATAGTACTTGCACATATTTCTGGAAAACTTAGAATGAATTTTATAAGGATATTACCTGGAGATAAAGTGACATTAGATTTATCACCATATGATCTTACACGCGGTAGGATTGTATGGAGAGGAAAGTAAGGAGGTATAACCATGAAAGTTAGACCATCAGTAAAACCAATGTGTGAAAAGTGCAAAGTCATCAGACGAAAAGGTAAAATCATGGTGATTTGCGAGAATCCAAAGCACAAGCAAACGCAAGGCTAATCTGGCGTGTATGCAAATGTAGAGCGCGGCTGAACTACTTTATATTTGGAATATATAAACCGACAAACAATCAACTATACACATTAGGAGGTGTAATTCAATGGCAAGAATTGCAGGTGTTGACTTGCCTAGAGAGAAGAGGGCTGTAATAGGCTTAACTTACATCTATGGTATCGGAAGACCTACTTCACAACAATTGTTGGAGAAGTCAGGAATCAGTGAAGACACTAGAATCAAAGATCTCACTGAAGAAGAAGTCAGTAAATTAAGACAATTCATAGAAGAAGATGTAATTGTTGAGGGTGACCTCAGAAGAGAAATCGCTATGAATATCAAGAGACTTAAAGAAATAGGATGTTTTAGAGGCATCAGACATAGAAAAGGCCTTCCAGTTCGTGGTCAAAAAACAAAAACGAACGCAAGAACAAGAAAAGGTCCTAAGAAAACTGTTAGCCGTAAAAAGAAAAAATAGGTAAAGGAGGCGTAATTCATGGCTGCTGCTAAAAAAGCACGTAGAGTGAGAAAAAAGCGTGAACGTAAAAACGTTGAACGTGGTCAAGCGCATATCCAAGCTACGTTCAATAACACAATTGTTACTTTGACTGATCCTGCTGGCAATGCACTCGCATGGTCAAGCGCTGGTAGCTTAGGGTTTAGAGGTTCAAGAAAATCAACGCCTTATGCTGCTCAGATGGCTGCAGAAGCGGCTTCAAAATCTGGTATGGAGCACGGATTGAAGTCAGTTCAAGTATTTGTAAAGGGACCTGGTTCAGGTAGAGAAGCTGCAATTAGAGCGCTTCAAGCCACAGGACTTGAGATTACATCGATTTCAGATGTGACTCCAATTCCACACAATGGCTGTAGACCACCAAAGAGAAGAAGAGTGTAATAATCAGTATTAGGAGGTGTTTTAAGTGGCAAGATATACAGGACCATCTTGTAGACTTTGTCGTAGAGAAGGGCTAAAGTTATTCCTTAAGGGTGACAGATGCTACAGCGACAAATGCGCATTAAATAGAAGACAAACTGCTCCTGGACAGCATGGTGCTAGAAGAAGCAAGCTTTCAGGCTATGGAACGCAGTTAAGAGAAAAACAAAAAGTTAAGAGATTCTACGGAGTACTTGAGACTCAATTCAGAACCACTTATGACCGTGCAGAAAAAATGAAAGGCATCACTGGTGAAAACTTATTACAATTACTCGAGCTCAGACTTGATAATGTTGTTTTCAGATTAGGTTTTGCTAACTCTAGAAAAGAAGCACGTCAAATGGTTACACATGGTCACTTCACATTGAATGGCCATAAAGCAGATATTCCATCAATGACACTTGCAATTGGTGATGTACTCACTCTCAAAGACAAGAGTAAGTCTTCAGACAAATTCAAGGCACTTGCAGAAGTTGCTAGAACTACTCCTAAATGGGTAGACGTTGATTTCGAAAAGATGGAAGGGAAAATTACAGCATTACCTGTAAGAGATGATATTGATTTACCAATCGAAGAGCATCTTATTGTCGAGCTTTACTCAAAATAAGGTTGGTTAATAATATATTATTACCCTCAGATGTATGTTTAATGATTTGATTGAAAAGGAGGGTCTTAAATAGTGATTGAAATAGAAAAACCAACGATTGAGTGTGTAGAAATGAGTGAGGATGGCAAATACGGCAGATTTGTCGTAGAACCCCTTGAAAGAGGTTATGCAACGACGCTGGGAAACAGTTTAAGACGCATTTTGCTTTCTTCTCTACCAGGAACTGCAGTCAGATGGATCAAAATCGAAAACGTTTTGCATGAGTTTTCAACAATTCCAGGAGTCAAAGAGGATGTCATTGAGATCATCTTGAATCTTAAAGGTTTGTTTGCAAAAATTCATTCAGACGAAGATGTTAAGATCCTTCGTATCGAAGCAACTGAAGCCGGAGAAATCACCGCTGGTGACATCATTGCAGATGCTGATGTGGAAATTCTAAATACTGATCTTCACATTTGCACGCTTGAAGACAATTCAAGACTGTTTATGGAAATTGCTTTAGGCCAAGGCAGAGGCTACGTTCCTGCTGAAAACAATAAGGAAGTAGGGTTGCCGATAGGAATCATTCCTGTTGACTCAATCTATACACCTGTTCGCAAAGTAAATTTCGCTATAGATAAAACCAGACTTGGAAAAGAGGGTGATTACGACAAACTGACCCTGGAAGTATGGACGGACGGTACAATCAATCCTGATGAAGCGACTTCAATAGGAGCTAAAATCATGGCTGAGCATTTGTACTTGTTCATTGACATGACTGACAGTGTTAACGGTGTCGAAATCATGGTCGAAAAAGAGGAAGATATTAAAGAGAAAGTACTTGAAATGACAATCGAAGAACTCGATTTGTCAGTACGTTCTTATAACTGCCTCAAAAGAGCTGGCATCAACACAGTTGAGGAACTTACCAACAAAAGTGAAGATGACATGATGAAAGTTAGAAACTTAGGTAAAAAATCGCTTGAAGAAGTTAAACATAAGCTTGCAGAATTAGACCTAGGTCTCAGAGCAGAAGACGAGTAAAGGAGGGAAAAAGATGGCAGCTTACCGTAAACTTGGGCGTCCGAGTTCACATAGAACATTGATGCTTAGAAATTTAACAACATCTCTTCTAAAAAATGGACGTATCGAAACTACAGTAACTAGAGCAAAAGAAACTAAGAAATTCGCTGAGAAAATGATCACTCTTGCAAAAAGAGGCGACCTTCACGCGAGAAGACAAGTTCTTGCATTTGTTACTGAAGAAGCAGTTGTTAAGAAATTGTTCGATGAAATCGCTCCAAATTACAAAGAACGCAACGGCGGTTATACGAGATTGGTTCAAACAGGTCCTCGTAGAGGCGACGCAGCACCTATGTGTAAATTAGAGTTGATATAATGATTGGGGGACTAAGTTTATGCTTTAGTCCCTTTATTACATAAGTTATGTGGAATCTATTAAGGTATGGTGATGATTATGATTAAGACAGAGAATCTCTTTTTCAGATATGGTGACGAAAAAGATGAAGATAAATTCGCACTCAGGGATATCAATCTACACATTAAAGAGGGAGAATTCGTTGTGATTATAGGTCATAACGGTTCCGGAAAATCTACACTTTCAAAACTTCTTAATGGCATATATTTCCCGACTCAAGGAAAAATTATAATTGATCATATGGATACTTCTGACGAATCCCTAATCTGGGAAATCCGTAAAACTGCTGGAATGGTGTTTCAAAATCCAGACAATCAACTTGTGGCGACCATTGTTGAAGAAGACGTGGCATTTGGTCCCGAGAATTTGGGACTCCCTTCGGCTGAAATCCGAAAGAGAGTTGATGAAGCACTTGAGGTAGTCAAAATGGAGGATTACAAGAGAAAACCACCACATCACCTTTCGGGTGGTCAAAAGCAACGTGTAGCAATCGCTGGTATACTTGCTATGAAGCCGAAATGCATCATTTTTGATGAACCTACAGCAATGCTTGACCCTTCAGGTCGGAAGGAAGTCATCCAAACCATACATCATTTGAATAAAACCGAAAAAATGACAATAGTTCATATTACACATTTTATGGATGAAGCTGTTAACGCAGATCGAATACTAGTTATGGATGAAGGTGAAATCGTACTTGAAGGCACACCAAAAGAAGTGTTTTCAAAAGTTGAGGAACTCAGAAAAATCGGACTGGATGTACCACAAGTCACGTTGTTGTCGCATGAACTTGCTAAGCAAGGATTTGAAGTTTCTAGTCAGAATTTAACTGTAGAAGAGTTGGTGAATGAATTATGTCAATTAAAATAGTTGAATTATCTCACATATACGATAAAAACACACCCAATGAAACAAGAGCGATTGATCATATCAATTTGGATATTTCCAGCGGTCAATTCATTGGGCTTATCGGTCATACCGGTTCTGGCAAGTCCACTTTGATTCAACACCTCAATGGACTTTTGAAACCATCAGAGGGTGATATAATAGTGAGTGGCTATAACATCACTGAAGGTCTTAAAACGGAGATTCCCAAAAAACGTAGTGAACGCAAGGCTGATGCAAAAGCAAGAAAGAAAAGATTGATCGAAGTTAGAAAACGTGTAGGACTCGTTTTCCAATATCCAGAATATCAGTTGTTTGAAGAGACAATTGAGAAAGATATTGCATTTGGACCTACGAATTTAGGGCTTGGAGAGACTGAAGTTAAAAGACGTGTAATCGAAGCTATGGAACTTGTGGGAATTGATTATGAGGAATATAAAGACAGGTCCCCATTTGAACTCAGCGGAGGACAAAAACGCAGAGTGGCTATCGCTGGAGTACTTGCAATGAAACCCGAAGTATTGATACTTGATGAGCCAACAGCTGGTCTTGACCCTAGAGGGAGAGATGAAATTTTAGGACAAATCAAGAGATTGCATGATAAAGAAGGCATTACTGTTATTATAGTGTCACACAGTATGGAAGATATGGCTAAAATTTCTGAAAGATTAATCGTCATGAATCAGGGTAAGATTGTCCTTGACGGTTCACCCAAAGAAGTGTTTAGAAATATTGAAATGCTTGAGGAAATAGGTCTTGCAGTGCCACAGATTTCATATCTTATTAGAGCGCTCAATGCGAGGGGATTTGAGATTGATGCCGATATTTTGACCGTTCAAGAGGCTTTTGAACAACTTTCACTTAAACTTCAGCGAAAGAAAAAATCAGGTGACTTATGTTAAGAGATATTACTATCGGACAATATTATACTGAGAACTCTGTAATTCATAAGATGGATCCAAGATTTAAGATTATTGCATCCATGCTCTATTTGGTGTCGCTTTTTTTAGTCAATCAAATAGTGGCATATGTTGCTGTGATTATATTTATCGGTACGGTCATCAAACTGTCAAAAGTTCCACTCGGTTTTGTAATGAGGGGACTTAAGCCTATTTTGATGTTAATCGTGTTTGCATTTACAATCAATATATTCCTGACTCCAGGTCAAGGCGCTCCACTCGTGGATATAGGGTTTATCACCATTTATCCTGAGGGTGTGGAACGGGCTTTTTTCATGGCCATCAGGCTGGTACTTTTGATTGTGGGTACATCTCTTTTGACTCTTACAACATCACCAATTGAATTAACAGATGGTATTGAATATCTTTTGAACCCCTTTAAAAAAATTGGACTACCAGCACACGAGCTCGCAATGATGATGACCATCGCTTTACGATTTATTCCGACACTTTTAGAAGAAACGGATAAAATCATGAAGGCTCAAATGGCAAGAGGTGCGGATTTTGAGAGCGGTAATATAATGAATAGGGCAAAAGCGCTCATACCACTGCTGGTTCCTCTTTTCATCAGTGCGTTCAGACGTGCAGATGAGCTTGCAATGGCTATGGAAGCCAGGTGCTATAGAGGTGGTGAAGGTAGAACAAGGATGAAGGTTCTTAAGTATTCAAGATTGGATGTACTAGGTGGTGTGGTAGTAGTGCTGTATATGGCTGTTTGTGTGGTGCTGTAAGATGAGCAATATTGCAATCTGGGTCAAATATGATGGTACGCATTACTGCGGATGGCAAAGACAACCAAAGCACAAAACAGTACAGGGAGTCATCGAAAAGAAACTTTCAAGAATTCTTGGTTCAGATATTGTTATCCATGGATCGGGAAGAACCGATTCAGGAGTACATGCTTTATCACAATGTGCCTCGTTCACAGCCGATCTGATTATGCCAGAAGATCGGTTGAAGTTTGCTTTGAATCGAATTTTACCTGTAGACATATTGGTTCATGATCTTGCAGTAATGCCTGATGATTTTCACGCGCGTTATAGTGCAAAAGGAAAGACTTACATCTATAAAGTCTATCTGGACAAGGTGCGAGACCCATTTAAAGATAGCTATTATTATCATTATCCACATAAACTCGATTTGGATGCCATCCAAAAGGGAATGAAGTATTTTCTTGGAACACATGATTTTAAGACTTTTATGGCATCCGGCAGCGCGGTGAGCAATACTGTGAGAACTATACATTCTTTTGAGGTTGAGCAAATCGGGAACACTTTGGAATTTACAATTTCCGGTGACGGTTTTCTTTATAACATGGTTAGAATTATCATAGGCACATTATTTCAAGTGAGCAGAGGCAAAACAAATCCTGATGAAATCCCGATGATTGTTGCAAATCTTGACCGATCAGGAGCGAAATGGACCGCGCCACCAAACGGATTATATTTGAAAGAAGTTCATTATTAATGCCAATAAAATGTTGACAGTTAGTACGTTATCATATAGAATAGATTGTGGCTCGCAATGATTATTGCTGAGTGATTTTGGAAAAATGATCAAAAAATCCTGCCCCGGGTTTTTGAGATAAACGGTGAAATAATATTTAAGGAGGTCATTAAATGAAGTCTTACGTTGCAAAACCACTAGAGATTGAAAGAAAGTGGTACGTAGTTGATGCAGATGGAAAAACTTTAGGAAGATTAGCATCTGAAGTTGCTAAGATTTTGAGAGGTAAACATAAGCCAATTTTTACTCCGCATGTTGATACTGGAGATTTTGTCATAGTTGTTAATGCTGAAAAAGTAAAAGTTACAGGTAAGAAAATGGATCAAAAAATGTACAGATGGCACACAGGTTATGTTGGTAACTTAAAAGAGAGAACTTTCAGAGAAATGAACCAAAGAAATCCGGAGAAGATTGTTGAACTTGCTATCAAAGGCATGTTGCCACATAACGCTCTTGGAAGTCAAATGTACACGAAATTAAAAGTATATGCAGGTCCTGAGCATAAGCATGAAGCTCAAATGCCTGAAGTACTCGAAATTAATCTGTAAGGGAGGGTAACTAATGGCTAAATCGATGCAATATCAAGGTACTGGTAGAAGAAAAACCTCTGTCGCTAGAGTTAGATTACTTCCTGGTACAGGAAAATTTATCGTTAACGGTAGAACAGTTGAAGAATTCTTCAATTTTGAAACATTAAGAAGAGAAGTACAGAGACCTTTAGGTTTGACTAATACCACTGGAAAATACGATGTAATCGTAAAAGTTGAAGGTGGCGGATACACTGGACAAGCTGGTGCGGTAAGACATGGTCTTTCAAGAGCACTTTTGCAAGTTGATGGTGAATTCAGAGCAGTTCTTAAGGCAGCTGGTTTCTTGACAAGAGATTCAAGAATGAAAGAAAGAAAGAAATATGGTCTTAAGGCAGCGAGAAGAGCACCACAATTCTCTAAGCGTTAATTTGTTGATGAGGCAGTCCTCGTGGGTATATTACCCATGAGGACTTTTTATTTTTTGTGATATAATATAAGGATTGAGAGGTGATTTTCATGTCAATATTGGCAAGTTTTCTGATGCCTCATGCACCAGTATTTCTAGAGGCTATAGGGCACCGCCAAATCCGTGCGGTAAATGAAACCATAGAATCCATGCATCAAATCGGTAAAACTATAGAAGAACTGAAACCGGATATGATTGTGTTTATTTCACCCCACGGACCGGTGTTCTCCGATGCGATCGCAGTGTATGATTTAGAATCATATAAAGGTGATTTTAATGCATTTGGTGAATTTGAACTGGAATATGAATTCAAAATAGAATCGAGATTTTTAAAAATTTTATGTGAACTCAGCGATGAAAATGATTTGGATTATTACCCGCTCAAAAGAAATCAATTTAAAGAATTTCATCATGATCCCAAACTTGATCACGGGGTTCTGGTACCCGCACATTTTATTTATCAACATGTGGATAACATTCCAATGGTTGCTATGAGTTATGGCACTTTCTCTTACTTGAGATTGATAAAAAACGGCAAATTATTAAAAACAGCATCTGACAGATTGGGACTTAATATTGTGGTGGTAGCCAGTGGAGATATGTCACACGCGCTTAAAGACAGTGGTCCATATGCTTTTGACCCTAGCGGTCCATGGTTTGATACTCTGATGAAAAAAAATATTGATGAGCAAAAACCTTGGGAGATTTTCACGGAATCCCAGGATAAAATTGAACAAGCCAAGGAATGTGGACTCAGATCATTTGCTATGATGCTTGGAGCTCTTGAAGGGACCAATATTGAAAGCAAGGTTTTGTCCTATGAAGGACCGTTTGGTGTCGGTTATTTATGCGCCTCATTCAAAATAAACGATAAGGGTGTTGATGTGGATTGGTTGAGTCAAATTCAGAACAGGATCGATGAACAATATGATGCTCATATTAAGACAGAACACTTTCTGGTCAAGTTTGCAAGGTTGGTTATAGAAGAACGGGTGAAAGGCAGAGTGCCCCCAAAATTGAGTATTACAAATGATTATGTCATGGTCAATAATATATCATTGGAATGGCCAAAGGATAATAACTTCTTGAAAATAAGAAGAGGAACTTTTGTTTCAATTAAGAATGAGTCGGGGTTAAGAGGATGTATCGGGACTATAATTCCAACGCAAAAAAATGTAATTAATGAGGTCTATAGAAATGCGTTGGCGGCAGCAACAAAGGATTATAGGTTTGATCCGATTGAAACCGATGAACTTAAAAGCCTTATCATTTCAGTGGATGTCTTATCTGAGCTTGAGGAAGTTGAAGATCAAAACAAGTTGTCACCGGATCGTTTTGGTGTAATTGTATCCTCAAAAGGTAGACAAGGTGTTTTGCTTCCAAATCTGGAAAGCATAGAAACGATAGATGAACAACTTAGAATTGCATGTAATAAAGGTGGATTTTCAGTGGATGAAACAGATAAAATCATGAGATTCACAGTGGATAGATTTAAATAATTTTGGGGATAATTTGTGGAAATTGTGTACAACAGCCACAAAGTTGATTTATGCTTGCTTAGCAAATGACAATTACCCACAATGAATGGAAGATAACTTGATATGATTGTGGATAACCTTATCAACAGGTAGGAGAACATTAGATGAAAAAGACATTTATTCGAATATTTTTTTTAGTACTGGCACTCGTTTTCATGGCTGCTGTCATATTAAGCATCAATGTGGAAATGAATATAAAGATTAGAAGGAAAGCCAACGAAATTTTACGTCCCTATGAGGTTGTCACCATGCAGCCTAAGGTCTATTTCATTGGAGCTGAGGGTGTTTTTGAAGATCCAAATTCAATGGTTTTGATGGACCGTTATGGACAAGGTGAGAGAACCTTTATGAGGCTGTCATGGATTGTCTCTGAAGGAATCACATATCATGTGGATTCTAATAGCAATCAAATTAATATCGTATCAGACAAGCATTATGTTTCTATAGACTCAAATGGCAAATTGAACTTGAATGATCAACAAACCGAGAACGCCATCGAATGGTTTTTAGTGGATGATATCGCGTATATCTCATATGAAGATCTAGTGAAATCAGAACAGCTTGAATCCTTTGGAATTGAGCTGAGAGAAGTCACTGAAAATGGTAATATTGTCTTTGAGAATTTGTGGCATGAACGTAAAACGATTGATATTGATGACGATGTATTTTTAATGCCTGATGAGGAGAGCTTGGCCGCTTACAATGAGAATAGGTATGCACTCAACTTTTTATATGACCTCAAGAATATATTTTTGAAGGAATCGGTTGTTAATGAGCTGAAAAATGAGACTGTCGTTATTGAGCAGGTCAGTGATTGGGCTTTGAAAGTTGTCAGTGAAGATAATTATGTAGGATATATTGCCACGAATGAAAACCAGGAGTTTGACGTTTTGACCAGTACTGAAAAGTTCAACGAAGATTCACTTTTCGTATATGACGATCCTATCATATTGACCTGGGAAGCTGTATACAGCTATAATCCAAATACTGAAAACATAATTCCTATGAAAGGTGTCAATGTCCTGTCACCAACATGGTATGAACTCTCGGATTCCAGTGGTAATGTCAGCTCTAAAGTTTCTACCGATTATATAGGATGGGCGAATTCACAGAACATCGAACTATGGGTACTGGTATCCAATGCTTTCGATATCGATAGGACCCATGAATTTTTACATGATGCAAACGCTAGGAAACGTTTCATCGATTTTATGATTTCTGAAGCAAAGCGATATGGGTTTGAGGGCATCAACATTGATTTTGAAAACGTATATCTTGAAGATAAAGATGCGCTCACTCATTTTGTGAACGAGTTCAAATGGCATACCAAGAATCAGGGTCTTGTACTTTCAATGGATGTTACGATCATGGGAGGCAGCGACAACTGGTCAAAATGTTATGACCACTCTAAACTTGGGAAAATTCTTGATTTTATGATAGTGATGACTTATGATGAATATTGGGCTTCAAGCCCTGTTAGTGGTCCAGTGGCTTCTTATGACTGGGTATATAAGCACACACTTTTATTGACTGAAGTCGTCAAACCAGAGAAATTGATTTTAGGATTGCCGACATATACGCGAGTATGGCGTGAAAGACCATCTACATCTGTAGCGAACGTTATGATCACGAAGTCATCAGCAATCGGTATGGAAGCGCAAAACAACCTTATAGAGAAATATGAGTTGGTACCTATGTGGGATGATGTGGATAAGCTTTATTACGCAACCTTTTTTGAAGAAGATGCCTTGGTCAAAATGTGGATAGAAAATGCAGAAACGCTCTCTGTTAGATCGGATATAGTCAATCAACTCAATTTGGCGGGTGTTGGGGTCTGGAGACGTGGTTACGAGACGCAGGATGTATGGGATGCGATATATGAAGTGCTTTACTAGAGGTGGTGAATATGAGAGCTTATGGCTTACTGTTTAACGGGAAAAGGATTTTTGCCTATTATGTACTACTCATCATTGGTCTTGCAATGATTTTTGGTGGAATGATCAGTTATTATAATCAGATCATCGGATTCAGGGCGACAATCAGTGACGACGAAATTATCGAACGCGCTCGTGGTCTGGGTATGATTGAGATCAAAGAAAAATGGAATGGTGAGGGAGAATAAGATGATTCGCGTCAATGAAATTAAGTTCAAACTTGGCGAGCCTTTGGTTCATGCCGCTATAGTAAAAAAAATATCAGTTAAGCTTAAAATTAAAAAAGAAATGATCATAAAATACAAAATTATCAGGGAATCCATAGACGCTAGAAAAGACGTTGTTTTTTCGTATACAATTGATGTGGATGTAGTCGATGAGAATGAGTGTATCAAACGAGGATTCAAACAAGCACCACCACCATTTTCACCGATAGAAAAGTCATTTACGAACAAACAACTGAATGACTTAAAAAAAATGCAAAGGCCAATTGTAATTGGTTTTGGTCCTGCAGGAATATTTGCAGCTTTACAGTTTGCAAGAGCAGGTCTTAGACCGCTTGTTCTTGAACAGGGTGGGGATGTGGATTCCAGAACACTGACAGTTGAAAAATTTTGGGAAACTGGCGAACTGAATACCTTGTCCAACGTTCAATTTGGAGAAGGTGGCGCTGGAACTTTCTCGGATGGAAAACTCACAACGAGAATCAAAGATCCAAGGATTGAAATGATAATGGATGTTCTTGTCAAAAATGGAGCACCACAAAATATCATTTATAAGAATAAGCCTCACATTGGAACAGACCTGCTCAAAAAAACAGTAAAAAATATCAGGCATGAAATAGAAGCACTTGGAGGAGTAATACAGTTTGACACAGAAGTCATTGACTTATTGAATTCAGAGATTGATGGTTCAATCGAAGGTGTTATCTGTTCTGGCGGAATGACTTTTGAAAGTTCATATGTTATCGCTGCAGTTGGGCATAGCTCTAGAAAGTTTTATGAGTTATTGAATTCGAAAAATGTTGCGATGGAAAGAAAACCATTCGCAATAGGTCTAAGAATTGAACATCCTCAGGTGATCATCAATGCATCGCAATATGGCAACAATCATGTACATGATGATCTTGGTGCTGCGGAGTACAAACTGACCTATAGAACTTCTAAAGGTAGAAGCGTCTATTCGTTTTGCATGTGCCCAGGTGGGGAAGTTGTTGCTTCTGCGTCTGAAGAGGGTAGACTCGTCGTAAATGGGATGAGCTACTATAAACGTGACCTCTACAATGCCAATAGTGCGCTCTTGGTCAATGTGGATCCAAGTGATCTTGAAGGCGATGGGGTACTTGCTGGGATAGAATTTCAAAGGCATTTAGAGGAAAAAGCCTATTTGACTGGTGGTAATGACTATAATGCTCCAATAGAGACTGTAGGCGATTTTTGCGGATCGCAACTGCCATCGAATGATGTCAAAACAATCTACAAAGAATTAAACGTTGACTATGATCAAGCCTTTGATGGTATGCAAGCAACATATAGACCAGGTGTTAAGGCTGCGAAATTGAATGAGGTGTTACCAAATTTCATTTTTGAGGCTATAGAAGAGTCCATTCCCAAATTTGGCCAGATGATCAAGGGATTTGATGACCCCAGAGCAATATTGACGGGCATCGAATCAAGAAGCTCAGCACCAGTTAGAATATTGAGAGATTCAGAGACCATGAAATCACTTTCTCATCGGGGATTATATCCGAGTGGTGAAGGCGCAGGGTATTCTGGCGGCATCACTTCTTCAGCAGTTGATGGTATAAAGGTTGCAGAACAAATCATTATTGAGATGTTAAAGTAATAACAATAGTATAAATTAATTTTTATATTGCACTCTGTTCAAATTTCTGTTACAATTTGTTTAAATTTGAAAAGGTTTATCAAAAAATTGTGGACCTTCAAAAAATTTTGTATTGTCAATAGGGGGGATGCTGTTCCGTAATATCTAATAACGGTTGAAGCATTGATTAAATTTTAAGGATGGTGAATATGGAAAATTTAGGCGGAAAGAAGAGAGACAATTGGGGATCCAGACTTGGATTTATCATGGCCGCTGCAGGTTCAGCTGTAGGTCTTGGTAACATCTGGAGATTCCCGTATATGACCGGAGAGAATGGTGGTAGCGCATTTATTATTATTTATTTGGGTTTTGTTTTTATTATCGGATTAAGTATTATGATGGCAGAATTTACTGTAGGTCGTAGAAGTCAACTCGCTGCAGTTGGAGCATTCAAGAAGTATAGTACAAGATGGACCTTTGTTGGAGTCATCGGTGTTGTATCTGCATTCTTCATCATGGGATTCTATCCAGTCGTTGGTGGATGGGCGCTCGCTTATGTATTTAAGACTTTTACAGGACTTTTAAGCAGTCCTGAACTGATTGGTGATTCGTTTGGTGCATTCATTACGGATCCTGTTCAGCCATTGTTATGGTTCGTGCTATTTCTTGCGGCTAACGTAGTAATCGTAATCAAAGGTATTTCAGGCGGTATAGAAAAAGCTGGTAAGATTTTGATGCCTACGTTATTCGTACTATTCATTCTTCTTGCAATCAGAAGTGTAACGCTTGAAGGTGCTGGCGCGGGTCTTGAGTTCTTGTTCAAGCCTGACTTTTCAAAAGTAAATGGAGCTACTTTCTTGGCAGCACTTGGACAGGCATTCTTCTCACTCAGTTTAGGTATGGGTTGTATGATCACATACGGCAGTTACCTCAACAAAAAAGAAAATTTGGTTTCCAGTGCGTTAATTGTAACTGCACTTGACACATCAGTTGCATTACTTGCAGGTATTGCTATATTCCCAGCACTCTTTGCATTTGGTATGGAGCCTGCTGCAGGTCCTGGACTTGTATTTGTTGTTGTTCCTCAGATTTTTGCACAGATGGGTGGACTTGGTGTAGCGTTTTCTGGATTGTTCTTCGTGGCTCTTGTAGTTGCAGCACTGACTTCATCAGTTTCATTGCTTGAAGTTGTTGTTTCTTACCTCATAGACCAAAGGAACATGGAAAGAAAACCTGCCGTATTGATTACAGCTGCTATCATGACTGTAACTGGTATCTTTGCATCATTGTCTCTTGGCGTTATGTCTGGATTCACTTTGTTAGGAGTTGGCGTATTCGATTTCTTCGACATCTTGACAGACAAGATATTCCTTGCAATCGGCGGAATGCTTCTCGCAATATTCGTTGGTTGGGTAATGAAGAAAGAAGATTTGGAAGACGAGCTTACAAATCAGGGAACTATCAAATTTGGTTTGTTCAACGTTTGGTACAACCTTGTTAAGTACGTAATTCCTGTAGCAGTTGCTTTCGTAGCAGTTGCTGGAATTATCTCGATTACGCAAACAAGCCTCATGTTATTTGGCCTTGCTGTAATCGTTTTATTGGCAATTTTCTCAAAAAAATTATAAGATTAATGACATTTATTATAAATGTTGATTTGGCCAAGCGAATAGCTTGGCCATTTTTTTATGTAAAAAAAAACGAACCGGTTAATATCCGATTCGTTTACATAGTTTGAATTAAAGTTTATATACCGTGATTTCTTCACAGTAGTTGCATTCGTACTCAAGTTTGCCGTTTGACTTCAGTAGGGTGAATGTAGGGATGGCATAATCGTCACTATGGGTTATACAACGTGGGTTTTGGCATTTGATGCCACCGGTAAGAGTCTTTGGAATTTCAACTTTCATTTTGTCCACAAGTAGATTGTCCTTGATGGTATTGACAGTGATATTTTGATCCACAAGCCCAAGTAAGTTCATATCCACATCAAAGGTATTTTCCACTTTGATGATGTCCTTTCTACCAAGTTGATCACTTTTTACGTTCATGAGCAGAACAACAGGATGCTCAATATTTGAAAAGAGTAAGTTGAAAATTTTTAAGCCGTTTCCTGCTTTCATATGGTCGATGACAATACCATTTTCAATTCCTTTAACTTCTAGCATAAGGACCCACCTCCAATAATTTTGTAATCAATGCCATTCTTACATAGACACCCATTTCAGATTGTTCAAAATATACAGCTCTAGGGTCGTTATCCACATCATAAGCAATTTCATTGACACGTGGTAGGGGATGCATTACAATCATATCTTCTTTTGAGTTTTTCAACTTTTCGCGTGTGAGTTTAAATGAATTCTTCAGTTTGAGATAATCTGCTTCATTGAAGAATCGTTCTTTCTGGATGCGGGTCATATAAAACACATCAATATCATCAATGACCTCTTCCATATAGTTTGCTTCAACAAGTTCAACACCATATCGCTCAACAAGTTGTCTTTTAAGTGCTGATGGCAACTTGAGTTCGTCAGGTGAGATTAAGTAGAATTTTTTACTCCCGAAACGAGCAAGGGTTCTGATCAAGGAGTGAACTGTTCTTCCGTATTTTAAATCTCCACAGAATGCGACATTATGTCCATCCACTGTTCCTTTGAATCTTTTGATTGTAATCAAATCTGTTAAAGTCTGAGTCGGGTGTTGATGGCCGCCGTCGCCACCATTTATTATTGGAACGCTGGAGTATTCTGCGGCAAGTTTTGGGGCGCCTTCTTTAGGGTGACGCATAACAACAATGTCAGAGTAATAACCCATAACTCTGATGGTATCCGCCAGACTTTCCCCTTTCTTTGCCGAAGTGGTCTCAGCATCGGAAAAACCGATTACGTTTCCACCAAGTCGCATCATTGCGCTATCAAAACTGAACTTTGTACGGGTACTGGGTTCAAAGAACAGCGATGCAAGAATTTTGCCGTCACATACTTTGGAATATGCCTTGGGGTCCTTATGCATCTCAAGACCCATATCAACAAGCTCCAGGATTTCGTCTAGCGTCAAATCCTCTGGTTCGATCAAATGTCTCATGTTATCCTCCTTTTGATTTCTCAGAATCATCTTAAAGTAAGAAATAAAAAAACCTTCGCCGAGTCGCGAAGGTATTATAAGCTGAAACATTGTCCACTTATTTTTATTCCTTTTCGACCTCTCGGGTCAAATTAAAGGGTATTCAATTGTCGCAACCATCATACCACAAGTTCGAATAACTGGTCAATATAAAAATGAATCTTGACAGAGTTTGACTGCTGTGATAGATTTAAGAAAAT
>JAGXHV010000084.1 GCA_024636005.1 Bacillota bacterium
AAAATCTAATAGAATTGACAATCAAGATTGACAGAATCCGGCAGGCAATGTTACAGGATAATTTCACACTAGTGGAAGTAATGGCGAATCAGCTTAAAAAGAAATTTGAAGAACTCAGTGCTGAGGAACTAAAGAATCTGACATTCAAGATGGAACTCGAAATTCGAAAAGAAAAGTACGACAATGTGTTGGGATTACTCGATCAAATCGATCACATTGTCAGCATGCTCACAGATATAAAATAAGGAGGTTCACATGAAAAGAATACTGGTTGTAGAAGATGATATGGTCAGCAGAAAGTTTTTAAGCAAGGTTTTGAAGCAGTATGGAGACTGTGATTTAGTGGTGGATGGACTCGAGGCAATTGACGCCTATCTGCTGGCACTAAAAGAGGAAAACCCCTATGATTTGATCTGTTTGGATATCATGATGCCTAAAATAGATGGTGTGAAAGTGCTTAAAGCCATTCGTGATCTTGAGACACAAAGAAAACTCGATCCTAGTGAGAAGGCGAAAATTATTATGACAACGGCACTTGGCGAAACCGAGATTGTCAAGACGGCTTTCGATTATGGTTGTGATGCATATGCTTCAAAGCCGATAGACATTGAAAAATTAAAAGAGGTTTTGGAGAAAATCGATTTTATATAATCGATGAGTTGAGTGAAAATGAGGTGCGATTTGAGTTGTAATGTGTTGATTATAGATGATTCAATGGTGGATCGAAACATTGTGAGCAAGATTATAAAAAAAAATATGCCCGAAGTGACTGTATTCGAATCCGCCGACGGCAGGAATATATTAGACTTGATTGTTAAGCATAATATTATGACTTGCGTTTTGGATTTGATCATGCCCGAAAAAGACGGAATCGAGTTATTATCCGAAATAAAAAGCAATTTAAAAACTAGAAATATTCCTGTTATTGTTTGTTCCGGGGCAATCGAGACGGATGTATTGCAAAGAGTGTTACAACTCGGTGCGTATGATTATTTCTCAAAACCACTCTCCAAGGAGGCCATGAATGTGTCCTTACCATTAAAAGTGCGTAATGCGATTGAATTGATGAAAAATACACTAGACATCGTTCATTTGAGCAAAATCGATTCTTTAACCGGTTTATTCAGAAGAGAGCACTTTAAAAAGGAAATCGAGACCATATCCGAAGAATGGGATGCCTTACCTTTTTCAATTTTAATGGGAGACGTCAATGGACTCAAAATTTTCAACGATGCTTATGGCAATCATATCGGGGACCGATTTTTGGTTAAAATTGCAGACATCATCAAGCATTCATGTCCAGCCAAAAGTTTGGTTGCTAGGTGGGGAGGGGACGAGTTTGCAATCCTTTTGCCCAACACGAATAAGTTAGACGCAGAAAATTACATTTCACTGATTAAAAAAGAAATCGGAAAACTCAACCATGAGGGATTAAACATAAGTATGGCATTCGGAAGTGATACCAAAAGTCTGCAAAGGCACGATATCTCAAAAGTTTTGATCAATGCGGAAGATGCGATGTTCAGAGACAAAATTCTGGAAGATGTCAGTATAAGAAACAGTATGCTTGCTACAGTCATCCATACTTTAAATGCCAAAAATCCTAGAGAAGAGGCACATTCCAGACGTGTCAGCGAGTATTGCGAAAAAATGGGTAAAGCACTGAATCTTGGAGAGAAAGATGTTCGAGATCTAAAGGTGATCGGACTTTTGCATGACATTGGTAAAATTGCGATTGACGAGCATATTTTGAACAAACCGGGTCGTTTGACCGAAGAAGAATGGCTTCAAATCAAAAGACATCCGGAAATAGGGGGTCGTATACTCTCCAGCTCGAAGGAAATGACACAGTACACTGAAATCATTCTTTCGCACCATGAAAAATTTGATGGAAGCGGTTACCCAAATGGCCTTAAAGGGAATCTGATTCCCTATTTTTCGAGAGTATTGACTATTATTGACAGTTATGATGCTATGACTTGTGAAAGAACTTATAAAAACGCCATGAGCAGTCAGGAAGCTGTATCAGAGCTTATTAGATGTTCAGATACGCAGTTTGATCGGGAACTTGTAAGTATATTTGTCAATTCGGTTTTGTGCTTATGAAAATATTGAAGCAGAGGCGGCTTGTATGGAAAAGAACATTGAAAAAATCAGAGCAAAGAATGTGTTGATATCTGAGATTATCGAGAATTTTGAGGTGCACCTTAATGTCAGTAAAGCGAATTAGAGGCCGATATGAGCAGTGAAATAAAAAAACAATTGGTTCACGATTTCTTTTTTCAGAATAACCCGACCCCTATTTTAGTCATTGATCCTGAAAATGGCATGATTATTGATTATAACTCTGCTGCACTGCATTATTACGGTTACTCTGAAGACGTTTTAAGAATAATGTCGATTTCTGATATCAATACTGCTTCTGACGAAATCATTTTTGAAGAAATGCGGTTTGCAGCAAAAGAAAATAGAACTTTTTTCAATTTTCAACATAGATTTGCCAACAATGAGATTCGAGATGTTGAAGTCAATTCAATACCTATTGACGTTAATGGAAAAAAAGTGTTGTTTTCATTAATCACTGATACAAGTTTTCGAAACAGTTACAGTGATCGACTTGTAAGTTCAAAACGAACACTTGAGCAAAAAGTATCAGATAGAACAGAAGCTTTGATAAAGGAACTGACATTTAAGAATGTTTTGTTCGAGAGTATGTTCGAAGCTGTAATTGTATGTGATGAAAAAGGAAAATCAATCATTTTCAATGAACCAGCCAAGAAATGGCATGGAAAAAAAGCAATGAACATTCCTAAAGAGGAGTGGTCAAACGAATACAATCTATACCATTATGACGGAGAAACCAAGATCTCCATGATGGAAAATCCATTGATCAGAGCGCTCAACGGTGAAGATGTGAAGGATGCGGAACTTATGATTCGTGCTGAAAACCAAGAAAATCGTTATGTCCTTTGCAGCGGCAGTCAAATCAAGAGGGTCAATGGAGAATTGATGGGAGCTATTTTGGTCCTTAGAGATGTCACTGATCAAAAAAAGAAAAATTATGAACTCATGGAAACAAATGAAAAATTGGCAAAACGTACAATAGAATTGGATGATGCCTATATCAAACTAGAGAAATCTTACAATCAGTTAAAAGTCAGTGAGGCGAAATTCAAAGGTTTATTTGAGATATCTCCCAGTGGAATCTTTCAATTTGATACAAAGGGTGTTCTTACGGAGTATAATGATTCCTTTGCAAGGATCATTGGAACCTCAAGGGGAAATCTCGAAAATTTCAAAATGTTGGAATTACCCGATGTGAAACTCAAGGACGTCATCATGAAGTGTCTCAGTGGTGAAAAGAGCAAATATGAAGGCATGTATACATCCTGTACAAGCGGAAAAGAAACATTTGTCAGCACCCTGTTCACACCGATGTGCAATAGTGACCAAACTTTGAGGGGTGGCATGGGGCTGATTTATGATTTGAGCGAACTCAAAGAGAAGGAGCTTCAGGCAGAACATCAGAAACATGTGTTTGAAGCATTATTCATAAATTCACCCATACCAATAATTCAATTTGATAAAACCAATAAAATCGCATCCATCAATAGTGCTTTCACAGAAGTGTTCGGGTATACAACCAAAGAAGTGGAAAAAAAGGAAATTGATGATTTGATTGCGAGCGGACCAAGGTTTAATAGTGCCAGAGAATATACTCAGAAAGTAATTGCTGGAGAAAGCGTAAGATTTAAAGATCATCGATACGGCAAAGATGGCAAAGAAATCTATGCGGATATAGTGGGAGTACCGATTGTAATAGAACGTGAGATTATGGGTGGATTTGCAATATATACTGATATCACCCAGCAAGAAAAAAACAGACTTGAATTGGTGGAAGCAATGGAAGTTGCGGAAAGCGCCAATATTGCCAAAAGTTATTTTTTGGCGAATATGTCCCATGAGATACGGACGCCTATGAACGGATTTATCGGAATGATCCAGCTCTTGCAGATGACGGATGTCAATGAGGAGCAACGGGAATATCTGAGATTGGCTCAAGTTTCAGCGGAAGCCCTCAGAGGAGTGGTGACTGATATCATGGACTATACTAAAATTGAAGCCGAACGATTGATTCTTGAGAAGATTTCAGTTCACCCAAGTGATTTATTGTCAGATATCTTTTCCTTGTTCAAACCCTTAGCTGTTCAGAAAAATTTGGATATGGGTATGCAAGTCGGGGATGATGTGCCTATTAAAATCATCGGAGATCCATTAAGACTGAAGCAAATTTTGTCGAACTTAATTGGAAATGCCATTAAATTTACTCATCAAGGCAAAATTCAGATCAATTTGGAAAAAGCTAAACCGAGTGATGATAAAAGAGTAATGTTGAAATTTACTATCATTGATACGGGAATTGGAATTAACGAGGAAGAATCCAAGTCTTTGTTCACTAGGTTCAGTCAAGTCGAAGTAGGGACAACGAGAAAGTATGGCGGAACGGGTTTAGGTCTCGCCATATGCAAGAATCTGGTTGAACTCATGGGTGGTAAAATTTGTGTTGAGAGTGAAGCTGCGGTTGGAAGTCAGTTTTCATTCACTTGTCCTATAGAATAGTGGAATGCTGATTGGGGACAGGTCAAAACTGGTACATTAGGTACCAGTTTTGACCTGTCCCCAATCAGCATTTTATTGTTATGTCATACAAATTGGAATATAATCAAAATAAAAGGAAGTGTTGGCATGAAATTTACTGATGTTGCAATAGGCGATGCGATCAAAACCAAGATCAAGTCAATCGCTATTGATTCTTATGAACTGCAGGTTCAAAAGATGCCTGAATTGGTTGAAAGAGCCACGCCGATATTTGTTGAAAAAAGTATCCGGGATACTGAATATACATTGCATTACCTATCGGATGCCATCGGGGTGTCAAGTCCAAAATTGTTTTCGGATTATGTGCTTTGGTTTGTGGATGTGATGAAGAATATTCCGATTCCCGTCAAGTATCTCTTTGTAAATTTAGAGTGCATTTCCGAGATCATCGAGAATTATTTTGATGACCGTGAAGTGGAAATCATAAGATCATACATAAAAAACGGATTGAATTTGATTGACATGACTGGGAATCAGGAATCAGAAGTGACTCCAGCAGAACATCCACTGAAAAAATACAGAGACAATTATTTGGAGTATTTGCTGAACGCCGAACGCCACAAGGCAAATGCTTTAGTCCAGGAGCTTGTAAAACTGGAGTATCCTATACAAGACATCTATTTGGAAATCTTTCATGAGAGTCAGTATGAGATTGGCAGGCTCTGGCAGGCCAATAAAATCACCATTGCGGAGGAACATTATTGTACTGCATCAACGCAGCTGATTATGGGGCAGCTCTATCCGCTGATTTTTGCGACCCCTAAAAACGATCTGGTTTTTGTTGGTGCGTGCGTTGGGGGCGAACTGCATGAACTCGGTGTACGGATGGTCTCCGATTTCATGGAGTTCGCCGGATGGAACACTTATTATCTCGGAGCGAATATGCCTGCTAAGAGTATTGTGGAGACCCTTATCAAAGAAAACGCAAACGTACTTGGACTTTCAGTGACGATGTCGTTCCATATCAAAGAAGCTTCAGATTTGATTAAATCCGTAAAGTTAGACCCGAGATGTGCTGATGTGAAAATTGTAGTCGGTGGTTATCCATTTATCGTCGATGATCAGCTTTGGAAGACGATTGGTGCCGACGGGTATGCAAGAAATGCGAGGGAAGCTGTTGAGATTTCAGTAAAGCTTGTGAGAACAGGAGGAATTCTATGACCATGAAGATAGATCTTTATGAAATCGTGGTGATCTGCGATAGCATGGGTGTGGTTGAGGAAATCACGTTTCCAAAGAAAGATGTCTCGATGTATTTTGGCGTCGGGCAGAGTTTTTACTATCACGTGCATCCGGACAGTTTTTCTAAGGCACTTTCATTTATGCTGGAACTGAACAATCAGAAGATTGCATCCAATCACGAAATCAATTTTATGATTGATGGAAAGGTAAAAACTCTTTTTCTATCTGGGTTTGCAAAGGATGACCATTTTACGATTATTACGACTCTGCGCAAGGATGACCTGGGTAATCTCAACGAAGATTTGATGAAGATCAACAATGAGCAAATCAACAATTTTAGGATGATGCTGAAGGAAACGATCAAGGAACAGAAGAAACAGCAGTCGATTGCATTTGATCATTATGATGAAATCAGCAAACTCAACAACGAGCTGGTCAATTCACAAAGAGAACTTGCTAAAAAAAATCAACAACTCAATGATCTGAATGCTGAACTGGAGCGTATTGCAACACGTGATCCGCTAACGGGTCTTTTGAACAGGCGCCTTTTGTTTGATAAATTCGAGGATGAGAAAAGGCGTGCCAAAAGATTGGGTTATTCTATATCAATGGTGGTCATAGACATCAATCATTTTAAAAAGGTGAATGATCAGTTGGGACATCAAGAGGGAGACTGGCTTCTTAAAAAGTTTGCTGAAATCTCTATGAGCATGACCCGGCAGAGTCTTGATCATGTGTTTAGGATTGGTGGGGATGAGTTTTTGATACTGCTTTCGGATTGTGATCCGGAATCGGCGGGTGAAATTGTGAAGAGGATCAATGATGAGTTTCGGAAATATACGGATATTGCGTCGCTTGCTTACGGGGTGATTGATATAGACGATGAAATCTGTGGTGATATTGACAGTTGTATCATGAAAGCGGATGATATGATGTTTGAACATAAGGATGGTAGTCGTTGATGTGACTCGATTGAGTCGATTGGGGAGTCGATTGGGGACAGGTGCAAATTGGTACTTACTTTTTTGTAAAGCAAAAAAGCGCGTAGTTAAGTTTCCGAAGGAAACTTATTAGCGTCTCATCTGATATTTACAGATGCTATCGAAGCGAAACTATACTAGCCTTAGGAAA
>JAGXHV010000013.1 GCA_024636005.1 Bacillota bacterium
CTGAAGTCAACACAGGAATGAACAACTTACGTAAAAAATGCAGCAAAATCTGTTCAACTCCCAATTTCATTGTAATTGGAACGTCTTCAGACGCTCAAAAAACACATATAGTCCTCAGCAAATCACAAAACATCCCAAATGAAATTGACATGAACGGGTTGTTCAAAACGTATTTCGTGCCAATGGGTTGCAAAGGTGGAGGAAATTCTAGCTCATCCCAAGGAGGCTATGATGGACCTCTCAATACAGATGCCATCATCGATGAAATCGAGTCCCATATTGAAAAAATAATTGAAAACATCAATTGATTCAAATAACAGATAGTACCCAACTTATAATATCCTGATAAACATCTGAGCGATTTATTTCGTTCAGCATCTCATGGCGACCCTCTGGGTATAATTTCATGGTCGTCATGAATCCATTTTGCTTATAGATTTTTTCAGACTTAACCACCCCTTTGCCATAATCGCCCACAGGATCCATGGCACCAGACATCAAAAGCATCGGAATCTTTGTTTTTTCATTTGATATCTCTGGATAATAGAAAATTCTTATCAAATTCTCAAAAAAATCATAATAAAAACCACTTGTATGTACGTTTCCACAATATGGATCATCCATATATGCTTTGACTTTATCTTCATCGCGGGATAACCAATCAAATGGTGTTTTTGGAGTTTCAATTTTTTTATTGTAGCTGCCAAAAGACATTTTATCAATCAATTTTGAACGATGTCTTCCTCCGAGAATTTTGGATTCGATTCCAGCGATCAACTTACCTACTGAAAGCACAGATTTCGGTTGAAACCCTGTACCAGAAAGTATGACAGCATCAATTTGAGAACTGTAATCCAACAAAAAATCTCTTGCTAAAAACGACCCCATACTGTGTCCCAAAAGCACAACCGGCACACCTGGGTAATCCATCTTGGCGTATTCAAGGGTCCTCCTTAAATCTTCCTTCATTTTCATCCAACCATTGTCACCGATAATCCCTAAGTTTGCGAGATTTCCAGCGGTAAATCCATGTCCCCTATGTGAATGACCATAGACAAAGATATCATTTTGCACTAAAATATTCGCAAATTCATCATATCTTTCAATCGTTTCAGCCATTCCATGTGAAATAATAAGTATCGCTTTTGGAATAGACCCGCTATACCATTTGTAACCTTTAAGTGTATATTCACCAAATGAGTCTTTTGAGAACGAATCGCGCATGATTACCTCCAATTATTGAATTTTAATAATATTATTATAACACTTAAGTATATATATTTTAACTGAATTCTTTTTGTGCTAAAATGATAATGCGCATAAAAAATACGGAGGCAAAAATGAACTTTACTGAATTGATTTTAATGATGGTCATTGGATATATGATTGGCAGCATCCCTTTTTCATATCTCGTTCCAAAATGGATGGGGAGAATAGACATCAGACAACATGGAAGTGGTAACACAGGTACAACCAATGTGGTAAGAACGTTAGGACTGAAAATCGGGATTGTTGCTTTCTTTGGAGATTTTCTCAAAGGCATTATTCCGACAGCCATTGGACTTATACTGTTCTCAACTTTGGGTGGGATTATAGGCGGAGGTTTTTCTATTCTCGGACACTGCTACTCGGTTTGGCTCAAATTCAAAGGTGGTAAGGGTATCGCAACATCTGCAGGAGTTTTAGTTGTCTTAATGCCACTGATTCTAGTAATACTGCTGACAATTCAGTTTATAATTATTTTCGCAACAAGAATCATGTCTCTTGCATCCCTCTCAACTGCAATTCTTTTACCAATACTCACTGCGCTGTTATACAGCAATGAACGACTTTTATACTTTTCTATTTTACTAGCAATTTTTGTTATTTATAAACACAATGACAATATCAAACGCTTGATTAAGGGTGAAGAGAACAAACTTACAATTAAAAAAAAGTAGGCACTTAGCCTACTTTTTCTAATTATTCAAGTACAACAGCTGTTCCTGATGCTGTAACCATGAGCATGTTGTTGCCCTGCCCAAGCACTTCGTAATCAATGTCAATGCCAACAACCGCATCAGCTCCAAGTGCTCTTGCACGTTTCTCAAGCTCCTTCAAAGCTTCTTCTCTCGCTCCGATCAATTCACCTTCATAGGATCCTGATCTGCCACCGAAAAAATTAGTCAAACCTGCAGCAAAATCTTTTACAAAATCTACTCCATTTACTACTTCACCAAATACAATTCCTTTGTAATCGGAAATTCTTCTCCCCTCAACTGAGGGGGTTGTAGTTAATATCATGTTTACCTCCTACCCTTTTTTACATTATAAAATTGATGTGTTAAAAAACAATTAAAATTATATGAAAATAAGACTAAATCTGTTAAAATAGGTATTGAGTCCATGGGGGCAGATGGGTTCTGGTGTGCCTTCTGATCTTCAAAATCAGCACGGGGGGTTAAGAGCTTCCTGGGTGGGTTCGATTCCCACGTGTCCCCGCCAATAATACAAAGAAATCCCGCTATCATAAATTGTGACAGCGGGATTTTTATTAGTAATTAAGTTTGATTTGATGCCATATATCAAGAGATGTTCCCTCATACGATGGAATTGTCCCCATACGCCAAACGGAAATGCCTCCAAGTTCAAAATATTTAGCCAAATCTATTTTTGCCTGAATACTTCGTTGATTTTCGTACCACACTATATTACGTGTATTGTCACTCTCATTTCTAAAAATGATGCTTGGACTATGATATCTACTTGAATACTCTTCGATAGCGCCTTCTTCAATTCTAGTCAATAGAGCTGAATAAGAAGGATGATAGGGTGTGGAATTGATTATTTTACCATCTATAACTTTCCATTGAGCAGAATCCATTGAGAGTTGAAGCAACACTTTCTCAGACTGATCCACACCTATTTCCGGATCTAGAATTGCCTCAATTGCGTAATACACTTCATTAACTGGCGTAAGTGGTGTTATCGTAAGCCCTGAACTCATTTCTGATTCAGAGAGTCTTTTGGCATAATAGTCGTGAGCCATTAAAATGACTAAATCTGAAACCTGACCAATATGTTTGAAATCATAACCGTCATAATAAAGCTGACCATTCGACCTTGCTGGATGAACCGCAGTTGCAATTTTATATTCACCAGGGTTCAACGCTTCCTTCAATTGATCGAGAAAAGCATTGAAATTAAGTGCTGAAGATTCGCCTCTTAAATTTTCAAAATCAACTAAGACACCAGAAAAATAAGTTTGCTGACCAAGAACTTTCATGATCTCAGTTATGGTCTCGTCCTGAAAAGAATCATTCTTCAAAATGTACTCGGATAATGGAATACTTTTCTTCAAATCTGCATCATAAATATTCTCATCTTTTACAAACACCATCAGATATCTAGAAAGATCCTCTTGTTCAGTGGCCTCTAGCGCATCTCTATAGCCGCTTGGAATACGATATTCATTGTTATTTGATGAAGTTGTATTTAAAACTATACCCGATTTATCAGATGAAAGTTCAAGCCTACTCCAACCATGTGCAATTTCGGTAAGTTCACTAGAATACTCTGCTTGACTGTATGAGTTGATGGCATAATAGCTCAACAAATGATCAAAGGCATCACTTTGCTTGATATAAAGACTCTTGATCAAAACAGCAGCCTCTTCTTTTTTAAGCAAATCATCAGGTCTGAACAGTTTATTCGAGTTTACTGATATGAGGCCAAAATCGAGAGCCATTTTAACATATCCTTTGTCTTCTGTCACATCTGTAAATGGTACATCAGCAAGTTTCATCTGGTCTGCCACAACACCAAAATCCATCAGTGTGATCATGAGTTTAAGAGCTTCCAAACGAGTCAGTTCTTTTGAAGTGGCAACCGCTGAGGGCACATTTTGTACAAAATCATTCGGAATTTTTTCATCAATCGTTACAAGCCAATCTACAAGGTCGGATTCAGTAACGGTATTTCCAAGTCCAAAAGTTTCTGAATTAATAAATATTTCACTTTCAACAAGGGTCTCAATAGTGGAATAAGCCCAATGATTGGGACTCACATCATTATAGTTAAGTGTTTCGGCGAATGTTGGTGTGATCATGAAACTAGCGAGTACTATCACCATTCCCATCTTTCTTACAATTTTTTTAATCATAATTTACTCCAATCTTCTAGATGTCCTAGTTTAATTATATGCTTCAATAGTAATGTTAACCATAACAAACAGATTACAATTGGATAAATTATTTTTGTCAGACTAATGTTCAAGTTCCACTCTGTATAAGCCTTCTTCCATAATGACACGCCATTTGTCATAGAGTTGAATTTGAAAACCGTCTCCTTCATAATCTTTAACAAACTTTACAAATACAAACCATTCATCGTCCATGGATTTTGTAAAATAAGTTGTTCTTGAAAAGCCCTTAGTCTCTACCATGAATTCGTTCGCATACTTTATAAAACCGGAATAATCCATATTCACTTTTGTATTTTCTGAAAGTAATGAATAAGACAAGTCATATCGACCGGAGTTCATATAATCAATAAAATCGATTGCCGCATCTGCAGCAGTCCTATCTTTTGTATAAATAAGACTTTCGTCACGTGTCAATGGTTTTGAGAGACTTTGACCTAATATTGGATTGGTAATCGGGTTTCCTTCAAGCATAATTTGAACTCTTAGCACTCTTTTTAGTTCAGTTAGACTGTTGACCATCGACCAGATATACAAATGTATGGATTCATCTTTCCAAATTTCAGTTTCAGTGAAGCTGGATGAAAAATTGATATAACAAGTATTGTTGACATTCTCTACTGAAATGACTTCAACATCCTGATCAAAAAGCGACTTGTAGCTGTCATTATCAGAACCTGCTTTCAATGCCTCGATGATCGCTTGCTCATATTTTCCATCAACAACTTCAATTTGCATGGTTTCATATCTTAATGCCTTATCATAAACATAGTAAAGTCTGCTGGTGATTTTTATCGAACCTTGTGAGGGAGAGATAAATGCTTCATCTGCAAGGACTGAATAGGGCTTATTCAGATTGAAAACAGATACAATCAATACCATAATGATTGCGAGAAATATAAAAATTTTTATTGGAATTTTCATGATCTTCCCTACTTTCTTGGCAATCTGATGGATACAGTCGTTCCTTCTCCTACGGTGCTGGACACTTCAATCCTACCTTGATGCAATAGCACTATTTGCTGTGAAATCGCTAGGCCAAGTCCAGTACCTCCAGTTTTACGTGCCCTGGCTTCATCTACTCGATAAAAGCGATCGAAAATAAAAGGAATATCCTTTTCAGGGATACCAATGCCATTATCATTGATATTGATGAGAATATGTTCCTTAAGTTCTATCAACTCAATCCAGACCTTGCCATTTTCAGGAGTATACTTGACAGCATTTCCGATGATGTTCAATAAACATTGCTGAATTTTTTCCTGATCGAGTTGGATCTGGATTTTAGTGCTTGCGATCATGGAAAGACTAATATTCTTTGTTTCTGCAATCGGTTTGATCGTTTTGATGACCCACTCCAGCAAATAATTGACGTATGTCATGTTGTAATTGAGATCCAAATCATCTTTTTCAACTCTAACCAAATACAATAGACTGTCTATGATCTTGTTCAGTCGATCTATTTCAGTATTGATATCCTGCATAAACTCACGATAAACAGCCTCATCCCATGATGGCGATGAGAGTAAAGTGTCGGATACAATCTTCATGGACGTCATCGGTGTTCTCAGTTCATGAGAAACATTGGAAACAAATTTTTTCCTCCGTTCGTCCACCTGAGACAGTTTTGTTGTCATCATATTGAACGCATCACCTAGTTCTCCGATCTCATCCTTACTTGAAATGTCAACTTTGGTATCATATTTTCCAAGCGTGATATGCTGCACAGAATCCGTCAATTTCTCTATTGGTTTGGATATGATTTGGGCAAATAATATACTGATTAAAATTGAAACTGCTACGGCAGCAGTGAAAATCAAAAGTAATTTATCAATAATTTCTCCAACATCCTCGAATATATAGTCAGCTGAAGAAGTGATAAATGAAGTCCCCACTATCTCATTATGTTCTATAATCGGAACTGCGGCATAGAATACATATTTCGAATCGTGAACATATATGTTTGCGCTATCAAATCCCAATTGAGCCTCATCAATTTCTTCAGTATGAATTTTTTGATCATTCAGCAAATCATATGAATCAAGCAACACTTTATTCTCTTGATCAAGTATGATGATTCTTGAATTGTATTCAAAACTATTCTGTTTAATGATATCTTCCACATACCGGTAAGTATATTCATTCTCAACATTACCTATGAAAGGAGCAATTTGATTGGATACCTGTGTGTTTTGAGAGAGTAGATTATTCTCAGCCTCGTCAATGTTGCTCTTGGTGAGGTAATCTTCAACAAATATGATAGTAAGGATCATAACAAAGGTTATCAATATTAAATAGGTGGAAACAAGTTTCCACCTAATGCTTTTAAAGAACTCTTTTCTTTTTGTTTTTAAAATAGTACCCAACTCCCCATTTAGTTAAAATATAATCCGGTTGAGAGGAATTGCTTTCAACTTTTTCTCTCAATCTTCTGATGTGAACATCTACTGTTCTTACGTCACCAAAATATTCATAACCCCAAATCGTCTCAAGAAGTTCTTCTCTGGAATAAACTCTTTCCTCGTTCATGATCAGAAGGAGCAGCAAATCAAATTCTTTGGCAGTCAAGTTGACTTGTTGACCATTGATTGTGACTTTTCTTCCCAAAGTGTTGATATTGAAATCACCCAGATTGATCAGATTCGAAGCTGTATGTTGATCGCTGACCTGAACACGTCTGAGGATTGCTTTAATTCTCGCTTTAAGCTCAAGCATGTTGAAAGGTTTTGTGATGTAATCGTCCGCTCCATATTCAAGACCTAAAACTTTACTCGAATCATCATCTTTTGCGGTCAGCATCAAAATTGGTACCATTGATTTTTCTCTGACTTTTTTACATACTTCGAGTCCATCCATACCAGGTAACATCAAATCCAAAATAACAGCGTCATAAGTGTTTTGTAAAATTTTATCGTAAGCCTCTTTACCATCTACTGCTGTTTCAACTTCATAGCCTTCTTGTTCCAAACTGAATCTTAAACCTTTAAGCAAAATCGGTTCGTCATCGACAACTAAAATTTTCTCAGACATAGTTTCACTCCAATCATTATTTTATTAATATACGTGTATTTTCAATACGTTTAGTCACATTCTCCCTATCAAAATGTTCCAGCAGTTCCACACTCGCCTTTCGAGAGATATCAAGTAAGTCCCTAAACTCTGCGACAGTGAGAAATTCATGCTTTTCAAAATGATCCACTAAGTACTTTTTGCACATGGAATATGCCTTTTTCGATAAAACGGCTTCTTCACTAATTTTAACAAGAATTTCACGATTAATCAAATGATATAATAATTCTTCCTGTAGTTTTTTAGGATCGCTTTGAATGATGAGTTCACTGATGGCGGTTGGTTTGAGATCATTTTTGGTCACTTGCGTAATCTGACGGTCCAATATGCTCTTTTCACGTGCGCTATACTTGACTTCATGTTTGGGATTTTTGATCAATTGTCCAGAAAGTTCAATTTTATTTTCTCTTGAAAGTTTCGATACAATCGCAGTATAATCGCCTTTTGAGATGTTCAATTGCCTCAGGTCGTGGTTCAATCTCGATCGAAGCGTCTCACGGTCCATCCCAGCTCTTAGTGCATTCTCTTTATGAAACTCTATTAAAATGGTCATAAATCGATTTTCAACCATCAACCACCATTTAGAGGAAGCATAAGTAGTACCTGACATTTTCACAAGTTCCCCATTTATAATGAGATGTTCAAAAGCACTCATGCACTGATCGATTGTAAATGGCAAGTTATGATATATTTCATCTTTCATTTCGAAAGGTTGTTGTGTATTTTCAAGTATTTTAAGCACTTCATCATCCACACTTGAATCAAAGTCCGATAACACATGTTTTCTCGCAAGTGTATTAACGATTCTACCGCCTCCAAGTGTTATGACCGGTGAGAAATTACGAATAATTATTGGATCATTGATTTTACAATATAATGGTGATTCAAGTCGAAGCTGAACTACGAGTTCAGTATTTCCTTCAATGGATAGTTGATCTTTGATTGCGATTCTACATAAAATTTCTCGAGTCCCATGATATAATCTCAGACGTTGCCAATGTTTGATCGGGGATTCAATACCAGAATCCGTCTTTAAACGAACATCGATGATTTGAGTCTCTGGAATCTGATCGGATGATGAAAGCACATCTCCACGCTCAACTGTATCCTTGTCTACTGCAAGATTGAGGGCTACCCTTTGTCCAAAAGTCGCCTCGTCCACATTTTCATTATGCACTTGAATGCCTTTGACTCGAATATCTCTAAGAGATGGGTAATGTTTGATGACTTCGCCTACTCCTATCTTACCTTCAATCAAAGTACCTGTAACGACAGTTCCATACCCTTTCACTGAAAATACCCGATCGACTGAAAGACGTGACGATGCATGAGTCGCTTCTCTGTCAATGTTACTCATATAGGTTTCTAGCACTTCAATGAGCGTTTTTTTGCAATTCTCATCTTTTGTGGAGTATTCTACAATTGGTGAAAGTTCCAAAAAGGTATCTTGCAATATTTCGTTGATTTCCACCTTTTTAAAATCAATGTCTTCCCTTGTGACCAAGTCACACTTTGTTAGAACAACAATACCTTTTTTGACGTTCAAGTGGGACAAAATATTCAAATGTTCATAAGTTTGTGGTTTAAAGCCTTCATCTGCCGCTACAACGAGCATGACGACGTCCATCCCCATCGCACCGGCAAGCATACTCTTAACAAATCTCTCGTGACCTGGGACGTCTACGAAGCTTATAAGCTGATGAGCATTCAGTCTCATATAAGCAAAACCGAGTTCTATGGTGATTCCTCTTCTTTTTTCATCATCCAGTCGATCGGCGTCGATGCCAGTCAAATCCTTAATCAAAGATGTTTTGCCGTGATCGATATGCCCTGCGGTTCCCACAACTAAAGTATCACGCATGATGACCTCCAGCTACAGCATATTCAAGACCACTGACCAAATCATCAAATTCATCTTCTGATATAGTCCTGAAATCCAAAACCAGTTGGTCATTGATGATCACTGAGACAATTGGAACCTTAAATTTTCTCAAATTGTTTTGAATTGTGTTGAGGGATTTCTCATGTACTATGCTGATTCCATAGGATGTCAATCTTTCGAGTGGTAGAGCACCCCCGCCCACTTCAGCAATAGTTTCAATCCCAGTTATAATTATATTACTGTGTGAAAGACGGTTTTCAAAAGTCTTTATGAATTCAGAGACCTTATCCTTAATCTCTTGTTGTGAAATCACAAGCATTTTGAGTGTTGGGATGTGCTGCATGGCATATGAGGGACTAAAATAATGGTTCAGCGTTCGATCGATGACCGCCAAAGAAAACTTGTCGATTCTAAATGCCCTCAACAACTGATTTTTTTTAATTTGATCTATATATATCTTTTTACCGATTATAAATCCAGCTTGTGCACCACCAAAAAGTTTATCCCCTGAAAAAGAAAGTATGTCAATTCCCTTTGCGATTGAATCCTGAACCAATGGTTCATCGGTAAAACCGTATGGTGAAAGATCAACAATCAAACCACTTCCCAGATCCTCATATAAAGGAATTTTGTTATGATTTGCCAGCTCAACGAGTTCAGAGGCGTCAACAGAGGATGTGAATCCTAGGATTTTATAATTGCTTGTATGGACTTTCATTAGTAGACCGGTATCTTCATGAATCGAACTTGCATAATCCTTCAAATGTGTCTTATTGGTAGTACCTACTTCTACCAATTTTGAATTGCTTGCTTTCATCACATCTGGAACTCTAAATGATCCACCGATTTCAACAAGTTCTCCGCGAGATACAATGACTTCCTTGTTCTGAGCGAGTGTATTGAGGACCAGCATCACTGCAGCTGCGTTGTTGTTGACAATCAGAGCCGCTTCAGCTCCTGTGATGGCACAAATCTTCTCTTCAATGTGCTGATAACGAATACCTCTTCTACCCGTCTCAACATCATATTCCAGAGTATTGTAATGTGTCATGAGGGGTGATACCTCTTCAATGATTGCATCAGAGATTACAGCTCTACCTAAATTAGTGTGTAAAACGATTCCGGTTCCATTGATGACACGTTTAAATGTGAACTCTATCATCTTGTCGAGTTCAATTACGATTTGATTCATGATGTCAGAATTCTCAAAAGTTTCAATTTGCCCGGATTGAATCTGAATCCTGAATTGATTCAAGATTTTTTTAATTGTTTTCTTTACATGGATGTTATCGAACCTAACTTTATAATGATCCGGCAAATCGTTCAATAAATTATCCATTTTGGGTATTTTTCGAAGCAAATTATTTTTCATAGTCTTCCTTCTTTATGACTAGTCTACTTTAATGTATTTCGATTTAAAAGTTACTACTTTTCCAATAACCGAATAAGCAAAAGTTTTATTTTTTTCTAGGGCGATTACAATCGCTTCAGCCTCTGACTCAGGTACAGAAACGAGTAAACCACCGGATGTTTGTGGATCACAGAAAAGATCGTAATAGACTTCTTCTACTGTTTCTGACAGATCTAGAAATCTTGATACATGGGATTGGTTCTTATATGCCCCGGCAGGAATGATTCCCATTTCAGCGAGGGGAATAGCTTCTTTGATCAGAGGTACACTCTTATGATCAATCTCAAATGACACATTGCTTCCCTTAGCCATCTCAAGCGCATGTCCAAGCAGTCCAAAACCCGTGATGTCCGTACATGCGTGAACTGTATGGTTTATTAGTACCTCATAGGCAGATTTGTTTAATCCAGCCATTATTGCTGTAATATGTTTAACCGTTTCGGATTCCAACATATTTTCTTTGAGAGCAGTTGTAAGTACACCAGTACCTATAGGTTTAGTTAAGATAAGTACATCGCCTACTTTTGCACCGACATTTGACCATACTTTTGATGGTGATACAAGACCGCTCACTGATAATCCGTACTTTGGTTCGTCGTCTTCTATAGAGTGTCCTCCGACAAGAAGCGCTCCAGCCTCCTTGACTTTGTCAGCGCCACCTTTCATGATCTCTTTCAAAATCAATGGGGAAAGACAATTTGGAAAACCAACAATGTTAAGCGCCAGAACCGGCTTCCCACCCATGGCATAAACATCACTCAGTGCATTTGCAGCAGCAATCTGACCGAAATCATATGGATCATCCACGATAGGTGTGAAAAAATCAAGCGTCTGAATCAATGCTTGCTCTTCATTAAGTTTATAGACGGCAGCATCATCTGATGATTCAAAACCGACAAGTAAATTTACATCTTCAAATTTTGGTAAATCGCACAAAACTTGTGCGAGGGTCTCAGGACCAATTTTAGCCGCTCAACCAGCGCTCGTTGTATATTCAGTCAATTTAATCTGTGACATTGATCCACCTCCTCAAATTAGTTGTAGTTAAGTCATATTATACCATCATTTGATTTAATTATTTGGAATTTTCAAGAATTCCTTCTAGCTTTTTCTCACCTATTCCCTTGATTACAGTCAGTTCATGGAAAGATTGAAGCCCTCCACTCTCTCGAATATGTTCTACAATTGAACTTGCTGTGACTTCACCGATGCCACTAAAGTGTGTCAGTTGTTCAATTGAAAGACCATTAAATTCTTCCAAGTTGTAATAGACTTCATCAACCGGATCATAAACCATAAGAACAGAGATAATGGGTAGCAACTCTCTTTGAGTAGATTCAAGGACGATTTCTCTTTTGATATAACTTGGTTCATATGCATAAGCTCTGATAAATATAGTCAAAAAAATCATAACCAACCACAAATATTTGAAATATTTCACGTATCCTCCTAAATATTACCATATATTTGTTTGATTATAACATATTTTGGGGTTCCCACAACCATCTGTTTTCATTATAATAGAAATAACAACTGAGGAGGACACTATGAAGTATTTTACGACACTGGGGTTATTCATTATAATACTATTAATGATTTCTATTCCTACATTTTCAGAAATTGATCTGATAGCTGATGGTGCAATAATCATCAATGCCGAAACGGGGCAGATTCTTTATTCCAAAAATGAACATACACCACTCTTTCCAGCAAGCACTACGAAAATTCTGACAGCAATCATCATTCTTGAAGATATGAATTTAAGCGATACCATTATTGTCGATCCTGAGTCGCCTTATGCGGGCGGAAGCCATATTGCCCTCGAACCTGGTGAAGAAGTAACAGTTGAGCAATTGCTCAATGCCCTTTTGATTGCAAGTGCCAACGACGCTGCTGAAGTCCTTGCAAGAAAACACTCCGGTTCAATTGAAGCCTTTGCTCAGGTTATGAATACCAGAGCCGCAGAGATGGGTGCGCTGAATTCAAACTTTGAAAACCCGCACGGTTTACACAACAAAGATCATATCTCCACCGCCTATGATCTCGCTATCATCGCTCGGTATGCAATGAAAAATGATACATTCAGGACTATAGTAAAAACGAAACGGTATGAAATTCCACCAACCAACAAAAAAACTGAGACCAGGTATTTGAACAGTACAAACAGTATGTATCAAGGTATTGCAGGTTCTACAAAATTGATTGATGTCGGTGGCACGCGAGTACCGATAGCATATGAATTCTCGGATGGCATCAAACGTGGATATACTCCAGAGGCTCAATTTTGCTTTGTAGGCTCAGCAACCAAAGATGGCAGACAATTTATCACTGCCGTATTAAAATCTCAAAGCGATGCAATGTACGAAGATACACGCAAATTGATGGAATATGCTTTCACAGGAACCACAAAACATCTGATTGCAAAATCTGGCGATTTAGCAAAAACAGTCACATTAACCAATAAAAAACAGACTGCAGTATCCTCGATTTATGCCGGCGAAGTCTCCATCGATTTACCTAATGAATACAAAATTGAAGATATCGAAGTAAAGGAACTCATTTCAAATCAAATTGAATTGCCTCTTAAAAAAGGTGAATTCATAGGGACCAAAGAGTTTTACCTGAATGATTCGTTACTTCATCAGGTGGCACTGATCTCAGACGATCAATATATCGGTGAAGATTTGTTGAACGACATCACAGAGTTTTTTTCCACTGAAAAAAGATCTTGGTCATTATTATTGGTCAAAGTACTACTTGCACTCTTCTTATGGAGAGTCATCATGACCATGTTCAGAATCAATCAAATAAAAAGAAGACAAAATCAGAAAAAAACCAGACTCGGATAAGATGTCTGGTTTTTTCATTATTATAAGTCGGTCACTTTGTAAGCGATCATTTCAATTTCCACTTCAGCAAGAAGTGGTAGATTAGCTACTTCAAATGCTGCTCTCGCAGGTTTGTGATTAGTGAAATACTCAGAGTAAACGCTGTTCATATCGGCGAATTGTTTGATGTCAGCCAAAAATACAGTCACTTTCACAACATCGTTAAGAGTTGCGCCAGCCGCTTCAATAATTGCTTTGGCGTTTTCAAGAGATTGTCTTGTCGATGCTTTGATATCACCTTTGATCAGTTCTCCGTTTTCAGGATTGATTGGCAATTGTCCTGATACATAAATGAAAGGTCCTGCTTTCATACCTTGTGAGTATGGGCCCACAGCAGCTGGTGCTTTTTCAGTTGATATTGATTTTAACATATTACTTGTCCTCCTATTTTCCTTCTCTTATGCCATCTAAGTAATTATATATCGTATAACGTGACACCTGAAGAGAATTTGCGACGTAATCAATGGCACCTTTTATTAAAAATACGCCTTTTTCCTCAAGATCCTTTACGATATTGACTTTCTCGTCTTTTGTCAGATAAATAACCGGTCGACCGAATTTATGGATTGTAATTTCAACAATATCATATAGCACATCGTTCACTTTATTGATTTCACCTATAGCTTCAACTTCTTTTTCATCGACTTTACAAAGTTCATTGATCACATTTCTGGCGCTAAGCATGTCTGTGATATCAAAATTGATGCACATACAACCGATAATATCATCGTTAAAATCCTTAATGAATGTCGTAGTTGATTTGAGTTCTCTACCC
>JAGXHV010000014.1 GCA_024636005.1 Bacillota bacterium
TAGATGTTTCTCTCTTAAATCTTTTTAAAGCACTATCAATACTTTCATTTTCTCCTACTTTGATGCCAGACATTCACATTCCCTCCCTCCGTTAATAGATTCTTTAATAGTACAGAGGAATGTACCTAGAACATACTTTGTAATTATACACTAAATGTTTCTAAAAATCAATACCTCTTTCATTGATTTTTAACCGGGTGGCCATTTGAGATTTCTACCGCCAAGCAAGTGATAATGAACATGAAAAACACTTTGACCACCGTCTTTTCCGACGTTGGTCAGAAGTCGATAACCAGAGTCATCGATTCCGTTTTTCTTCGCTAGTTCCGATGCAACCAACTGTATATGACCAAGCAAAGCTTGATCGGATAGCTGCGCCGCATTCAAGGAATCAATATGTTTTTTCGGTACGATTAAAACATGAACGGGCGCTTCAGGATGGATGTCATTAAAAGCGTAGACAAAATCATCTTCATATACCTTGTCGGATGGGATCTCACCTTTAATAATTTTACAAAATAAACAATCCACTAAGTAACACCTCCTTTCACGTCGTTGTCTGTCCATTTACCATTATATCAAAATTTTTAAATGAATTCACCAAATAATTGATTTTGTGCAATCTTTTTTAGCTTAACTGGATAAATTTCACCTAGTTTAAGTGTTTTTTCAGTTTTAAGTTGAACTTTTAGATAGTTTTTAGTGTGGCCGATGTAAAGACCGTTCTTCAGTTCTTCAACAAGCACCTCAGAAATTTCACCTTCAAATTGATCGACATAGTCCTCTCTAAAACTGGTTTCTAGTACAGAAAGGATTTCGGCACGTTTTTTCTTCGTCTGAGACGGAACCTGATCTGGCATTGTCGCCGCCGGTGTTCCTTCTCGTTTTGAAAATGGGAAGATATGCATTTCGCTGAAATGAATTTTCTTAAGGAATTCATATGTCTCGTTGAATTCCTCCTCAGTTTCACCTGGGAATCCCACTATAATATCAGTAGTGATTGAAGGATTTGAGTAAATAGCTCTTAATATATTGACTGCATTTTCAAACTGGTCAGTGGTATATTTTCGATTCATTCTTTTTAGCACAGTATCGGATCCACTTTGCAATGATAAGTGGAAATGATCACAAATTTTAGGTAAGACTTTTATGCGATTTATGAATGAATCGGTGATCAGTCTTGGCTCTATCGAACCTAACCGAATGCGTTCAACCCCATCGACATCATGAATGGCTTCAACCAAATCAATAAGTAGGGTGTTTTCTAGATCAAGTCCATATGAACCGATGTGAATTCCAGTCAGTACAAACTCTTTGTACCCTTTATCAGTAAGTCTGAGAATCTCTTCCACTACATTTTCCGGTGATCTGCTCCTAACATGTCCTCTTGCATATGGAATGATGCAATAGGAACAATATTGATTGCAACCTTCTTGAATCTTTACAAACGCTCTGGTGTGAGTTGCAACGCTGTCAAGGCTCATATTTTCGAAGGTGTTGATGTTCATGATGTCTTCAACAATCACGTAAGGCTTTTGATGTTTTCCTTCTATATAATCATTGATATATTCCAGTATCTTTCCCCGCGCATCAGTGCCAATGACTATATCCACTTCCTCAATCTCACTGACTTCCTCAGTGGAAATCTGGGCATAACACCCCATGACTACAACGATGCTCTCCGGATTATTCTTCTTTGCCCTTCTTATCATTTGACGAGACTTTTTGTCACCCACATGTGTTACAGTGCACGTATTGATGATGTAAATGTCTGCAAGATCTTCAAAAGATACGATATCATATCTATTTTTAAAGAAAAGGTCCATTAATGCATCCGTTTCATATTGATTGGTTTTGCAACCTAAGGTTGCAAATGCGACTCTATTCATTCAACTAATCTCCTCTATTCCAAGCCACCTGATTCGTATTGGATACAAGTGGTTGCGACAAACCCAGCTGTTTCCGTGCGTAATATCCTCTTACCAAGTGATACGACCTTTGCTCCATTTGCTTCTATTTTTTTGATTTCCGCATCATCAAATCCACCTTCTGGACCTACTAATACAGCAATGTTCTTAAACGTTTGATTTTTAAGACACGACTTGATGCTAAGTTGTTCCTCATTCTCATATAATATGAGGAACAAATCATACTCAGCAATCAATTCAGCTACGGCATTCATACTCAGTACACCTTCAATTTCAGGGATGAAATCTCTTTTGGACTGCTTCGAAGCCTCTTTTATGATTTTTTCATACCTTTCAATTTTCTTCGGAATGTCTTTAGGCTTGAATTCCACTATACATCTTTTGGATTCCACCAAATAAAAATGACGAACGCCAAGTTCTACATTCTTCTGTAAAATCAGTTCCATCTTTTGGCCTTTGGGGAGACATTGAAACAAATCTATGGAAACATCGGATTCATTCATATGGTTTGATCTTTCAATGACGTCAAATACAATCTCACTTTCGGAAATGAAATGGACTTCAGACAAATATACAAAGTCATTTGAGATGAGTTCCACTTGTTCCTTGTTTTGAATTCGAAGCACTCTTACCAAATGATGTATGGAACTGGGATTTTTCATTTGAATCGTATTTTGACCGATGATATCTTCCCGATCTAAAAAAAATCTATGCATAATGTCCTCATTTCTTTCTAGACACGACTACTGCCCATTCCCCTTTTTCAATTATTTCGACTATTACAAAACCGGAGCTCTCCAGCTTGTTCTTTACAGAGTCAACTTTGCTGAGTATGATTCCCGATGCAATGAATAGCGCTTCTGGCTTTAACACCTTATCTATATCATCAACGAGCTCTATAATGACTTCAGCAATAATATTGGCTACTACCAGTTCTGATTGCTCTGTAATGACAGAAATTAAATCACCCTGTCTGATGTCTGTTGTATTCTGAAGATGATTGAGTTTTACGTTTTCAATAGCTGTTTTGACCGCAACAGGATCAATATCCACTCCAATGACAGACTTCGCTCCAAGCAAACCAGCCGCTATAGAGAGGATTCCACTGCCACACCCGACATCTACGACAGTATAACTATCGTCTATATATTTTTCAATCATTTCAATACATAGTGAAGTGGTTTCATGTGTCCCCGACCCAAAGGCATTACCCGGATCAATCTCAATGACGATATCGCCTTCACTTATATCAAAGGACTCCCAACTTGGTTTGACAACAATTTTGTTTCCCAAGCGAAATGGTTTGAAGTATTTTTTCCACTCATTTTCCCAATCTTCCTGATATACAATCTTATAATCGATTTCAGCCAGCCCCGGATCCAGTCCAAAACTCTGTAATCCTTTCACCTTATCTTTTAGTACTAAGGCCGTGGCAGTGATGTCATCTCTATCCAAATAAGCCGTGACCAATGCGCCGTCAAAATCGAGTTCAATATTTTGAGGATCAAAAAAATCCCATAATCCAGATGAATTCCCATCCATATCAGGATCTTTTGGATTTGTGATTTGAACACCCTTTGCACCTTCTGAATAAAATATATTGCTTACTGCATCAATGCTCATAATGGATGTTTTTATACTGATTTCATACCATGCCATATTAATCCCTATCCTTTTCATATGATTTATACCGATAACTATACCACACCGAAAGTTGCGAGTCCAGCACATAAAACAACCCACAGGAGAGCATCCTGTAGGTTGTGGATTTAACGGATCAGCTTAGGACATCTTTCATTTTATCGAAAAAATTTTTGTCTTCCTTACCTTTTTTACCTTTACTTGTAGAAGCTTTTGTAGTTTCTTCACTTGTGGATGTGCTCTGTTTTTTTCCAGTAAACTCCATCTCGAATGCCTCTAACAATTCCTTCTGTTTCTTGGTGAGGTTTTTAGGAATCTCAACGTTGACTTTGACATATTGATCGCCTCTACCATAACCGTTGAGTACAGGAATACCTTTGCCTTTCAATTTGAACTGTTTACCGCTCGGAGTACCTTCTGGAATGTTGAATTTAGCCTTGCCGTCCAGTGTCGGTACCAAAACTTCAGCTCCAAGTGCCGCTTGCGCATAAGTGACCCAAAGATCATAATAAATATCATTGTTTTCTCTGGTGAAGTGCTTATGTGACTTAACGCGAATCACAATTATGACATCGCCTCTCGGGCCACTGTTTTGTCCCAGATCGCCTTCACCTCGAATTTGCATGTTGGCGCCATGAAACACTCCAGCAGGAATTTCGACATCTTTCGAATATTTCTTTTTGACAATCCCGTGTCCCTTACATTGATGGCATGGTTTTTCAAAGGTTTCCCCCTTGCCTTTACATGTTGGACATGGTTTGACACTGATTGATTCTCCAAATAATGAGCGCTGGGAGTATCTGACTTCTCCTGTTCCGTTACAAGTAGTACATTTATGTGTAGAAGTACCAGGTTCACTACCGTCACCGTGACACACATCACACGTTTCGGTACGGAAGTACTCAATAGTAGTCTTTTTACCGAATGCAGCTTCCTCGAATTCAAGGGTCAAATCAACGCGAATGTCTTTACCTTTACGTGGCCCGTTTCTTCTTGCACCTGAGCCACCAAAACCGAATCCGCCTCCAAACATCTCATTGATGATGTCCTCAAAGCCACCGAATCCTCCGCCTTCAAAACCACCGAAACCTCCACCGCCACCAGTGTTCTGGTTGACGCCAGCGTGTCCGAATTGATCATAAAGTCTTCTTTTTTCAGGATCACTCAAAATTTCATAAGCCTCATTGATTTCCTTAAACTTGGCTTCTGATTCACTGTTATCAGGATTTCTATCGGGATGGTATTTCATTGCCAATTTTCGATAAGCTTTCTTGAGTTCGTTTTCATCTGCATTTTTATCTACGCCGAGCAACTCATAATAGTCGCTTTTACTCACTCTCAATACCGCCTTTCTGTTTTAAGTAGACAAGGCACCATAAGGTGCCTTACCGTTTAACTCTACTAGTCTACCACTTCATAATCTGCTTCGTCAACAGAATCTTCGTTATTTGAGCTTTGACCTTCAGGATTTTCTGAAGCTTGAGCATTAGCGTATATTTTCTCTGCAAGCGGTTGGAAAGCGTTAGTCAATGATTCGAAATCACTTCTGATTTTATCTATGTCATCTGTTACCATAGATGCTTTGAGTGTCTCGATTTTACCATTGATATCCGTCTTTTCATCTTCTGATACTTGTTCTCCCAAATCATTGAGGGATTTTTCAATTTCATAGATCATATTGTCAGCTTTGTTGCGTTCTTCTATGAGATCTTTTTTCTTCTTGTCTTCTTCTGCAAACATCTCAGCTTCTTTGACTTTTTTCTCAATTTCTTCATCAGTAAGATGTGTGGAAGCTGTGATTGTGATGTGCTGAGTTTTTCCGGTGCCAAGATCTTTGGCACTAACATTTACAATGCCGTTGGCATCGATATCAAAGGTAACTTCGACTTGAGGTACACCTCTTCTTGCTGGTGGTATTCCGTCTAATTGGAATCTACCTAAAGTGACATTGTCTCCAGCCATTTGGCGCTCGCCTTGTTGTACGTGAATGTCCACTGCTGTTTGGTTATCAGCAGCTGTTGAAAACACTTGACTTTTTTTGGTTGGAATAGTTGTGTTTCTTTCAATCAATCTTGTGAACACTCCACCCAACGTCTCAATACCGAGTGATAATGGAGTAACGTCGAGCAATAAGACATCTTTGACGTCTCCAGAAAGCACTCCACCTTGAATTGCGGCGCCGAGAGCTACACATTCGTCTGGATTGATTCCCTTATGTGGTTCCTTACCGATAAGTTTCTTTACTGCTTCCTGTACAGCTGGAGTTCTCGTAGAACCACCTACTAGGATAACTTGTTCGATATCACCTGAACTTAAACCAGCATCTTTAAGTGCTTTTTTCACTGGCTCTATGGACATATCTACAAGATGTTTTGTCAATTGTTCAAATTTTGATCTTGTAAGGTCAATGTTAAGGTGAAGAGGACCGTCTGCAGTAGCAGTGATAAATGGCAAGTTGATGTTTGTAGATTGAGTTGATGACAACTCTTTCTTTGCTTTTTCTGCTGCTTCCTTCAATCTTTGAAGGGCCATTTTGTCATTTCTGAGGTCAACACCATGCTCACTTTTAAAGGTTTCAGCCAAATGGTCCATAACAATTTTATCGAAATCGTCTCCGCCCAAGTGATTGTTTCCGTTTGTTGCAAGCACTTCAAAGACTCCGTCACCAATTTCTAGGATAGAAACGTCAAAAGTTCCTCCTCCAAGGTCGAATACCATGATTTTATGTTGCTTGTCGGTTTTATCAAGTCCGTATGACAATGAAGCTGCAGTTGGCTCGTTGATGATTCTCTTGACAACAAGGCCTGCGATTTTACCGGCATCCTTTGTAGCTTGTCTTTGAGCATCTGTAAAGTATGCAGGAACTGTGATTACAGCTTCAGTTACACTCTCTCCCAAATAGCTTTCTGCATCAGCTTTCAATTTTTGTAGAATCATTGCTGAAATTTCTTGTGGTGAATATACTTTATCATCAATTTTCACTTTGTGGTCAAGACCCATTTCACGCTTGATTGAACTTATTGTGCGGTCAGGATTCGTGATTGCTTGCCTTTTTGCTGTTTCACCAACCAATCTCTCTCCCGTCTTTGTAAACGCAACAACCGACGGTGTGGTTCTATTTCCTTCAGCGTTAGGGATTACAACAGCTTCGCCGCCTTCCAATACTGAAACACATGAGTTTGTGGTTCCTAAGTCAATACCAATTATTTTTGCCATAATATAGCCTCCTTAAATTCTAATTAGATACTTTTACCATACTTGTACGAATGACTTTGTCATTCATTAAATAGCCATCTTGTAACACTTCAATGACGTGTTCGCTTTCTGAATCTTCAACAGATTCGGTCATAACAGCGTGGTGCTTCACAGGGTCAAAAGGTTGACCGAGTGCTTCCATTTTTTTAACTCCATGTTTATCAAAAAAAGCATCAAAAGATTTCTTAATCATTATTAATCCGTCAAGAATTTTTTGATCCATTTTTTCAGTATTTTTTGAGCTGAGTGCGCGTTCGAAATTATCCATTGTAGGTAATAATTCCACAATCATTTTTTCTATGCCATACTTGAATATATCCGCCTTTTCTTTCTCAACCCTTTTTCGATAATTTTGATATTCAGCATTCAATCTCAAATATTTGTCATTGAGTTGATCAATGGTCGCTTGTAATTCAATTTCCACATTCACTTCTTTTACAGCATCTTGTTCAAAACCATCTTTTTCTTCAGCTTCGTTTATTTCCTGCTCTACTTCATTATTCTTTTTTTTCAAGATATCGTCCTCATTCTTTTTTTTGCTTTCTTTTTTCTTCGGCAACTTTGAAACACCTTCCTTCTATAGATTAATGCCTGAAAAGACATCTGATAAAGTGTTGCTGATATAGTTGACTATCGAGACAACGTTTCCATAATCCATTCTTTTCGGACCTAAAACAATTATTTTCCCATCGCTTTTCCCATCAACTTTATAAGTGGATGAAATGATACTGCATGCATCCAATGAATCAATTCCAATTTCAGAACCTATTTTTATAGACAATTGATCTGAGGATATCTCATCAAGAAAAATCTCCAAATTTTTAGGATCTCTCAGAAAATCAAATATTACTTTTGCCTTCTCTGAGTCAGCAAATTCTTGAATGGAGAGGATATGTGAAAGCCCCTCAGCATATTGCTCTGTACCATTAAGTGATTTTAGAGCATCTCTCAAAATTGGAATTAGGTAATCTACAAAAGTACCTAAATTTTGTAATTTGTCTTTGAGTTTTAGAATCGAACGAACATCGATCTTCTCAATAGTCTCACCTGACAAGAAGCTCAACATGGTATCGGATACTTTGTCTAGGATGAATTGGTCTGTATACGACATCGCGAGTTGAATATTCTTGACAATTCCAGTATCCGTCACCATAATCAACAACACTCTGGTGTCGGAAACTTTGATCAGCTTCAAATTTGCCAGTTTGCATTTGTTGAACTTTGGTATGGTCACTATCGCCACCAAGTTTGTAAACTCAGAAAGAAGTTTAGCAGCCTGTTTGGCTAGGTCACTTGCTTCGATGATTCTATTTCTAAGCATCGATTGAATAATCTCTTTTTCGTCAATGCCTATGGAATGGAAGTTGACCATTGAATCGACATATAATCGATACCCCAGATCCGAAGGTACTCTTCCTGACGATGTATGAGGTTGTTCCAAATAACCAAGTTCCTCAAGGTCCGCCATCTCGTTGCGAATGGTTGCGGAGCTTACACCAAGTGGATATTTTTTCGAGATCGTTCTGGAACCCACCGGTTGCGCTGTATCGATAAAATCACTGATGATTGCTTCCAGTATTCTCAATTGACGTTCAGAAATCATATAGCCACCTACTTTGTTAGCACTCATATCAATCGAGTGCTAATTCTATAAATATATTACTCCGATATAGCACTTTTGTCAACCTTGTATTTGATATTTTTCGCGTGTTTACAAATTGTTAATCATTCATAAATGCCAAAAACACTTGATTGGAGAGATCGATTCCCTTTAAAGTCAATTTGAGGTTGTCATCAGTCATTTGAACCAGCCCCTGATCTTTTAGCTTCATAATGACGGCTTCGTTCTCAGAATAAAAGTCAATGCCGTATCTCTCATTTATCAGGTGTACGTCCAGTCCTTCATTGAGCCTGAGTCCAAGTATGATGGTTTCGAAAAGATCTTCACTTTCAGAGATGTCCACTTGATCTATTGTCGGTTGATCTCCATTCTCAATTTTCTCCAGATACTTGGACATGATGGTCTCATTTGAAAAACGAACTTGTTTCATTTTAGAATGTGCCGCAAGTCCTAATCCTAAATAAGGTTTGTTTTTCCAGTAAACAAGATTATGTCTGGATTCAAAACCTTTTTTTGAAAAATTTGAGATTTCATATTGATGGTAACCGCTTTTTTTGAGAACTTCTATGATTGTATGATACATAGTCCGCTCAAGGTCTTCGTCAGGCATATGAATAAGTCCTTTTTTCTCAGCCTCATACATTGGAGTACCCTCTTCAAGTTTAAGCGCATATGCAGAGATATGTTCTGGCGAGAGATCAATAAGCGTGTTCAGCGTGTGATGAAGATTCTCAAGAGTTTGACCTGGTAGACCAAACATGATATCTACGTTGATGTTTTTTATTCCAGCATCCCTGATGGCTCGGTAGGAAGTGACAAATGTATTGAAATCATGAATCCTTCCTATTGAACTCAGCAGATTGTTGTCCGTGGTTTGCAGTCCCACACTAAATCGATTGATTCCAGCCGATAAGTAATGGTCCAGCTTTTCATTTGTAATCGTACCCGGGTTGGATTCAATTGTCACCTCAGCGGTTTTCGAGAAGTGAGTGCTCTTTTTCAGATGAGCTATAATTTCATGAATATATTTTCCATCTATACATGTTGGTGTACCACCACCGATGAATAGTGTTTCAACCTCAACATCTCGCAGTGTTTCCTCATATAAATCCATTTCATTTAACAATGCTTGGATATATCTGATTATTGCATTTTCATTTTGAGTATTTCCTATGGCATACGATGAAAAGTCACAATAAGCACATTTGGAATGACAAAACGGTATATGGACATAAAGACCTATTTTTTCCATTTGCAACCTCCAAAAAAGGACAATCGATGTCACTTGATTCTGATGACGATCGATTGTCCGGTTTATAATTATTCTTCAAATTTCAAAACAGATAAGAAAGCTTGCTGTGGAACTTCAACGTTTCCAAGTTGACGCATTTTTTTCTTGCCTTCTTTCTGCTTTTCAAGCAGCTTTTTCTTTCTTGAGATGTCGCCACCATAACACTTGGCAAGGACATCTTTTCTCATGGCACTGATGGTCTCTCTGGCGATGACTTTACTGCCAACAGCGGCTTGAATCGGGATAACGAACATTTGACGAGGAATGACTTCTTTAAGCCTTTCACAGATCAATCGTCCTCTATTCTCTGCTTTTGATCTATGGACAATCATCGAGAATGCATCCACCAGATCTTTGTTAAGCAATACATCAAGTTTCACGAGATCGGACTCACGATATTCAAGGAAATCATAGTCAAGCGACCCGTAGCCACGTGTTTTTGACTTTAAGGCATCAAAGAAATCATAAATAACCTCATTGAGTGGTAATTCATAATGAAGAACAACTCGCTTAGGATCCAGATAATCCATATGAATCATATCACCTCTTCGGTTTTGACAAAGGTCCATGATATTGCCGACATATTCATTCGGCACAATGATATTGGCTTTGACGATTGGTTCCTCCATCATTTGGATTTCTGTGAGTGGAGGCAAATTTGAAGGGTTCTGGATCATCAGCACTTCACCATCATTTTTTGTGACTCTATAGATAACACTCGGTGCTGTTGCAATGATCTCGAGATCAAACTCACGATCAATTCTCTGTTGGATAATTTCAAGATGTAATAGTCCAAGGAAACCACATCTGAAACCGAATCCAAGTGCAACCGATGTCTCAGGTTCAAACGAAAGCGCAGCATCATTCAATTGAAGTTTTTCAAGTGCGTCCCTAATCTCATCGTAACTTTCACCTTCAGCGGGATATATACCACAGTAAACCATTGATGTCGCCTTTTTATATCCAGGCAATGCATGTTCTGTTGGTTTTACAGCATGGGTTAAAGTATCACCAACACGACAGTCCTTCACATTTTTAATGCTTGCTGTGATATAACCAACGTCTCCAGCTCTGAGCTCGGGTACAGCAAGAGGTGTTGGAACTGATATGCCGACTTCAACTACTTCAAATTTCTTGTCGGAGGCCATCATCAGGATCTTATCCCCTTTTTTGACTGAACCTTCCATAATTCGAACAAATGCAACCGCACCTTTGTAACTGTCATAATATGAGTCAAAAATCAGTGCTTTCAGTGGTGCATCTTCATCACCTTCTGGATGTGGGACATCCGCTATGATTTTTTCTAAAACACCTTCTATATTGGTTCCATCCTTTGCGGAAATCTGCGGAGCATCTTCTGCGATAATCCCTATGACTTCTTCTATTTCAGCGATGATTTCAGCTGGTCTGGAACTTGGTAAATCAATTTTGTTGAGAACAGGAACAATTGTGAGTCCTTGTTCATCCGCTAAATGAACATTGGCAAGCGTTTGAGCTTCAACACCTTGAGTGGCGTCAACGACTAAAACCGCTCCTTCACAGGCAGCCAAAGATCTGGATACCTCGTAAGTGAAATCCACATGGCCAGGAGTATCAATCAGATTCAGCACATATTCATGACCGTCATTCGCCTTATAGACCAGTCTGGTAGTTTGTAATTTTATGGTGATTCCACGTTCACGCTCAAGATCCATACTGTCTAGTATTTGATCTTTCATCTCTCTTTGAGTCAATAAACCTGTCTTTTCAATCAATCTGTCGGCCAGTGTGGACTTGCCGTGATCTATATGTGCTATAATCGAAAAATTTCGAATGTATTTCTGTCTTTCACTTGCCATGTGTTCCTCCTAAATCTTCGTGTGAATATTAAGTGCAACATCAATTATACCACACTGCATTCACCATCACAAATATATAAATAAATTTTAACCCCATATCTAATGAAAATCTCTTGATTATAACCGTAAGGCGTGATAGAATAAGTCTGTTGAAATTCGTCGGGGAGGTGAAATCAAATGGCTAATATTAAATCAGCTAAGAAAAGAATTCTTGTCATCAGCAAAAAAACAGCTTTGAACAAATCTAAGAAATCTGCAATGAAAACTGCAGAGAAAAGATTTTTAGAAGCATTGCAAGCTGGCGATATTAAAGTTGCTGAAGAAAAATTCAATTACTTCGAAAAGAAAATGGCTCAAAATGCTGCAACTGGATTATTCCATAAAAATGCTGCATCTAGAAAAATTTCAAGATTAAGAAAAAGATTAAACGCTGCGGCTGAATAACGTTTACTCTGCATCAATTTTGAAATTCCCCGAATAGACCGTGTCAATTTAATATTTGATCAAATATTAAAAAGCGTACTCATGTAGTACGCTTTCGTCTTTTTTTGGTTTATTTCAAATGAGCGATTTCAAACAAAGCCTTTTCAATCATCCATTGTGATTTGAGCCCTGTTGATTTTAGCAACAAATCGGTTTCTTCAAGTACCACCATAATTCGGTTCAGTTGTGACATTGAGTATTTTGTGGCAAACGCACTGGCTTTTTTGGCCACAAAAGGATGTATTTCAAGTTTCGTTGCGGCAGTACTGCTGGTATATCCTGATGCCAAAAGCAATTTAAGTTTGAATATGTTTCTGAACTGCTGAGAGATCATAGAGAAAATCTTGATTTCCGGCTCACCACTCGAAATAAATTGGTTCAAAACTTGTATGGCGTTTGACATATCATTCATACTGATGGCGTCCATCATCTTGAAAATGTTATGTTCAATTGGTACGTTGACAAACATATTGATGATTTCTTCTGTAATCTCCCCTACTGTTCCAGAGATAGACCTGATTGTATTATCCACATCAAATAAATTTTTCTCTGAAGCCGCATCAAGATAATCGATTCTATCTACAAAGTAGTTTAAAATATGCTTATCTACCTTTTTGCCATACCCAACAAACTTTTTACCTGTCCATTTGATGAATTCTGAATGATTCAGTTTATCGAAGACCACCCATTCCGATTCCTTCTTAAGCCATTTTCCAAGTTTTTTTCTCATATCCGTATCTTGTTCGTTGAAGATTAAAACTAGATGTTCAGGCAAGTCTTTTAAAAAGTTCATCAGTTTTGTTTCTTGTTCTTCCTTGATTTGCTTCAAAATTCCAGTTTTGTTGAAAATCACGATTCTTCGATCATCAAAAAATGGCAATGTCGATGCAGCACTTATGATTGAGTCCACATCAGAACAAATATCAATACTAGTAAAATTGAAATCCTTATAATCCCCATTCAAAAAATTCTCTTCTATATATTTGATGGTATGTTCAATATTGTACACTTCAGGACCCGTGAATACAGCCAGTTGGCTGAGAGTCCCTGAACTGATCTGTTTGAAATAGGTTAAAAAATCCATTGAAACGCTCCCTGTGATTATATTCAGTGATTATATTCAGCCATTCTATTATACATAAATCGTCATCTGTTGTCATTAAGGTAAGTGCTGAGAATCAAATTATCACCACTGAATATTAACTCTACTGTGCCATTGGTATAAGTTGAAAAAACATTGATCCTATTCGAGTGCATCAAATCAACCACATCTGCGTTTGGCATACTGTATTTCATGCTATGTGATATTATTGCATTTGAAATGAGATGATCTGAATATAGAGCCTCGTTGATGGATGTCATAGACCCATGGTGCGGTACTTTGACAAAATCAATTCTCTCATCAAATGACAAGGTATCGATTACACTTTCACTGATATCCCCTAAAAAATATCCCGTTCTATCCAAATGCTCAAGTTTCACAACCAAAGCATTGTCATTGGTGTCGGTAATGGATTCAACTGGCTTTATATCAAGCAATACTTGATTCCATAAGATTTTGTTCGACTGTTCAATCAGTGTCAGATTCAAATCAGATAATTTCCCATTTGATGTGATCACATCAAAAGTCTCTTGATTCACGTATAAGTTCTCAATGTCATAGTAACTCCTTAGTTTTTCAAGTCCACCAATATGGTCTTGATGCGCATGCGATAGAATGACAGCGTCAACACTTATAACCCCTTGATCTTTGAGATAATCCGCACAATCCATATACCCATCTCCCAGATCAATGAGGATCACTCTTTGGTTGTACCTCAGAACTGAAAAATCACCATGTCCCACATCCACGAACTGAATCTCAAGTTTATTATCAGGCAGGACGTTTAAAAGACCTAATATGGCAATCACAGTTATTCCCAAGTATAGTATCTTTTTCGTTGTGTTTTTTTTAAAGTAAAAGCCTCTTAACCCAATAAATAAGACAAAAATAATAATCAGTAGACCATAATCATCAGGTCTGAACCATGATGGTTTATAAAGTTCGCTTGGAAGATGTTTGGTGATTTTTTCCATGCATTCAATCAGAAGTGACAAGGTGGATGACAATAATTTATTTGCCAGTTCAAATCTCAATATAGTGGATATAAGATCCATCAGTGCGACAGGTAGTATTAATCCAATCAATGGCACTATGATAAAGTTCGCTATGAATCCGTAGATATTGATCTGATGAAAATAGAATAATGTCGCAGGCATAAGCAGAATTTGCAAAACCACAGAGAACTTAATGGACTGAATCAATTTTGAAATTCTGGAAATGGATTGATTTCCAAAAAAAGTTCTGTAGATGACTGCAACACAAAAGTAGGCATAAAATGACAACTGAAAAGATTGTGAGAGTATTGCCGCAGGTCTGATTATCAGTATTACAAGTGATGAAAATGCAATACCGGTCATCACATCGGGATTCCTATGAAGCAGTCGTGAAACTTCCATATACGCAATCAAGGCAAATGCGCGATAAGATGAATAACTCGGTCCAATCCAAGCTGAAAATGCCAATAACACCATAATAATGATAATGAATTTTATAGCACGATTTGGGAACTTTATCACCTTTTGAAGCAATTTATAAACCAATCCAAAATGTAAACCTGAAATGGCAAAAATATGAGCGAGTCCCATATCCTTATACTCATCGTAATTGATCATGTCAGATCGGTCTCCCAGCAATATCGCCTTAAGAAATGAGCCGACTTCAGTCGAATATCGAGTATCGAGATTTGCAGAGACAATCTCTCTTAGGGACATTCTCGAACAATGCATACATGCAGTATTAGTTTTTATCGCTTCAAAACCTTGAACATAAAACTGACCATGAATCCCCTGTGAAAAAAGATAATAGTCATAATCAAAACCATATGGATTTTTCGGGGATCTGAAAATATTTTGATTCAAATCTAATTCTATATTGAAATGATAATTTTGATTGATTATTTCTTCCATCAATTCCGGTAGATTCTTAAACAAAAGTTTATACCGAATTATTTTGTTGGATAAAGGGCTTTGTGTTTCAAAAATCATGGAATTTTTTTCAAGATCATAGCTAGTGACACGACCTTCAAAACTGTGTAATTGCATACCGGATTCAATATTTGATGGCAAATCCAACCGATGCTTTTCCACTGTCTTAATATAATTGTCCTCGATCAAAAAGAAAGAAAATATCCAGATGAATAGCGCGACTATAACTAGAGTTCTTTTCATAATTCCTCCCATTTATTACCATATTATGGTAATAAGAGGAATTATTCAATACTTTGACAAAATATTTTTTCAGATTCGTTGAATCTGAATGCATCCATGACACATACATCAGCCATTTTTTTAATGTAATCAATTCGGTCTTTTGATGGTTTTACTTCACCAAACAATTCTAATGAGAGATCTTCCAACAATATATATTGCTCAGGTGAGAATTTTGGAATCGGCATGTTTTTAAGAGGGGTCGCATAGAGCTCCAAAAGATTCCCCTTCTTTTTTCCATTGAATTTCAACCATAAATAATATGCCTTAGAATTAAGGATCACAGTCAATACTTTTAGAGACAAAGTCATACTGCTTTTGCCGCTTATATAGTAAATATCCGCCGAAGCATAAAATGGATTTGCTGAATATGCAAAATAGTTGGATTTTGCTCTTTGTGGCACAACTATTTTTTCAGATTCAAAAATCATACGTTTTCTTGGCCAAGTCAACATGTGCCATTTTCTGACTTCTCTGATGACTTCCCTTCTACGTGACAGTTTTTCTTTGAAAGGTTCGAGACTCTGGATAATCTCATTAGAGACATGCTCTGTATCCAAATACACCACATGGTAAGGTGTGGAATCTTCATGGAAATAATGCTTAATGGATCTATTTTTAAAAAAAGGTTTCAAATGTTCATGAAATGAACTTGGAAGCTGTTTGACTTCTTCGCTCGTATAAACAAAAATTCCGCCATCTGTGCTCCTATCCGCTCCTGTCACAATGCCTTGATTTACATTGAAGCGTTCTATCAACCTAAATTCTGAACAGGATTTCATTTTTTTAATAATATCCGCCACGATGGGATCTTCCACAAAATGAATAGTCATGTTGTCATCAAAAATAGAATCATATTTCATTTCTCTGATGGGCTTTAAACTCATGTTAAAAAGTATTGACGTATTGATTTCCTTCTTTTGCATCGTATAGAGTGCGGCATGAAGCTTTTTGGTTTCAAAAACGTGTTCATTCCCATAATCAATGACACTTGAAATATGAAATTCATTTCTCATGAAATTTCTCAAGCGATTGGCTCCATCAGCTGTAAAAAAATAATTTGAAGTCAGATAACATAATGTACCATCATCTTTTAAGTACTCATAACCTTTATAAATGAAAAAATAAAAATAATCCATCTTACCTTCGTAATACCTACGACCAAATTCTGTTTTTTTGATCGGAGAAAACCACTCCAAGTGACCTTTTTCTCCAATATATGGTGGATTACCAAGGATCAAATCAAAACTACAGAGGTCAATAGGAAAATGGTCAATAAGACTATTTCCTACATAAGCGTTTTCAAATTCTACCTGGATTTCAGTAGCTTTGATAAGTTCGCCGATCAATTCCTTGAACACATTGATCGCCATTGGATTGATATCAATTGCATATAATCTGTCTTTCAATATTATACTGAGCCAATCATAGGACTTTTCCTCAGTCATGGAAATCAGTTCAATTATGTATTCGATATATGCAAGAAGGAGCAAACCTGTACCACATGACAAATCAATGAGTTTCAAAGGTGCAATCACTTCAATGAACATTTTGGCATCACTACTCGTTATATTCATTTCTCCACCTGAAAAGTAAGCTTTGAAATGGTCCATGAAGGATGTCTCCAAATGAGGATGATTCATTTTCAAGTGATTCTTAATCGCCAAACAAACCATTTGATTGGCAAGTATTTTAGGTGTATACACTGTTCCAGTGTTCATTTTGCTATTTTCAACAATTTGATACTCAGTGTCATATTGTTTTTTAAGGATCATGTAATCATCAAATTTCGGATTCAAAAGAACCTCCTATGCAAAAAGATTTTAGTGCATAGCACTAAAATCTTCTCCTACTGTACTTTCCATAACTTATTTTTTCGACACCCTCAATAGACAAGATGATTTCATCAACCAATAAATCTAAGTCAGTGAGTGTAATATCGATTCCTTTTTTCTTTAAGTACTTCATAATAGTAATCAATCTAATATGGTACGTGGATGGGTTTTTGAAGTAAGGATGTCTTTCAATCAAGAGTCGGATTTGTTCCTGATTCACATCATCCAGTTTTTGTTTGTTTTCATCAATAATTTTAGATTCAACGTTATTTAGATACTTTTGAAGCTCTACAGCGGGATTGTCATGTTTTTCAAGAAGATTTTTGATATCTTCCAGTACATCCGTCATTTCGAGCTTTTTAATTGGAGTATATTCCTGTTCGGGAACCTCCGAGGGGCCTGCTTCCATAGTTTATTCAACTACTCCTTTCAAATTTTGTTGCTATTGTGCATTTATATATGCACAGTTTCATTCTACTATCAAACAGATACTCTTGTCAAACTATTCTTCAAGCAATTCTTCAAGTGTATACGTTTTTGAGCTTACAAATATAAAGTCATTACTCAAAAGCGGCTTAAACATTTCAGTTATTTGTCTCAAATGACTTTCATTATTGCATAATACGTTCAGTTTTTTATCGAAAATTTCTATTTCTGCCAAAAGCTCATCCTCAAGCATGACCCGGTAAATACCAAGGTCTTCTTCATCGGGATAAACCGGAACTTCAAAATTGAGTAATAAATCCACCAAGGCATCACTGCTCATTTTATAGGCATACGTCGTTTGATGCAGCAGCAGTGATTCATCGACTATGTTCTCTTCATAAACACCGTCTGTAATATTGATCAACTTATAGATCAAATGGTTTTGTTCTTGAATGAATGTTTTTAAATCAATCGGATTTCCAATATTAGTCAATTGGTTATATTGATCAAGAATATACTTTTTCAATGAATCCTTATAGAGTAAATCAAATTCATAAATATCTCCAACAACAGTATAAAGATGATTATCAAAGATCAATCTGAGACTGTAAAGTCCTTCAGTATGTTGAATTGATTCATTAAGCTCATAGTGGTCGCCTGTGATCAAATCGGTTAAAAAAATTTTTTCGCGTTCTGTGGAGATCTCAAAGATACTCCTAAACGACTCCCTGGAAAGTTTTACATCATCGGATGGGTTCGATTTGAAATACTCATCTATAATGGTAGTACCCGACGAATCCAATGGATAGTTAAAAATAAACCATTCAGTGAATCCGGTTATATCGCTTTCATCCTTTTCATTAACGAAAAATCTTTTTGCAGTTTCCAGTTCTTGCTTATAACAATCAGAAATTGCGAATTCCACAAAATCCGTATAGAGTTCTTCAAATTCATGTGCGTTCATATTCTTCTCCTTTAATCCTACTGTTTAATATTATATACTAATATGATAACACGTTAAAGAAATTAATGGAGGTATGTCATATATGAAATATTTAAGCAATCAATACATCAATGAATTCAGTGCCGTAATCATTGCGGTTGAGAAACTCAAAAACAGTTATGCAATCGTCCTTGATGAAACATATTTTTATCCTGAAGGTGGCGGTCAACCCGGAGATCGAGGTTCAATCAATGGCTATGACATCATAGATACACTAATTGAAGAAAATCGAATCTTTCATATCTTAAATGAATTCGTTGATCCAAAGATTATTGGGCAAACTGTAGAATGCAAAATTGACGGTAAAAGACGACTTGCGTTGATGCAACAGCACACAGGGCAACATCTATTATCTTCATGTGCTGAGAAACTATACGATGCTGCAACTGTAGGATTTCATATTGGTGAAGATTATGTAACCATCGATCTCGATAAAAAACTGACGCCTGATGATCTCTCAGCACTTGAAACCATGGCAAACGAAACCATTTGGAGCAATATTGAAGTCCTGGCACATTATCCCACTGAAGATGAACTGGGGAAACTTCCACTTCGAAAACAACCAAAAGTCACAAAGGACATACGGGTCATTGAAATTAAGAATTTTGACTTTTCACCATGTGGAGGAACTCACACCAAATCAACAGCTGAAATAGGTATTCTCAAAATCAAAAAGACTGAGAATTATAAAACCGGAGTCAGAATTGAGTTCGTTTGTGGTCTTTATGCCCTTGATTTATTTAATAATCAAAACCAAATTGTATCGGATTTGATGCAAATCTATTCGGTTCAAGAACATGAAGTCTTAGATTTCGCAAAAAATAATTTGGAACAAGTCAAAACATTAAAAAAAGAAATTCTTCTTTTGGAAGAAGAACTTCTTGATCATTCAGTTAATGCAATTCTTTCTAACTTTGAGGATTATGAAGGCATAAAAGTTGTTAAATTATCTGAAGTCAACACAGGAATGAACAACTTACGTAAAAAATGCAGCAAAATCTGTTCAACTCCCAATTTCATTGTAATTGGAACGTCTTCAGACGCTCAAAAAACACATATAGTCCTCAGTAAATCACAAAACATCCCAAATGAAATTGACATGAACGGGTTGTTCAAAAAGTATTTCGTGCCAATGGGTTGCAAAGGTGGAGGAAATTCAAGCTCATCCCAAGGAGGCTGTGATGGACCTCTCAATACAGATGCCATCATCGATGAAATCGAGTCCCATATTGAAAAAATAATTGAAAACATCAATTGATTCAAACAACAGATAGTACCCAACTTATAATATCCTGATAAACATCTGAGCGATTAATTTCGTTCAGCATCTCATGGCGACCCTCTGGGTATAATTTCATGGTCGTCATGAATCCATTTTGCTTATATATTTTTTCAGACTTAACCACTCCTTTGCCATAATCGCCCACAGGATCCATGGCACCAGACATCAAAAGCATCGGAATCTTTGTTTTTTCATTTGAAATCTCAGGATAATAGAAAATTCTTATCAAATTCTCAAAAAAATCATAATAAAAACCACTTGTATGTACGTTTCCACAATATGGATCATCCATATATGCTTTGACTTTATCTTCATCGCGGGATAA
>JAGXHV010000085.1 GCA_024636005.1 Bacillota bacterium
GAATCTTTTGACGTTCAGTCGACAACAGAGGTCCTTCATGGTAAACTATAATCTGAAAAATGCGTAAGGAAAGGAAAGATTATGGTTTCCAAGTGTAAAATCTGCGGCTTTGAGACAAGAGCAATCGAAGTGAAAAGAGATTGTACAAAATATAGCTATTGTAATAGGTGTGAGTACATTTCAAAAGATGTGGATTGTCGGGTTTCGGAAAATCAGGAATTTGTAATATATAACAGACACACCAATTCGATAGAAGATGAGACGTATGTTGCCTATTTCAGAAATTTTATAAATGAAACAATCCTTAGATTTCAGTCTGAGGGAAAAAAAGGGCTTGATTTTGGCAGTGGTCCTGAACCTGTTCTTTCCGAATTGCTCAAACGAGACTATGGTTATGAAATGGATATCTATGATAAGTTTTATGCACCTGAGAAGATTTATCTAGGAAAAACGTATCATTTGGTGACCTCGACGGAGGTTGTGGAACATCTGGATGATCCGCTAGAGTATTTCAGATTGTTCAGAAGTTTGCTTTCGAAAGATGGCATTTTAGCAATTATGACTCAATTTCATCCAAAAGATGACGCCAAATTTGAGGGGTGGCATTATAGGAGAGATGAAAGCCACATCTCATTTTATACTCCAGAAACGATAAGATGGATTGCTGGGATTACTGGACTGGACGTGGTATTTATGGACCATCATAAAAACATTACACTTAAATCAAAATGATATGAGGGCATGAAAAAAGACTGTAATCCTAACGGATCACAGTCTTTTATTTATCAAGCTCAATATTCATATCTTCCGACGATGCTGTAACTTTCAGGGATGTCGTAGTCGGCTTTAAAATTCGATAAGTTCCATCCACCTTTAATTCCTATGTCGTGCAACCCCACTTCGAAATAGAACATTGCAATGCCTGCATCAATACACTGAACGGTTTTTGCAATCAAATCTGTTTTTTTGATGATCAAGTCAATTTGATTGTTTTTGATCATAAACAACCAAGGCTGCCTGTTGCCATATGATGGAGCAAGTCTCATGTAAAAGAGTGCCTCATGGATGCCCATTCTTTCCAGTTCTTCAATTTCGGGAGTGTTGCCCCATTCGTTGAGATAGACCAGTTCAGTGATGGGTTTGCGGTAACTCACTGGACCTTTTTGATTGTGTGGATCGATGTTGGGGTAGCCCATATCAGTGAGTGAAGATAGGCTGCCACTGCCGGATGTGGCGTAGATGGTTGACATTTGTAGCTCTTTTTTGCCATAACCTATCGCGATCAGTGCTGCGACTTCTTTGGGACTGTCGATGTTCAATATCGATTTCACTTCGTCACTGTTGATGACTTCCAGCCAACAAGTGCCAATGTCTTCTTTCAGTGCATTGAGAATGAGCCATTCGCCCACGTAACCGACGAGTTTGGAACAGACGCTTTCTTTATCACAAAGGATCGCGTAGTAATGTGGGGCTTCAATCATCATTCCAAAATAGCCTGCAACGCCTTCAAGTAGAGGCGCCATGTCATATCCGTCTTCGACAAAATGAAATTCCAGATTGGAAGCATGTGCGATTGACGGTTTTTCAATTAATAGGTGATCCAAATATTGCCGATCTGCTTCGGACAATTTTTTATGTTTGTATTCTCTTACTGAATGTCTTTTTTCTGCGAGTTTAAGTGAATTCATCTTGGCACCTCCGGGTGGTGTTATTTGGTTATCCTATAATTACCCAGTATGTGAATTGTTTAATCAACGACGTCCAGTTTCACGGACACTATGCGATTCCAAGAATGGTCAAAGCGCTATAGACGAGCAGTAGAGCCATGACCACGTTGAAAGGTTTTTCATATTTAGATAGAAATTTGTTAAAGAAACTGCCAAACAATCCCCAACTGCATACGGAGACAAGGGCAGTAACCGATAGAAAAAATGCAAATAAAATCAATTGATAGGCTTTATCATAAAAAGGGATGATGAAGTTTGCAACAATGGTGATGCCATAAAGAATTGCTTTTGGATTGATGAATTGTAAAAGCATTCCAGTCTTGAAAGAACGCATGACCGCGGCACCATTACCATGGTTTTTCTTTTCTTTTCCCATGAGCCAGTGAATTGGATCGAAGCCCATAATTTTAGAGGCTAGGTATAGGAGATACGCAGTTCCAAGAATTTTCATGAAAATCTGAATCTGAGGCATCGCCTTAAACAAGAAAAGATTAAAGAAACTGGAAAGCAACATGATGATAAAAAACCCGGAAGCAACGCCAAGCATGAATTTGAATGTCTTTTTAAATCCGAATTTTCCTGAGTTGACCATGGACATGATATTGTTTGGGCCGGGAGTGAAGGTGACGACAATGACATAGGATAAAAACGCATTGAGATTGAACATATGTGTGCCTCCAGCGGTTTATTATTTTGATGCCTTCATCAGATCAATCTGTTTGTGAATCTCAAGCATCTTGCCTCTGGTGAGACTGTACGGGCTGTAGCTCATGTAGGCGAACCCAAAACTGATTATGCTACCAATAGAGAGTAGTAGCGCAAGTCCAACAGCGGTAAATTCACTTTGAACCTGAAGGTCGGGATTGAATCTTAAATAGTCAAGTGCAATCCCAAGTACGAAAATAGCGATGGACTGTGACAATTTGTAGCAAAGTGTCAAAGTGCCATAAAATACACCTTCCTGACGTTTTCCGGTGATGAGTGTACTTGAATCCACCGCGTCAGCGACCATGGCTTGTGGCATTGTGAAGAGCCCACCTGTACCGAAACCTGCCAGCACTCCAAATGGAATCAACCAAAGTATATTCGCTTGGACAATGGATTTGAAATAGACGCAAGCTATGAAATAAAGGCTACCACCGATGGCAATGAGAATACCTGTGTGGACGGCTTTCTTTTTCTCGTATTTGTCAGAATATCGAATCCAGAAGGGTTGACTAAGAATACTGGACATAAGTTGAATGCCTACAATTAGTGCGATTCCATTATTGTTCATATAAAAAGTGAATGTGTAAACATGGAGTGCAAGCGTGCTGATGAGAGCGCTTGAGACGTTTGCAAACAGATAACCCAAAACCACTGACCTGAAGTCGAGATTTGAAAATGCCAAAGCCATCTCCTTGAAAAAGGCACTAAAGGTCGGGGTTTGATTTGAAAGCAACCTGGCATTGAGTTCAGGAATCAAATGTTTGGTGCTTTTATAAGCTAAAGTCATTGAAAGGAACATTAACACAGAGCCAAATATGGACATGTTGCGATAACCGGTAGGATTGAGTTGTCCTACTGGGTATAGAGTGGTACTTTTGAAAAATATGGCCATAACGAAAGCGGTGGCTAAAAACAGTCCAATCAGAAAAAAAATAGTCTTTATTGCCTGGATTCGAGTGCGGTCTGTATAGTCATCACTGATTTCTGCTGCTAGAGCGGTGTAGGGTGTGATATAAATTGTAATGAAAGTCTTGATGGAAAGCACATAGAATACCATGAGGAACCACTTGACACTGCCTGAAAGTTCAATGGAAATGTTCCATAGAAAAACATGAAGTATCGTGACTCCAATACCTCCTATGAGAAGGTAAAGGTGCCTCCTACCAAAACGATCTGACCGGGTGTGATCGGAAAGATAACCCATGATCGGGTCTGAAACAGCATCCCATATGATGCCTAAGCTGACGAGTAGACCTACCGATGCACCGGACATGCCAAGTATGGCTGTGGCATAAAACACCAAATAAGCTGCTATAATCTGTGAAATAAGGCCAAAACCTAAGTTGCCGGCACCAAAGCCCCAGAGAGTCCTATATGATATTGGTTTCATGTGAGCTCCTTGAAATGTGTCCATATAACTGTATTTTATCATAAAAAAACCAGCTCGGATGCAATTGATTCAAGTATACAAAAATGTGGTAATATATTAATGTATGATACTTTTTTGGAGGTGAAATTATGACTAGGAAAGAACTTATGGACCTGGATAGGCAGTTTGACCACGATACTTCTGTAGGTGGTGTTGAGGCATGGGCATCATATTTTGCGCAGGACGGTGTAATGATTGTAGGAAAAGGCATAGACATCATCGGACCATCAGCAATTAGAAACGAGATGGAAAGTGCTTTTTCCATGCCTGGATTCAATCTGAGGTGGGAGCCGATTGATAGCGATCTCTCAGTGGATGGCACGCTTGGATACACTTATGGTAAGTATGTAAGGCAAATAAAGGATCCAGAGGGAAATGTGGTAGAATCAACAGGAAAATACACTACGATTTGGAAACTGCAACCAAACCGTCAGTGGAAAATCACCCTAGATATCGGGAACTAAGATCCCGGGAAGGGAGGCTATGTGGAAGTGGCTCAAAGGCTTCAGCGACCAATATTATTCAAATTGCTGAATTATTAATTAAAAAGGATGTGCTTTGATGAAACGCCTATCACAATATTTCGTTTTTGCCGGCAATAAACTTAAGCGCTCAGTTGAGCGATTTCCTGAAACGTTATTTGTAACTTTGCTTTTGGTGATTATGATCATTGTGAGAACTCACATGGATTATGATAATCCAAATGGCCTTTATATTGAAAAAATCATGATGGCACTTGCTATTTTGATGCCGATCACCACTGGCCTTAAACTCGCAACCGAAAAATGGCGTCTCAACCTTATTAGACGCTTGGTACTAAATGCAGTGGCCGTCGTGTTGGCGGGAATTTATTATATGATCATCCCTGACAGCCTGAACGAGTATTTCATGATCCGTTGCATGGCGCTTTTTGCGATGCTTTTTATCGGGTTTTTTGTTGTGCCGTATTTTTATAACCGTAAAGGATTGGCACAGTACATTTTATACTTGTATGGAAGATTCTTTTTGACTGCACTATATGCCGGAGTGATTTTCGGTGGTATTTCGATGATGATTTTTACGATTGAATCGTTGTTCAATTTGAACTTCAATGAAAACATCTATTTTGATCTATTCATCATTTTGGCAGGAGTTTTCGGTGTGACCTTCTTTTTGGGAAGTTTTCCTGAAATCGATGAGGACGTTGAACTTTCCAGTTACTCGAAAATATTCAAGACACTGTTTTTATACATTGTCTTACCTATAGTCAGTGTTTATACCGTGATATTATATGCGTATTTTGTGAAAATTCTTATTGAGTTTGAATTGCCTCAAGGCTTGATTGGGAACTTGGTGCTCTGGTATGCCACTGTGAGTGTGTTGACTCTTTTCTTTGTCAGAGACCTCAAAGATGAAGTCCCATGGCTGGAAAGATTCATGAATATTTACATTCCGCTCATGATAGTCCCTATAGTGATGCTCTTTATTGCCATCGGAATCAGAATTGATGGCTACGGCATCACAATGCCAAGATATTTTGTGGTGTCGCTTGCATTCTTTTTGGCTTTTGCGCTTGCGATCATGCGTGTTAAGAAAACAGACACGTCCGTGCCAGTGATTTTGATGCTTATAGCTTTTATTGGAATTTCTTTTTTTGGAGTGTTTTCAGGTTACTCGGTGACACTTACGGATCAAAATGCCAGACTGGAGACCATGTTCATAGAGTATGGACTAAAAGATGCAAATGGCAACTTCATTGCCAGACCGGAACTGGATGAAATGAAGAAGGTTGAAGTGTCTGACCAGATCCAATTTTTGACGCGAAACTATGAAATTGAGGAAATCAAGGCTTTGCCTAAGGATTTTGATCAGGATAAGGCCGTTTCAATACTTGGATTTGAACTATACTCTTACTGGAGAGGCAACAACAATTTGACGTATTTCAATTACTATAATAAGGACGAATCCACATTGATTGATGTCTCAGGTGCCGATTACATGATGCTAAGTAGCAGTTATAACGCAATTGATAATGTCGATATCGACGGCCGCCTGGTACTATCAAAAGACCAAGATCAACCTGAACTGAAGTTTATTTCAGATGGCAAAGTGATCGCTGAGATCAATCTTGAGGACAATGCTAAGACTTTTTATTTGAATCAAAACGAATTGCCATCTTATGAGTTCGGATTGCCAGGAGCTGGTGGAAAACTTGTGGTCAGTTTGAATTTCAAATCAATAAGCGGTCATCGGGGACAAGATTCGAATGACGATGCTAATGATTTGACAATTGACATGTATGAAGTATGGATTATGATGGGGATCAAATGAAACTGAATTCCCAAAAATATTTACACATAATTCATTTTCACTTGAACTGGAAAAAGGTATAATGTTTAGAGGAACGAAATAAAAAAGATAGAGGAATTTATGAAAAACAAGGGATTGATTTATACAAAGGAGCAATACGTCGAAAAAAATATAGCTTATTTTCTGGAACAATCAAAAGAGTGCGCCAATCTTTTGGGTGCGGAGATGGAACATTTTTTGATCAATCGTGAAACACTTAGAAGCTATCAGTATGGTGAACCCGGTGGACAAAAGGAGATCATGGAACGGCTTCATGATTCCGGGTGGAATATAATCGGTATTGAGGATGGTAACATCCTAGGTCTTGAGAAATCGGGATCCACCATAACGCTTGAACCGGGCGGTCAGATTGAATTCAGTCTTAGACCACTGAAAACAGTTGTTGAGGTTGACGAGGTTTACAGGGCTATCGCAAATGAAGTCAAAGCGGTTTTAAGACCTGAGCAGGCGCTGGTGTCACTGGGATATCATCCTAAAACCAAGATCTCTGAATTACAATTGCTGCCAAAGAAAAGATATGCTATGATGTTTGATTATTTCAAGGAACATGGTCGATTTTGCCATAATATGATGAAGGGTACAGCATCAACTCAAGTTTCCATAGATTATTTGAATGAAGAAGATTTTATAAGGAAATTCAGAGTCGCTAATTTTATTTCACCAGTCATGGCCAACCTTTTTGATTCAACGCCTATTTTCGAAGGTGAAAAATACAGTGGAAGAAACTGTAGGACAGCCATTTGGGAAGAGACCGACATCAAACGTTCGAAGCTTATACCAGGCAGTTTGGACTCGAGATTCGACTTTGAATCTTATGCAAGATATTTACTTAAAATCCCACCAATTCTTCTCTTGTCAAATGGTGTGGTGAATTATACGAAAAATCAGCCTCTTGAAGAACTTCTAGGGGATTATCCGCTTGAGATATCCGACCTTGAACATATCCAGACGATGGTTTTTCCGGATGTGAGGCTGAAAAAGTATCTTGAGATCCGAATGGCTGATGCTTTGCCTTACCCTTATAATCTTAGCGTGGTGGCGCTCATTAAGGCCTTGTTTTATGATTCAAGGAATCTTAATGAGTTATACGAACTTTCACTGAAATATGATGATGCATGGGTGAGAAGACAAAATGTTCAGCTCACCAAAAGGGATGAGCAGATGGATTCTGATTTTGTTGCACTCACTGACAAAATCATGAAGATGGCTCTGGAAAGTCTTGATAGTGATGAGCGGTGGCCCCTTGAAAAGCTGAGCACATTAAGGGATCGGGATCAGTCAATGTCGTTATATTTGAACAGATTATATGATGAAGATCAGAAAGCATTTGTCAAAAGTATAGAAGTTTTGGAGGTAGGGAATGAAAATTGAAACTAAGATGGTTGAGACCATTATGGACAATCAGTCCTTTTATCTGGAAGACTTTCTTAGAGTGAGGGATGCGGTTTCAAAATCAAAAGCCATATATAAAGGTCAACCTGTGCCCTATCTTTATATCCCGAAAATTTATGATGAAAAGGATGTGGAGACATTCGAATCCGCTTTGTCGGGGATGATGGACGTAGTAGAAAGAACTATCGAGCTTTACAAAACCGAACAATCCGTTAGGCGTTTATTCGGTTTTGAGGGGAAACTTGAAGAACTGATTCTATTGCCACATGATTACGAAGTGACTGTTCCAATGGGGCGGTTCGACATATTCTATTATGGACCAGGGAATTATAAATTCTGCGAACTCAATGCGGACGGTGCTTCTGCGATGAACGAGGAAAAGGAATTGTCTGCAATCATGCGTGAAAATGCGATTGTCAATACCTTTGAATCCAAATACGATTTCAAGGTGTTCGAACTGTTCCATACCTGGGTCAATGCACTTGGAGACATTTATTCAAGTTTTACCCAAACC